>NZ_CP151473.1:3365888-3671878 GCF_048755855.1 Curtobacterium sp. L1-20 | reverse complement strand
TTACTTGCAACACCAGATGTGGCCACCGGCCCTCCATCGAGAACTCGTAGGGGAGACCCTCGTTCTCGGGAGGCCGGTGGCCATTTCTGTTTCTGCCGTGAGTCACTCGACTCGTGTGCCCGTCCGTGATGGACTGGACGCGAGCACCGGGTGATCGGTGCGGCACCGACACAACGACACAGCGGACGATCGCGCGGGCTCGAGCTCGTGCACGCAACGAGGAGCAACGGTGGCGAACGACGACGAGCAGCGACGGAACGACGGCGACCGCGGAGACCGACCTCGGCGCGACGGTGATCGTTCGCCTCGCCGGAACGAGGGTGATCGTTGGTCGTCCGGGCCGCGTGAGTTCGAGCGCCGCGAGAGTGAGCGTGGCGCTGGTGCTCGTCGCGATGGCGATCGGCCGCGTGCCGGTGGGGGCTCCCGCGATGGCGGGCGTTCGTTCCGGGACGGGGACCGGTCGGGCAGCGACGGCGGCCGGCGTCCCGCATGGCGGGGGGACCGGGACAGTTCGAGTCGGCCTCCCCGCGGGGACGGCCCTCGTGGTGCGGACCGCTCGCGGCGTGATGGTGATCGTCCGTTCCGTTCGGACCGTCCGGCTCGTGATGGTGATCGTCCGTTCCGTTCGGACCGTCCGGCTCGTGATGGTGACCGTCCGCGGCGCGACGGTGACCGTCCGTTCCGTTCCGACCGTCCCGCTCGTGACGGTGACCGTCCGTTCCGATCGGACCGTCCCGCTCGTGACGGTGACCGTCCGATCCGATCCGACCGTCCCGCTCGTGACGGTGACCGTCCGCGGCGCGACGGTGACCGTCCGTTCCGTTCGGACCGCCCCGCCCGTGATGGTGACCGTCCGCGACGCGACGGTGACCGTCCGTTCCGCTCGAATCGCCCGGCTCGTGACGGCGATCGGCCGTTCCGTTCGGACCGTCCGGCTCGTGATGGTGACCGTCCGTTCCGTTCGGACCGCCCCGCTCGCGACGGCGATCGTCCGTTCCGTTCGGACCGCCCTGCTCGCGACGGCGACCGTCCGCGGCGTCCCGCCGACCGCCCGTTCCGCGGCGGGACCGACCCCGACCGCGGCGGTCGTACCGAGCGCCCTCGGTTCGGCGACGGTAGCCGGCACGCCGGTGCACGCTTCGGTGAGTCGGCCCGTGACGACTGGGAGGACCGCGACCCCTACGGCACGAAGTCGATCCGTCCGCGGCACGAGGACCCGGAGATCCCCGAGGAGATCACCGCGCGCGACCTCGACAAGGTCGCCCGGGCGGAACTGAAGACCCTCAGCAAGGACAACGCCGACTGGGTGGCACGTCACCTGGTCGCGGCCGCGATGCTCGTGGACGACGACCCGGAGACGGCGAACCAGCACGCGCTGAGCGCCGCACGTCGGGCCGGCCGTGTCGGTGTCGTCCGCGAGACCGCTGCGATCACTGCGTACCGGCTCGGCGACTTCGCCACGGCCCTCCGCGAACTCCGTACGTACCGGCGCATCTCCGGTCGCAACGATCAGCTGCCGATGATGGTCGACTGCGAGCGCGGGCTCGGCCGCCCGGAGCGCGCACTCGAGCTCGGCCGTTCGGTCGACCGCGCTGCCCTGGACACCGCCGTGCAGGTCGAACTGGCGATCGCCATGTCCGGCGCGCGACTCGACCTCGGGAACCCCACAGCCGCACTCGGTGAGCTGGAGATTCCACAGCTCGACCCCTCCACCGCCTACACGTGGTCCCCAGCGCTCTACAGTGCTTACGCGGCCACGCTCGAGGAGCTCGGCCGCCAGGACGAGGCCGACGAATGGTGGGCCCGTGTCGATCGTGCGACCGCGGCCCTGGCCGAGGTCGCCGACGAGAACGCTTGGGAGACAGTTGATGTGGTCGAGGAAGAAGTCGAAGGGCACGACGAGTCCGACGAGCTCGGAGAGCCCGAGCCCGAGGCCGACGAGCCCGGGGAGCCCGACCAGCTCGAGCCCCTCGGCGACCCCGACCCCGAGTCCGACGAGCCCGGAGAGCCCGGGGAGCCCGACCAGCTCGAGCCCCTCGGTGACCCCGAGTCCCACGAACCCGACGACGACCTCGGCGAGATCGACGACGACAACCCCATCGACGTCGACGGGTCCGCAGCCGACTGACGCCCCGAAGCCGCCGACGGCCGGTGTGGACGTCGTCCTCACCGACCTCGACGGCGTCGTGTACCGCGGCCGCAACGCCATCCCGCACGCGGTCGAAGCGCTGACGCGTGCGTCACTGACGGCTCGTGTCGGCTACATCACGAACAATGCCTCCCGTCGGCCCGTCGACGTCGCCGAGCACCTCGAGCGGTACGGCCTCGACGTGTCCGCCGATGACGTGGTGACCTCGTCGCAGGCGGGGGTCCGGCTCCTCGAGACGCTCGTCCCCGCCGGGTCGACGGTGCTGGTCACGGGTGGCCTCGGCCTGACGAGCATCGTCGAGGAAGCCGGGTTCACCGTCACCTCCAGCGCTGAGGACTCGCCGGCAGCCGTCATCCAGGGGTTCTCCCCGGACCTCGGCTGGACGCACCTGGCCGAGGCGTCGTTCGCCCTGGCGGATCCTGACGTGCCGTGGGTCGCGACGAACATGGACTGGTCGATCCCGGTCGAGCGGGGGATCGCGCCCGGCAACGGCACGCTCGTGTCGGCGGTGCACCAGGCCGTCGGCCGGATGCCGGTCGTGGCCGGCAAGCCCGAGCGACCCATCTTCGACGCCGCGATCGCCCGGTTCGGCGGCGAGCACCCGCTGTTCATCGGCGACCGACTCGACACCGACATCAAGGGTGCGAACGACGCCGGCATCCCGAGCGTGCTCGTCCTGACCGGCATCGACACGGCGAAGCAGGTGCTCGCGGCCGACCAGCGCTCCCGTCCGACGTACATCCTCCGCGACCTCCGTGGTCTGTCCGAGCCGTACCCGGTCACCGTCCGCCGCGAGGACCCGGACGGCACGCGGTACGTCACGGTCGGCGAGGTCACGGTGGCGATGCGCGGGCACGTGGTGCGGGTGCTGGACGACGGCGACGACCTCGATCTGCTGCGCGCGGGGACGGCGCTCATCTGGGAGTCCGGGCTCGCGATCTACGGCCTCGACGTCGACCCGAAGCTGTACGGCGGCGAGTAGCGTGTCCCTCGTGCCGGACGACGAGCAGGGAAGCGACGACTTCGCGCAGCGCACCGCTGCGGCCGAGTCGCTCCCGCTGGGGGAACGCGCGGACGCGTTCGCCGCGCTCCACGACGACCTGCGGACGCGACTCGAGAGCGGTGGCTCGGCGAGTGCCTGACGACCTCTCGGTCGGACAGGACGCAGCGCCCGTCCGTCTCGACGCGCTCCTGGCCGCCCGCGGGCTCGCCCGGTCCCGGACCGCGGCCGCCAAGCTGATCCAGGCCGGCCGCGTCACCGTCGCAGGCGCACCGGTCGTGAAGCCGTCGACGTCGGTGGGACCGGCTGCGCCGATCGTGGTCGACACCGTGGACGAATGGGTGTCACGTGCCGCGCGCAAGCTCGTCGGCGCACTCGACACGTTCGGTATCGACCCCTCTGGACGGGTCGTGCTCGACGTCGGTGCGAGCACTGGTGGGTTCACCCAGGTGCTGCTGCACCGCGGTGCGCGGCGGGTCGTGGCACTCGACGTGGGACACGGCCAGCTCGACCCGGTGCTGGCGCTCGACGACCGTGTCGCGGTGGTCGAGGGGGTCAACGCGCGCAACCTCACCGCGACCGACTACGCGGCACTCGACCCGTCCGCGGCCGAGACGAGCCTGGTCGTCGGCGACCTCTCGTTCATCTCGCTCCGGCTGGTGCTGCCCGCCCTCGCCGCGGCCGTGCCCGCTGACGACTTCGTGCTGCTGGTCAAGCCGCAGTTCGAGGTCGGTCGCTCCGGGGTCCGCGAGGGCATCGTCCGCGACCCGGCGCTCCGGAACGACGCACTGATGAACGTGCTCTGGGCGGCGTGGGACCTCGGTCTCGGCACGACCGGCCTCGCCGCGTCGCCGATCGTCGGCACCCACGGCAACCACGAGTACCTGGCGCGCTTCCAGCGGGATGTCGGGGGCAATCCGACAGAATGGATCCTCCGGGCGACAGAACTGACGGAAGGGACGGCATGACCGACGAGCGGCACATCCTCCTGGTCTCCCACACGGGTCGTCGGGACTCGATCGACGCTGCGGTCGAGGTCTGCGACCTCCTGCACGCGGCGGGTCTCGTGCCCGTGATGCCCTTCGACGAGTACGCCGACATCCGGCGTGCCGAAGCGTCCGTCGGGCAGGTCGACATCCTCGGTGTCGACATCCAGTCGGACCAGCTCGAGATCGTCGTCGTGCTCGGCGGCGACGGCACGATCCTCCGGGCGGCCGAGCTCGTCCGTGGCACCGGGGCGCCGATCGTCGGTGTGAACCTCGGCCACGTCGGGTTCCTCGCCGAGAGCGAGCGCGACGGCCTGACGACCACGGTCGAGCGGGTCCTGGCCGGCGAGTACCACGTCGAGGAACGCGTGACGCTGCAGGTCGACGTCGTCGTCGGCCAGCAGGTCGTCTACTCGTCGTGGGCGCTGAACGAGGCGACGATCGAGAAGGCCTCGCGGGAGCGCATGCTCGAGGTCGTCACCGAGGTCGACGGTCGCCCGCTGTCGTCGTTCGGGTGCGACGGTGTCGTGGTGTCCACGCCGACCGGGTCCACGGCGTACTCGTTCTCCGGCGGCGGCCCCATCGTGTGGCCGGACGTCGACGCCCTGCTCATGGTTCCGTTGAGCGCCCACGCCCTGTTCGCACGGCCGATCGTGGTCGGTCCGGACTGCACGCTCGCGATCGAGGTACTCCGGCGGACGAGCGGCGTCGGCGTGCTGTGGTGCGACGGCCGCCGGACGCACGACCTCCCGCCCGGCGCTCGCGTCGAGGTCCGCAGGTCGCTCGACCCCGTGCGGGTCGCACGGCTGAAGGACGCTCCGTTCACCGACCGTCTGGTCGCGAAGTTCCAGCTCCCCGTCGCCGGGTGGCGTGGCCCCCAGCAGGACGACGAGGACGAGCAGTGATCGAGGAGATCCGGATCTCGGACCTCGGGGTGATCGGCGAGACGACGCTCGAACTCGGACCCGGCTTCACCGTCGTCACGGGTGAGACCGGCGCCGGCAAGACGATGATCGTCACGGCGCTCGGCCTCCTGCTCGGAGCGCGCGCCGACGCGAGCTCGGTCCGCCGTGGTGCGTCGAGCGCCGTGGTCGAGGGCCGCTGGCACGTCCCGGACCACGACGCCGTCGCCGAGCGCGTCGACGACGCCGGCGGCACGGTCGAGGACGGCGAACTCATCCTGACCCGCACCGTCTCGGCCGAGGGCCGCAGCCGTGCGACCGTCGGCGGGCGGAGCGCCCCCGTGGCGGTGCTCGGGGAGCTCGCCGACCAGCTCGTCACGGTCCACGGGCAGTCCGACCAGATCCGCCTGACCTCCGCGACGGCGCAGCGAGCCGCGCTCGACGGGTTCGGCGGAGCCGCGCTCGACAAGGTGCTCCGGCGGTACGTCGCGGCGTACGACACGTGGCAGCAGCACGCGGGGGACCTCGAGGCGCTCACTCGTGACCGCGACGACCGGCTGGCCGAAGCCGAGCGGCTCCGTGCCGCATCGGACGAGATCGAGGCGGCCGACCCGCAGCCCGGCGAGGACGTCGAACTCGGCGAGCGTGCCGACCGGCTCGGGAACCTCGAGGAGCTCCGCCTGTCAGCGGGGCTCGCGCACGAGGCCCTGTCGAGCGAGTCGCTCGACGGCGTGCAGGACGTCGTGGGGCTGGTCGAGTCGGCCCGCCGTGCGATCGAGCGTGTCGCTGGTTCGGACGCCGCACTCCAGCCGGTGCTCGAGCAGCTCACCGAGCTCGGGATCCAGGCGACCGAGGCCTCGGCGAGCCTGTCGAGCTACATCGGTTCGCTGGAGCCCGACGCCGGCCACGACCTCGAACTCATCAACGAGCGCCGGGCGCTGCTGGCCGGGCTGACCCGGAAGTACGGCGACACCATCGACGACGTCATCGCCTACGGGCAGCGGGCGAGCGACCGGTTGCTCGAGCTCGACGGCGACGACGACCGGATCGTGGCCCTGCAGGCTGCGGTCGAGCAGGACGAACAGGCGCTCGAGGCCGCCGCCGCGGCCCTGACGTCGGCGCGGACGAAGGCGGCGACGGACCTCGCGAAGCGGGTGACCGCGGAGCTGAAGACCCTCGCGATGGCCGGTGCGACCCTCGTGGTCGAGGTCAGCGACGCCGGCGAGTACCGCCGACACGGACGCGACCAGGTGTCCATCCTGCTCCAGCCGCACTCCGGCACGGATCCCCGGCCGATCAGCAAGGGTGCGTCCGGCGGCGAGCTCTCGCGGGTGATGCTCGCGATCGAGGTCGTCATGGCGGGCAGCACCACGGTGCCGACGTTCGTGTTCGACGAGGTCGACGCCGGCGTCGGTGGTGCCGCGGCGATCGAGATCGGCCGACGTCTGGCGAAGCTCGCGGAACGCACCCAGGTCGTCGTCGTCACGCACCTGGCGCAGGTCGCGGCGTTCGCGAACAACCACCTCAACGTGGTGAAGGACGCCAGTGGCGCGGTGACGTCGTCGAGCGTCCGGCGGCTCGAGGGTGAGGAACGTCTGCAGGAGATGGCGCGGTTGCTCTCCGGGCTCGGCGACAGTGCGAGCGGCATCGAGCACGCCCGGGAACTGCTCGACGTCGCCGGCCAGAAGGCCTGAGGAGACCGCGGTCGGCCAGCCGACCGGCCGAGGTGGCCAGGAACGCGTCCCGGCCACACGCGCGGCGCAACGCCCGCGGCGAACCGAGGTCGCGCCTCCCGGCAGTTCTGACGTACGATGGAATCCCGTGGCGGACACTCTCAGCGGCGGTACCAATTCTTCGAACGCGACCCCGAAGGTGACGAAGCAGATCTTCGTGACCGGCGGGGTCGTCTCGTCCCTCGGCAAGGGCCTGACGGCCGCGAGCCTCGGCAACCTCCTCACGGCACGCGGCCTCAAGGTCGTCATGCAGAAGCTCGACCCGTACCTCAACGTGGACCCGGGCACCATGAACCCGTTCCAGCACGGCGAGGTCTTCGTGACCGACGACGGCGCCGAGACGGACCTCGACATCGGCCACTACGAGCGCTTCCTCGACATCAACCTGTCGCAGGCCGCCAACGTGACCACCGGCCAGGTGTACTCGACCGTCATCGCCAAGGAGCGTCGCGGCGAGTACCTCGGTGACACCGTGCAGGTCATCCCGCACATCACGGACGAGATCAAGCGCCGCATGCGTGAGCAGGCGCACAACGACCCGCAGCCCGACGTCATCATCACCGAGGTCGGCGGCACGGTGGGCGACATCGAGTCGCAACCGTTCATCGAGTCGGCCCGCCAGGTGCGCCACGAGCTCGGTCGGAACAACGTGTTCTTCGTGCACGTCTCGCTCGTGCCGTTCATGAACGCCTCGGGTGAGCAGAAGACGAAGCCGACGCAGCACAGTGTCGCCGCGCTCCGGTCGATCGGCATCCAGCCCGACGCCCTGGTGCTGCGGAGCGACCGTCCGGTGTCGGAGTCGAACAAGCGCAAGATCGCCCTCATGTGCGACGTCGACGAGGACGCCGTCGTGAACGCCGTGGACGTCCCGTCGATCTACGACCTCCCGACGCTGCTCAACACGCAGGGCCTCGACCAGGTCATCGTCGATGCGCTCAGGCTCGAGGCCGGTCCGGTCGACTGGACCTCGTGGACCCCGGTGCTCCGTGCGGTGCACGAGCCGAAGAAGGACGTCACGATCGCGCTGGTCGGCAAGTACATCGACCTGCCGGACGCGTACCTGTCCGTGACCGAGGCCCTCCGTGCGGGCGGCTTCGCGCACGACGCGAAGGTCACGCTGAAGTGGGTCGTCTCGGACGACTGCACCACGCCCGAAGGTGCCGCGAAGCACCTTGGCGACGTCGACGGCATCTGCGTGCCCGGCGGCTTCGGGGTGCGCGGCATCGAGGGCAAGCTCGGCGCACTGCGGTTCGCCCGCGAGCAGGGCATCCCGACGCTCGGCCTGTGCCTCGGCCTGCAGTGCATGGTCATCGAGTACGCCCGGCACGAGGCCGGCCTGACGGACGCCTCGAGCACCGAGTTCGACCCGGAGACCTCGACGCCGGTCATCGCGACGATGGCGGAGCAGGTGGACATCATCGCCGGTGGCGACCTCGGCGGGACGATGCGCCTGGGCCTCTACCCGGCGTCGTTCAGCGAGGGCTCCCTGGCGGCCGAGCTGTACGGGGCACCGGAGGCCTCGGAGCGGCACCGTCACCGCTACGAGGTGAACAACACGTACCGCCAGCAGATTGCGGACGCCGGCCTGGTGTTCTCCGGCACCTCGCCCGACGGCACGCTGGTCGAGTACGTCGAGCTCCCGCGCGACGTGCACCCGTTCTACATCGCCACGCAGGCGCACCCCGAGCTGCGCTCGCGTCCGACCGACGCGCACCCGCTGTTCGCGGGGCTCGTCGCGGCCGCGATCGAGCGCCACGAGGCGTCCAGCCTGTTCGACCCGGCCGAGGAGTCGGCGGAGGTCGTCGCTTAGGCGCCGGCTGCCACGCAGACGGGAGGCGCGGTGCCAGCTGGCACCGCGCCTCCCGTCCGTTCCGGGGTCGCGTGCGCGGAACCTGGTTCCGACGGGGGCGTCGGGGGCGGCGTGCTTGGATGGGCACGTGACTGACGCACCCATCGCTGACGAACCCGCCTCCTTCGAGGTCACCGACTCCACCGTCGTGTACGAGGGGGCTGTGTGGGACATCCGACGCGACACCATCGCCTACAACGACGACTCGATGGTCCGCGAGTACGTCGACCACACCGGTGCCGTCGCCGTCTACGCGGAGGACGAGGAGGGCCGCGTCCTGGTCATCCAGCAGTACCGGCACCCGGTGCGACTGCGTGACTGGGAGCTGCCGGCGGGCCTGCTCGACATGGAGGGCGAGGACCACCTGACGGCCGCGCAGCGCGAACTGGGCGAGGAGGCCGACCTCGAGGCCGAGACGTGGGAGCCGCTCGTCCGCTACAACACCTCGTCCGGTGGCAGCGACGAGTTCATCCAGATCTACCGTGCCCGCGGCGTGCGGACCACCGAGTCGGCGTTCGAGCGCGAGGCCGAGGAAGCCGACATCGTGAAGCGGTGGGTGCCGCGCTCCGAGGTCATCGACGGCATCTTCGCCGGCCGGCTCAACAACTCCGCCCTGGTCGTCGCGGCGCTCGCCGTCGAGGCGCTCGAGCAGCGCCGCGCGTGAGCGACCCGGACGGGCGTGCGCCGACCGGCTCTGCGGGCTCCGGCGGGTCTGCCGCCACTGGCCTGCAGGACCTCGTCGCCGCGGGTGCGTGGACGAACGAGCCGGAGCGGGCCGTGCTCGACGGAGACGTGCTCCGGGTGACCGCGGTCGAGGGCAGCGATGCCTGGCGCACGACGTCGTACGGGTTCGTGCACGACTCCGAGCACGCGTTGCTGCAGCTCACCGAGGGCTCCTTTGCGGTCGAGGCGTCGTTCGTCCTCGACCACTCCGAGCAGTTCGACCAGGCCGGGGTGTTCCTGCGGGTCGACGACCGGAACTGGATCAAGGGCGGCGTCGAGTTCTCCGACGGGGTCCAGCAGCTCGGCGCGGTGGTGACACACGAGTTCTCGGACTGGTCGGTGGCTCCCGTCCCGGAGTGGGCGGGGCGCGTCGTCACCGTGCGGGCCAGCCGCGACGGGGACGCCGTGACCATCCGGGCGTGGGCGGACGGCGAGGAACCCCGGCTCGTGCGGGTGGCGCACCTCGCTGCCGACGCTGTCGTGTCAGCCGGCCTGTTCTGTGCCGCACCGACGCGTGCGGGGCTCACCGTGACCTTCACCGGGTACCGCGGCGGTGCGCCGGACACGTCCTTGCACTGAGGCGAGCGGCGCGCGCCGCTTCGGCACGGCCTTGGACCGATCCCCGTGAGCCCTGACTGTCGGCTGCACGGGGACCGATCCGATCGAACCAGTGTTCAGCGCCCGGATGATGACGCTCGCCGCTCAGTGATCTCGGCTCGGCGTCGTTCGAACAGCTGACCGCAGAAGAGCCCGACGAGGATCCCGACGATCGCGGCTCCGAGCTGCGCGAGTTCCTGATCGGAGAGCCCGCCTCGCAGCATCACCGCAAGCGCGGTGAACCAAGCGACGATCGGTACGACGTTGAGAACCGTGCCAGCGCGGCGACCCACACCGGCCGCGCTGAGTCCGAAGGCAAGTCCTAGGACGAGACCGATCATGAGGGACATCCTCCGTTCCTAGCACTTCGGGAGCGTTGGCCGCCATCTACCAAGCGTCCTCGTTGCAGCATGCGTCAAAGGTCCGCACAACTCCGGCATTCTCGTGGCGGTGCTCGCGGTGGAGGCCATCGAGCGGCGCTAGCCTCGTGACGTGATGCCCCTCGACCGCGCGACGGAGACGTACCTGCGGCACATCGCCATCGAGCGCGGGCTCTCGCAGCACACGTTGTCGGCGTACCGACGGGACCTCGCGGCGTTCGACGAGTGGCTGGCGACGGCTCCGGTGGTGGACTCCGACGGGGCGGACCGCGCCGGGGGAGCGGCGGTGCGTGACGACGTCGCCCGGATCGCACGCCAGGACCTCGCCGGCTTCGTCGAGCACCTCGCGACCCGCCCTGAGGGGCCGCTCGCACCGCGCTCGATCGCCCGGATGCTGAGTTCCGTCCGGTCGTTCACGGCCTTCGCAGCCGCGGAGGGCTGGCTCCCGCTGGACCCCGGCGCGTCCGTCCGTCCGCCGAAGGCGCCGATGCGGCTGCCGAAGGCGATCTCGGTGCACGACATGGAGCGGCTGCTGGGCGCCGCGTCGACCGCGGACGACGACCCGGTGCAGCTGCGGGACCGCGCGCTGCTCGAACTGCTCTACGCCACGGGGGCGCGCATCTCGGAGGCGGTCGGCCTGTCCGTCGACGACGTGACGACGCTGTCGGACGACTCCGCTCCCGACGCCGCCGGCCTGTCGGTCGTGCGGGTCACCGGCAAGGGCAACAAGCAGCGGGTCGTCCCGCTCGGCAGCTACGCCCGGGCTGCGATCGATGCCTACCTGGTGCGGGCGCGTCCGGTGTTCGCCGCGCGGGGACCGTCGACGCCGGCCCTGTTCCTCGGAGCCCGGGGCGCGCGGTTGTCGCGGCAGAGCGCGTGGCTCGTGATCCAGTCAGCCGCCGACCGAGCCGGTCTCGCCGCGCACGTCTCGCCGCACACCTTCCGGCACTCGTTCGCGACGCACCTGCTCGAGGGCGGCGCGGACGTGCGCGTGGTGCAGGAGATGCTCGGACACGCGAGTGTGGCGACGACCCAGATCTACACGATGGTGACGGCGGACATGCTCCGCGACGTGTACCAGACGTCACACCCGCGGGCCAGGCGGTAGGGCCGCGCGACGGAAGGCGGGTGCCGACGGATCAGAACAGGTGGAGCTGCACGGACGCGGCGACCGCGGCCGTCGCGACGGCGACGACGAGGGCGCTCGCCGATGCGCTCCGAGCGAGGACCCGCCAGCCGCCGGTCGCGCCCGGACGGATCATCCCGACGACACCGCAGAACAGGGCGACCGCGCTGCAGGCCCCCCACGGGTTGAAGACGACCGAGGCCACGGCCAGCAGGACGGCGAGCGTCGAGGACACGCTCACGCGGTGCACCGCGGAGCCACCGGACGCCCAGGATGCCGTGCGCACCGCCGACGTCTGCACGGAGAACGACGGCCCGACGGGGGCGACGACCACCGGGACGACCGGCTCCGTGCGACTCGGGAGCATGCGGGTGGCAGCGCCCCAGGCGCGACCGTCCCACCAGCGGAGTCGGCTGGCGTCCTGCGGATCCGGGAACCAGCCGGCGGCCGGCAGTGTCACGGGTGCTCCTCGAGGTGCGGCGGATGGTGCCCTCCGACGATACGGGCGCGCCGAGGGCCGCCACAGTCCCAGGGTGGGTGTCGGCAGGATGGGGGACCGTCAGTCGTCGGACGCCACCACGACGGAGATGCGCCGGGCGGTCCGGTCGATCCGGACGAACTCGTGGAAGCCGTTGCCGCCCGTCACCCAGCCGTAGTCGTGTTCCGCCTCGGGCCCAGGGTTGCGCAGGTGGTGCAGGGTGCCCGTGCCGAGCCAGCGGATCAGTGCCTCGAGTCGCTCGACGACGTCGGCGGGCTGCCGGAAGTCCGGGTCGGTCCAGGCCTGGTCGGTGGACCACGTCCGGAGGACGGTCGCGGCATCGGCCGCCGTCGTCGGCGTGAACGACGTGGGGCCGATGCTGTCGAGCCGCCACGGGCCGTGCACCGCGACGGGCCCCTCGGTGTTGCCACCCGGGAACGGCGACGCGTAGTCGTGGCCGTAGCCGTCCGCGGCGAGCAGCTCGCCGAGTAAGTCCTCGTCGGACGCCCCGTCCGCCCCGGTCACCGCGAAGTGCGTGGTCTGCACCCACATGAACGTGCTGCCCGCCATGTGGAACAGCTCCGACCCCTCGAGCGCGACCCCCATGCCCGAGACCCTAGCGGCCTCAGGCGGGGACGGGTGCCGCGTCCACCTCCGTGAAGACGTCCTTCACCGCGGCGAGCAGTCGGGCGTTGAAGTCCACGCCCAACTGGTTCGGCACGGTGACGAGCACGGTGTCCGCGTCACGGACGGCCTGGTCGGCCGCGAGTTCCGCGACGAGGTCCTCGGGCGACCCGATGTAGGAGCGGCCGAAGCGGGCGAGTCCGCCGTCGAGGTGCCCGACCTGGTCCTGGCCCTCGACCTGCGCGCGGACGCCGAAGTAGTGGCGCGACTCGTCGTCGATGATCGGGATGATGCTGCGCGAGACGGAGACGCGCGGGGTCCGCTCCCAGCCCGACTCGGCCCACACCCGGCGGAAGCGTGCGATCTGCTCGGCCTGCAGCTGGTCGAACGGCACCCCGGTGTCCTCGGTGAGGAGGGTCGAGGACATGAGGTTCATGCCCTGCTCGGCGGTCCACTCGGCGGTGGCCCGGGTGCCGGCGCCCCACCAGATGCGGTCGCCGAGCGAGTCGGACAGCGGGGAGATCGGCAGCGAGCCGACGGAGCCGGTCATCTGGGGGTTGGCGTTCGCCATCGGTTCCCCGGCGATCGCACGACGGAACACGTTCGTGTGCGCGCGGGCCATGTCGCCGCCGTTCTCGTCGGAGGCGTCGGGCACGTAGCCGAACTGCTGGTAACCAGCGAGGGCGGTCTCGGGTGATCCCCGGGAGACGCCGAGCTGCAGTCGCCCGCCGGAGATGAGGTCGGTCGCGGCCGCCTCCTCCGCCATGTACAGCGGGTTCTCGTAGCGCATGTCGATCACGCCCGTGCCGATCTCGATGCGGCTGGTGCGAGCAGCGATCGCGGACAGCAGCGGGAACGGTGCGGCCTGCTGCGGCGCGAAGTGGTGGACGCGGAAGTAGGCGCCGTCGACGCCCGCTTCCTCGGCGGCGACGGCGAGGTCGACGGCCTGCAGGAGGGCCTCGCGACCACTGCGCACCTTGGACCCCGGCACGTCACGCCAGTGTCCGAACGACAGGAACCCGATCTTGGTCATGTCGATGCGAACGCATCCGACAGCGTCGGCATTCCGATCCGACTACGGTCTCCGACATGGACGACCCCCGCGCTGCGCTCCTCGCCGAACGGGCGCGCAACGAACGGCTCCTCGCCGACGTCGAACGGAGCATGCGCGACGTCAGCGACGCCCGCCAGGATGCCAACTCCGACGACGAGCACGACCCCGAGGGCGCGACCCTCGCGTGGGAGCGCGGCTCGCTCGGCGCGGTCCGCGACGATGCCCGGCAGCGGGTCCGACTGGTCGACGCCGCGCTCGCACGGCTCGACGCGGGTACCTACGGGCGCTGCGCGGTCGGGGGCGAGCCCATCCCGGAAGCGCGCCTGGCGGCGGTCCCGTGGGCCGCGACCTGCGTCGCGCACGCGTGACGCGCCTCCTGACGGTCACCACCTGACGGCCGGGAGGCGCGGACCGGCGCCGCCACGCGCCTCCCGGGATCCGCACCCCGCGTCCACCGCGTGCGCCGTTGATTCCCAGCCGCGGGTCCTACCGTTCGAGCATGGAAGGCGACCCGACCGAGCGAGCCGTCGAGCTCCGGCCCGACGACGCACCTCGCCAGCGCTTCCAGTGGTTCCACCGGA
Source organism: Curtobacterium sp. L1-20 (assembly GCF_048755855.1). Lineage (GTDB taxonomy): Bacteria > Actinomycetota > Actinomycetes > Actinomycetales > Microbacteriaceae > Curtobacterium. The sequence goes on along the minus strand of NZ_CP151473.1, from coordinate 3,657,696 downwards.
TGCGCGCGTGGATCCACGCGCGCCCGCACGTGCACCTCTTCTACAAGGTGCTGGTCGGCATCGTCGGCGGTCTCGTCGTCGTGATCGGCCTGATCCTGGTGCCGCTGCCCGGCCCGGGGTGGCTCGTGGTCTTCATCGGGCTGACGGTCCTCGCGAGCGAGTTCCACTTCTTCCACAAGATCATCGTGTGGTTGCGGGCGCAGCTGCACCGCTTCTGGGACTGGGCGAAGCGGCACGGACCGAAGCGGCTCCGCGACGCGGCGGACCGGGGCAAGGCCGACGTCGACGCCGCGCACACCGGTGCCGCGCGGACGGTCGGGGTCCGGTCCCGTGCCCGCGGGACGAACTCGGCCCGCCCCGGGCACTGAACCGGACGCGCTACTCCGTCGGGGCGACGCGGACCGAGCCGGTCGCGGTGCGCTCGACGGCGTCGGCCGCGGCCTCCTCGACGGTGGCCGCCTCCTTCGAGGTGAGCTGCAGCACGAGGGCGACGACCGCGGCGAGCACGATGAAGCCGCCGTACCCGGCGATGACCGGCACGAGGCCGATCGACGGCTCGATCAGGCCCCCGACGACCGCGGGCACGCCGAAGGCCAGGTAGCTCACGACGTAGATGGTCGACAGCAGTCCGGCGCGGTGGGTCGGCGCAGCGGTCGCGAGGAGCATCCGGAGCGGCGCCTGGAACCCGGCGCCGAAGCCGACGCCGGCGATCGCGCTGCCGACGACGAGGCCGGGCAGGGAGTGCGCCGTCACGAACGCCACGGTGACCACCGGGCCGAGGACGAGCGCGACGAGACCGAGCAGGACGGCTCGGCGGGAGTCCATCCGCTGGATCGCCAGGCCGGTCAGCGCACCGACGCCCGTGACGACGGCGATCAGGGCACCGGCGGCGAAGTGGTTCGTGATCCCGAACACGCTGCCGAGCGCGGACGGGACCAGGGACAGGAACATCCCGCCGAGGGCCCAGCTCGCGATGAGGGACCCGGCCACGCTGCGGAAGAGGCGGCGGGAGGAACGGGGGACGCTGATCCGCGGACGCAGGGAGCGGAGGGCTCCCGGTCGGGGCGTCACGCGTTCGGGCACGACGACGAGCGCGACGACCATGAGGACGAGCAGGACACCGAAGACGACGTAGACGAGCTGTTCCGGAGCGGGACCCCACTCGACGAGGGCACCGCTCGACAGCGCACCGGTGGCGAGCGCGATCGGCGGGATGACCCCGTTCAGCACGCCGGCCAGCGACGGGTGCTGCTCGAGGGAGTTGTCGATGAGCGCGGCACCGAGCGCGCCGATGAGCAGGCCGACCGAGACGCCCTGGACGATGCGGTCGACGATGAGCGCGCCGACGCCGTCGGCGATCGCGAACAGTCCGAGCGACAGCGCGACGCCGAGGCCGCCGACGACGAGCACGGGCTTCCGGCCGACGTGGTCGGACAGTCGGCCGGCGACGAGGAGGCTCGCGAGCAGTCCCGCGACGTAGATCGCGAAGACACCGGTGAGCATGAGCGGGGTGAGGTGCCACTCCGCGGCGTAGACGGGGTAGATCGGCGACGGGACCGCCGACGAGGCGACGGAGACGAGGAGCATCGCCGCGATGATCCAGAACCCGGCGACCGAGCGAGCTGACTGCGCCATGGGCGCCCCTTCCTGGTGGACGAACGAGGTCGGACGGACCCGTTGTACGAACGGATTCGTACAGCATTGGTACCGCACCGCTGCTGTACGACGCAAGTCGTACTAGGAGCGCAACGGTGGTAGCGTCCCGTCCATGCCCGCGCCCGTGGATGCCCCCGAACGCCTGCCGCAGCCGTCCGTGGCGGAGATGGACCTCCCCGTCGTGATGGACGCGCTGAGCGACCCGATCCGCCTCGCGATCCTGCACCGGTACCTGGTCGACGCCGCGGGCGGCACACGCAGCTGCGGGTGGGTCGGCATCGACCGGCCGAAGTCGACGCTGACGCACCACTTCCGCGTCCTGCGCGAGGCCGGGTTGCTCGAGCAGCACCAGGAGGGGCTCACCCGCTCGAGTCGGATCCGCGCCGAGGACGTCGAGCAGCGGTTCCCCGGCCTGCTCGACCTCGTGTTCGCGTGGCAGGTCCCCGCCGCACTCATGCGCGACGAGGTCGCTCCGTGAGCCCGGCGCACACACTGCCCACCATCGTCTCCGACCCAGCAGTCGTCGACGCGCTCCGCACCGACCTCGCCGCGGTCGGGTACACCGTCGAGGGCGTCGAGGCTCTGTGGGGCGCGGACGCCGCCGCGGCGCTGCACCGGGGGAACCGGACGGCGGCCGTCCGAGCGGCACGCGGGCGGGTCACCGAGGCCCTCCTGCCCCGGTACACCCTCGCAGGCCTCTTCCTGCTCGGCCTCCGTCAGCCGCTCGACCACGTCCGCGCAGCCCTGCCGACCGTCGGCGTCGAGGCGCTCGTCCGTGCCGGGCTCGTCCGTCTCGAGGACCCGGTGGTCCTCCCCGAGGCGCTGGCGGACCGGAGTGACCCGGAGCGCATCCGGTCCCTGACCGAGCCCGACGTCGTCCCGCAGGTGGACCTGCGCCCGTACGCGTTCGTCGACGACCTCGGCGCCGGCAGCTGGTGGATCGTGTCGGACCTCGGCGAGCTCGCACTCGGCACGGCCCTCGGCGAGGAGCACGTCCTCGGCATCGGCGGGGCCACCACCACCCTGAGCGGCCTGCAGGTCCCCGTGCCCGTCCGCCGGGTGCTCGACCTCGGCACCGGATGCGGCATCCAGGCCATGCACGCACGGCGCTTCGCCGACGCGGTCGTCGCGACCGACATCTCCGTGCGCGCGCTCGACATCGCCCGGTTCAACGCGGCACTCAACGGCATCGACGGCATCGAGTTCCGCCTCGGCTCCCTGTTCGAGCCGGTCGCGGGGGAGCGCTTCGACCGGATCGTGTCGAACCCGCCGTTCGTCATCACGCCCCGCAGCGAGGGCGTGCCGTCGTACGAGTACCGCGACGGCGGCATGGTCGGCGACGCACTCGTCGAGACCGTCCTGCGCGGTCTGGCGGACCACCTCGAGCCGGGCGGCACCGCGCAGCTCCTCGGGAACTGGGAGTACCGCTGGGGCACCGACGGTCTCGACCGGGTCCGGTCCTGGTTCGAGGACACCGACCCCGCCGGGCAGGGCCTGGACGCCTGGGTCGTGGAACGGGAACGGCAGGACCCGGCCGCCTACGCCGAGACCTGGATCCGCGACGGCGGCACGAAGCCCGGGACGGAGGCGTTCGACCGGCTCGTCGGCGCGTGGCTCGACGACTTCGCCGACCGGAAGGTCACCGGCGTCGGCTTCGGCTACGTGGTGGTGCGGCGACCCCGGTCGGGAGGCGCGACCCACCTCCGGCGCTTCGAACGCGTCCCCGAGGTGCTCGGCTCCAACCCCGCCGGCCTCGGCGCGACGGTCGCTCGCGTCCTCGACGCGGCCGAGTGGCTCGGGGTGCACGACGACGACGCGCTCGCCGCGGCGCACCTGCGGGTCGCCGGCGACGTCACCGAGGAGCGCTTCTACTGGCCGGGCAACGACGACCCCACGGTCATGACGCTCGTGCAGGGCGGCGGCTTCGGCCGGAGGGTCGACGCGGACACCGCGCTCGCCGCGTTCGTCGGTGCCTGCGACGGGGACCTGTCCGTCGCGGCGATCATCGGGGCGATCGCCCAGATCACGGGTGCCGACGAGGGGGCGCTCACGGCGGACCTGCTGCCGCGCGCCCGGGACCTCGTGCTGGACGGACTGCTGCTCGTCGACTGACCCGCGTCGCGGTCGGCCGCCGGCGCGCGGGCGGCCGGCCGCCGGCACGCGGGCGGCCGGCCGACGGGGATCAGGCGCGGTGGTCGCGCCAGCTGTGCTCGGGTGCGTAGCCGAGGAGTTCGCGGGCCTTCTCCGACGACAGCAGCGAGCTGACCCCGTCGATGTCCGCGCGGCGCTCGATGTCCGGCACGTAGCGCTCGACGAGCTCGATCGTCGGGGTGTCCATCACCGTGTCGGGGCTGGCGATCACGAAGGCCTCGAACCCGGTGAGGTCCGCCTCGAGCGCCTTGCGGACGGCCTGGGCGCCGTCCCGCGAGTCGATGTACGACCAGAGGTTGAAGGTCTTGCCCTCGGGGGTCGCGTCCCACGGGAACGCCGGGTAGTCGGTCTCGTCCATGACGTTCGAGAACCGCAGCCCGATCATCTTCAGCTCCGGGTCCCAGCGGGTGAAGTGCCGCGCCATCTCCTCCTCCACCGCCTTGCCGAGCGAGTACGACGACTGCGGCCGGACCGCGAACTCCTCGTCCACGGGCAGGTAGGGCGGGTGGTGCTCGCCCATCGGGATTCCGAGCAGGGTCTCGCTCGACGCCCAGACCACGTTCTTGATCCGCGCGGCGCGCGCGGCGTGGAAGACGTTGATCGACGACGTGACGTTGTTCGTGATGAGGGCGACGTCGGGGACCTGCCCCGGGGCCGGGACCGCCGCCAGGTGCACCACGGCGTCGACGTGGTCGTACCGGTCGTCGACGCCGAGCAGGACGCCCAGCACCTGACCGTGGTCGGTCAGGTCGGTCCGCACGAACTGCACCCGTTCGGGCTTGTCCGGGGACGGGACCCGGTCGACCAGGACCACGTCGTACCCGTGCGCATCGAGATCGCGCACCACCGCTCGTCCGAGCTTGCCGCTTCCGCCGGTCACCACTACACGCGTCATCGCGTCACTCCACATCGTCGTCGGGAAGCCCATCTTGCCGCGCGCGCCCTGGACGCAACCAGGCACTGGCGGTACCTGTCCGTCGGGCGTGCGCCGCGCCTCCCGGCTAGGCGGACGGGACCGACTGCGCGATCGCGAGCCGCGCGACCAGCTCGACGTGCTCCGCCATGTCGCGGGTCGGGTCGTAGAGCCACTGGATCTGCATGCCGTCGGAGACCGCGAGCAGCACGCTCGTCAGCTGGACGGGATCGACGTCGGGACGGAGCCGACCGTCCTCCTGCATGGCGCGGAAGTCGGCGGAGAGGTCGCGCCGACTGCGTTCGTAGCGCTCGCGGAAGTACTCGTGTGCCGGGTGCTCCGGGTCGGTGGCGGCCGCGGCGGAGAGGTTCACGAACATCTGCACGAGCCCGGGCACCTCGGTGTTGTGCCGGACGATCGCCGCGAGCAGGGCGGCCGGGTCCTCCGCGTGCCACTCGTGGGCGAGGTCGATCTCGTCGCGGCGACGGAGGATCTCGACCCAGAGCTCGTCCTTCGAGTCGAAGTAGTGCAGCAGTCCGGCCTGGGTCAGGCCCACCGCGTCGGCGATGTCGCGGATGCTCGTGCGTCGGAAGCCCTGCCGGGCGACGAGGTCGAGCGCGACCGTGAGGATCTCCTCGCGCTTCGCGATGCCCTTCGCGTACGAACCCCGTCGTGCCATGGCAGGACCCTACCGCCAGCCGAGGAGGACGAAAACCGAACCGCGTACGGTTTTCCTGGTACGGTGACGGGAGCCGCCGACGGAGGCGTGCGAGTCACCGACGACGGTGGCGATCCCGAGAAGAGGCGCCAGTGAGCAACGACGCACGGACCGTTTCCGACACCCCGACCGCCGTCTCCCCGACACGCGGCCGCGGCGGACCCCTCATGTACACGCTCGGCATGCCGATCGCGATGTTCGGACTGTTCATCGCGCTGCTGCCGCCGGTGCTCGTCGCCATGGCGCTCAAGGTCGCCGAGATCGCGCCCGACGACCAGGCGGGCGTGCTCGGCCTGGCACTCGGCATCGGCGCGTTCGCGGCCATGGTCGCCAACCCCTTGGCCGGACGCTTCAGCGACCGGACCGCCGGGAGGTTCGGCATGCGTCGTCCGTGGATCGTCGGCGGCACCGTGGTCGGGTTCGCAGCCCTCGTGGTCGTCGCGACGACGTCGTCCGTCGTCGTGCTCGTGATCGGCTGGGCCGTCGCGCAGATCGCGTACAACGCCACGATCGCGGCACTCACCGCGGTCCTGCCCGACCACGTGACGCGGTCGCAGCGCGGACGGGTGGCGGCGCTCCTCGGCCTCGCGCAGAACCTCGCGCTCGTCGGCGGGACCTTCCTCGTGCAGCTGTTCTCCACGTCGGCGACGCAGATGATCGTGCCGGGCGCCATCGGTTCGGCCGTCGTCGTGATCTACGCGCTGCTGTTCCGCGACCGCGTGCTGGCGAACCGCCCCACCTCGCGACTCGGCGTCGGGCAGCTGTTCGGCTCGTTCGTGTTCAACCCGGTGAAGCACCCCGACCTCGGCTGGGCCTGGCTCACCCGCTTCATGATGGTCGCCGCCCAGTACACGGCGGTGAGCTACCTCACGTACTTCCTGCGCGACGACATCGGCGTGGACGAGTCGAACCTCGCGAACGCGGTGTTCCAGGGCACGCTGTGGAACGTCGTCGGCATCGTCCTGACGTCGCTCGTCGCCGGTTGGCTGTCCGACAAGCTCGGGCGCCGCAAGCTCTTCGTCGCGGTCGCCGGCATCGTCGGCGTCGTCGGCCTGGTGGTCATCGCGCTCGCGCCGTCGCTCGGCGTGGTCCTCGTCGGCGAGTTCGTGATGGGTGCCGGCATGGGTGTGTTCTACGCCGTCGACCTCGCACTCATCACCGACGTACTGCCGTCCGACGAGGACAACGCGAAGGACCTCGGCGTCGTGAACATCGCCCAGGCGCTGCCGCAGTCGCTCGTGCCCGCTGCCGCTCCCGGCGTGATCGCGCTGACCGGCGGCTACAGCGGCTTCTTCATCACCGGAGCGGTGGTCGGCCTGCTGGGCATCGCCTCGGTGTCCCGCATCCGCGGCGTGCGCTGACCACCCGCCCCGGCTCCGAACGAAAGGACCGAACACCGTGACCGATCCGCAGACCGCGAGCACCGCCTCCAGTCCGCTGGCTGAGCGAATCGACGCGCTCCTGGCGCAGCTGACCACCGAGGAGAAGGTGCAGCTGCTCACCGGACGTGACTTCTGGACCACCTGGCCGATCGAGAAGATCGGGCTCCGCCGCATCCTGATGTCGGACGGGCCGTCCGGCGTCCGCGGCGAGGTGTGGGACGAACGCGACCCGTCGCTCAACCTGCCCTCGGCCACCGCGCTGTCGGCGTCGTGGGACCGCGCGATCGCGAAGCGCTACGGCGCCGCCGCGGCCGTCGAGGCCCGACGGAAGGGCGTCGACGTCGTCCTCGGCCCGACGATCAACCTGCACCGCTCGCCCCTCGGCGGTCGCCACTTCGAGGCGTTCAGCGAGGACCCGGTGCTCACCGGCGACCTCGCTGCGTCCTACGTCGCCGGTGTCCAGGAGAACGGCGTCGCCGCGACGCCGAAGCACTACATCGCGAACGACTACGAGACCGACCGCTTCACGGCGTCCACCGAGGTGTCCGACCGGGCGCTGCGGGAGCTGTACCTGCTGGCGTTCGAGAAGACGGTGACCGAGGCGCACGCGTGGGCGGTCATGTCCTCCTACAACGCGATCAACGGTGTCACGGCGTCCGAGAACGACCTGCTCGAGACGCCGCTGAACTCCGAGTGGGGCTTCGACGGCATCGTCGTGTCCGACTGGACCGGGGTCCGCTCGGTCGCGTCGGCGACGGCATCGCAGGACGTCGCGATGCCGGGGCCGAACCCGTGGTGGAGCGAGGGGCCGCTCCTCGCCGCCGTCCGTGACGGCTCCGTGCCGGAGGCCGCGATCGACCGGAAGGTCCGCCGCATCCTGACCCTGGCCGCTCGCGTGGGGGCACTCGAGGGCTTCGAGCCCGTGGCCGCGCAGCCCGTCCACGTCGAGGACGGCACCGCGTTCGTCCGCGAGGCCGAGGCCGAGGGCACCGTGCTCGTGCACAACACCGGCGTCCTGCCGCTCGACGCTCCTGCGGTCTCGCGGATCGCGGTCATCGGGCACAACGCGGACCAGGCCCGGACGCAGGGCGGCGGATCGGCGACGGTCGTGCCGTCGCAGGTCGTCTCGCCGCTCGACGGCATCCGTGCGGCGTTCCCGGGCGCGACCGTCGACCACGCGATCGGTGCCGTCGTGCAGGAGGGCATCGCGGAGTTCCCGCTGTCCACCATCACGAACCCGGCGACCGGCGAGGCCGGTGCCCGCGTCGCGTTCGTCCGGGAGGGCGAGGAGCTGTACGTCGAGGACCGTCGCGCCACCGCGCTGTTCTGGTTCGGCGGCGACGCCCCCACCCGCCAGGCCGACCGACTCGACATCACCACCACGTACACGGCGCCGTCCACCGGCACCGTGCGCATCGGGGTCGGCGCGGCCGGGCGGTCGCGGATGTGGATCGACGGCGAGCTCGTCCTCGACGAGGACGTGCCGTACGAGGGCGACCAGCTCGGCGCGGCGTTCCTCAACCCGCCGGCGCGCTCCGTGCCCATCGCGGTGACGGTCGGCCAGCAGGTCGGGATCCGCATCGAGTACGACGTCGTGCAGGACGAGACGCTCGGCGGGGTGCTCGCGTACCAGTTCGGCACCGAGCCCAGCGACGAGGACCCTGCGGTGCTCATCGCCGCCGCGGTCGAGGCCGCACGCGGCGCCGACGTCGCGGTCGTGGTCGTCGGCACGAACTCCAGGGTCGAGTCCGAGGGCTACGACCGCTCCTCGCTCGCGCTGCCCGGCCACCAGGACGACCTGGTGCGCGCGGTCGCGGCGGCGAACCCGAACACGGTGGTCGTCGTGAACGCCGGGTCACCGGTCGAGATGCCCTGGCGGGACGACGTCGCCGCGGTGCTGCTGAGCTGGTTCGGCGGGCAGGAGTACGGCAACGCCCTGGCCGACGTGCTGACGGGCGCGCGGGAGCCCGGCGGCCGGCTCCCCACCACCTGGCCGGCAGCGATGGCCGACGTCCCCGTGCTCGACGTCACGCCGGTCGACGGGAAGGTGACCTACGACGAGGGGGTGCACGTCGGCTACCGGGCCTGGCTCCGTGCCGGGACCGCACCGGCGTACCCGTTCGGGCACGGCCTCGGCTACACGACGTGGTCGATCGAGGGCGTCTCCGCGACGCCGACGGTCCGCGAGGGTGACGCCGTCATCGTCACCGCGACGGTCGCGAACACGGGTGACCGCGCCGGCAAGCACGTCGTGCAGGTCTACGCGTCCCGTGCGGAGTCCGTGGTCGACCGCCCGGTGCGCTGGCTGGTCGGGTTCGCCCCGGTCCGCCTCGGCGCCGGGGAGTCCACCGAGGTGTCGATCGAGGTCCCGGCTCGGGCGTTCGCGCACTGGGACGGGTCGTGGGCGTACGAACCCGGCACGTTCACCCTGCACGTCGGCGCCTCGGTCGCGGACACTGCCGGGACCACGTCCCTCGAACTGGAGTGAGGCGGGTTCGTCCGCTTTCCGCGTGTCCGGAAGACCATTCAGTAGCATCGACTTGCGCCAGGCGGCTGGTTACCGTCGGCGTGCGCACCGAGAACGGGGTCGCCACGCGTGCGACACGGTCTCCTGATCCGGCCGATGGAGCCCTGGTGGCCCCGGTGCGTCCAGAATGCGTCCCCGCGTCCGCGCGGGGACGCATTCGTCTTGTCCACCGAACGACTTCGTGCCGGACGGCAGAAACGAGTGACCGATCGTCACCATTCTGGCCAAGTTCCGCAATGCAGCAGGACGAGATGGGTACGATGGCGGCACCATCCCGTACGGATCAGGGGCGAGATGGTCATCCGGCAGGGCTCCCGCGGCCTCACCACCCGCGGCGCGGGCCCCGCCGGATGCCTGTCCCCGAGCCGGTCAGCCGCGGACGGCGGGTGCGATCTCCTCGGCGACGATGCGCAGGATCCGTTCGTGCGAGGCCGCGTCGCCGTTGGCCGGCAGGGTGATGACGAGCTCGTCGGTCGCGCTGACCGCGGGGTCGGCGAGCAGCGCGTCGACGATCGCGGACGGCTCGCCCGACAGCACCTTGCTGAACCGGAACGGCGGCGTGCCCGAGAGTGGGCGCCCCTCGTCGTCCATGCCCGAGGCGTACCCGGTCAGGAACTCCTCGTGCACCGACCGGTCGTGGTCGTCGAGCAGCGGCACCACGATGCGGCCGACGGCGACCTTCGGCTCGCGGTCCGGGTGCACCTCGGCGAAGCGCTGCCGGTACGCGTGGATCTGGTCCGCCTGGGCCTCGGCGAAGGGCGCCCCGGTGTCCTCCGTGTTGAGCGTCGAGCAGTGCAGCAGCAGGCCCTTCTCGGCCGTGCGGACAGCGGTGCCCATGCTGCCGCCACCCCACCAGACGCGGTCGCGGAGCGCCGGGCTGAGCGGCTGCAGCGTGAGGTCGGCGCCCGCGGGGATGCTCTCGTAGCCCTTGCCGGCACTGCCGAGCGGCTCGCCCTGCAGCACCTCGAGCAGGCGTGCGGCGCGGGCCTCGGCCTCGTCGCGGAAGCTCCGCTCCGAGGCGCCGAAGACCGGGTCGAGGATCGGTCCGTACCCGGCGATGCCCGTGCTGATGCCGAGCTGTACGCGGCCGCCGCTGAGCAGGTCGACGGTACTGGCGTCCTCGGCGAGGCGCACCGGGTCCTCGTACCGCATGCCGAGCACGGCGGTGCCGAAGCCGATGGTGCTGGTGCGCTGCGCCGCGGCGGCGAAGAAGGTCATCGGGCTGGTGAGGAACGGCTCGAAGTGGCGCCCCCGCACCCAGCCGGTGCCGTAGCCCAGGGCCTCGGCGGTCTCGAACAGACGGAGTCCGTCCTCGAGGGCGGCGGCCGCGCCGGCGGTGCCGCCGTGGTTCGGGACGAAGGAGAGGAAGCCGAGTTCGCGCACGACGCGAGTCTATGCGCACGTATCGAGGAGCGCCCTGGTCCGTCCCGGGGCGGACGGGAGGTGCGGGGCGGCCCCGCCCCGTTCCTCCAGACCGTCTCGCGGTCACCACCCACCTGGGAGGATGGGGACATGACCGACGTCGCCACCGTCCCACCACTCGTCGCCGCCCTGCCGGCGGCGGTCGACGGCGCCGTCGACCCGGACGAGGTCTACGAGGCCTTCGCGGCCTGGGCAGCATCCGGCGGGCGGCCCCTCTACCCGGCGCAGGACGAAGCCCTCATCGAGCTCGTCTCCGGAGCGAACGTCGTCCTCAGCACGCCCACCGGCACCGGCAAGTCGCTCGTCGCCGCCGGCGCGCACTTCGCGGCGCTCGCCGAGGGCAAGCGGAGCTACTACACCGCACCGATCAAGGCGCTGGTGTCGGAGAAGTTCTTCCAGCTCGTCGACCTGTTCGGCGCGCAGAACGTCGGCATGGTCACGGGGGACTCCAGCGTCAACGCCGACGCACCCATCGTGTGCTGCACGGCGGAGATCCTCGCGAACCTGGCGCTGCGGCAGGGGCCCGCCGCCGACGTCGACGTCGTGGTGATGGACGAGTTCCACTTCTACGGCGACGCCGACCGCGGCTGGGCCTGGCAGGTCCCGCTCCTGGTGCTCGAGCGGGCGCAGTTCCTGCTCATGTCCGCCACCCTCGGCGACGTGACGACCATCGCCGACGACCTGTCACGCCGGACCGGGCGTCCCACCGCCCGCGTCACCGGGGTCTCGCGGCCCGTGCCGCTCGAGTACGACTACGTGATGACGCCCGTGCAGGAGACCGTCGAACGGCTGCTCGAGGAGGGCAAGGCGCCCATCTACATCGTGCACTTCGCGCAGGCCGCCGCACTCGAGCGAGCACAGTCGCTCATGTCCGCGAAGGTCGCTTCGCGGGAGCGTCGCGACCGCATCGCCGACGCCATCGCCGGCTTCCGGTTCAGCGCCGGGTTCGGCCAGGTCCTGTCGCGCCTGATCCGTGCCGGCATCGGTGTGCACCACGCCGGCATGCTGCCGAAGTACCGACGGCTCGTCGAACAGCTCGCGCAGCGCGGCCTGTTGCCCGTGATCTGCGGCACCGACACCCTCGGCGTCGGCATCAACGTGCCGATCCGTGCCGTGCTGCTCACCGGCCTGACGAAGTTCGACGGCACCAAGATGCGCCAGCTGTCCGCCCGCGAGTTCCACCAGATCGCCGGACGCGCAGGACGCGCCGGCTACGACACCGAGGGCGACGTCGTCGCCGAGGCTCCGGAGCACGACATCGAGAACGCCCGGTCACTCGCCAAGGCCGGCGACGACCCGAAGAAGAAGAACAAGATCAAGCGGAAGAAGGCACCGGAGGGGTTCGTCTCGTGGGGGCAGGCGTCGTTCGAGCGCCTGATCGCCGCCGAGCCCGAGCCGATGGTGTCGCGGATGCGGATCACCCACGCGATGGTGCTGTCGGTGGTGGCGCGCGGTGGCTCTCCCTTCGAGGACGTGCGGTCGCTCGTGTTCGACAACCACGAACCGCGAGCCCGCCAGCTCGCGATGGCCCGTCGAGCGCTGACCATCGCGCGGACGCTCATCAACGCGCGGGTCATCGAACGCGTGCCCGGCCCGCCCGTGACGTACCGCCTGACGGTCGACATCGCGCCGAACTTCGCGCTCAACCAGCCGCTGTCGCCGTTCGCCCTCGCCGCGTTCGAGCTGCTCGACCCGTCCTCGCCGACGTACGCGCTCGACATGGTGTCCATCGTCGAGGCCACGCTCGACGACCCGCGGGCGATCCTGTCGCAGCAGCAGTTCAAGGAACGCGGCGAGGCCGTCGCCCGGATGAAGCAGGAGGGGATCGAGTACGACGAGCGGATGGAGCTGCTCGAGGAGGTCACCTGGCCGAAGCCGCTCGACGAACTGCTGACCGCCGCGTACGAGGCGTACGCCGCCGAGCAGCCGTGGGTGCTCGACTTCCGGCTCTCGCCGAAGTCCGTCGTGCGCGACATGTACGAGCGTGCGATGACCTTCGGCGACTTCGTGCGGTTCTACCAGCTCACCCGCTCCGAGGGGCTCGTCCTGCGCTACCTCTCCGACGCGTACCGCACCATGCGGCAGACCATCGCCGACGAACAGCGGACCCAGGACCTCGACGACCTCATCGAGTGGCTCGGCGAGGTCGTCAAGCAGACCGACTCCTCGCTCGTCGACGAGTGGGAGGCGCTGATGAACGGGGACGTCCTGCTCGCCTCGGAGGAACACGAGGAGATCGCGCCGCCCCAGCCTGCCCGGCTCACCGGCAACGTCCGCGCGTTCCGGGTCCTCGTGCGCAACGCCCTGTTCCAGCGGGTCCTGCTGGCCGCGGCGGACGACCCCGCCGGCCTCGGTGAGCTCGACGCGACCAGCGGGTTCGACCGGTCGGCGTGGGACGCCGTGCTCGAGGAGTACTACGAGTCGCACGACGAGGTCGGGACCGATGCGGACGCCCGGTCGATGCAGTACCTCGTGCTCGACGAAGCCGGAGGGACGGGCGCGGCGGGACCGGCCGGTCCGGCGCGGGTCTGGCGCGCGCGGCAGATCTTCGCCGACCCCTCCGGCGACAAGGACTTCGGGTTCTCGGCGACGATCGACCTCGACGCCTCGGACGAAGCGGGGGAGGCCGTCGTGCGGGTCACCGAGATCGGTCGGTTCGACGGCTGGTCCGAGGTGGACGTCGACTGAGCCGGGGGTTTCCGCCCTGCGACCGGCCGGGCCACCGCCGTGCGAGCGGCGCAGCGGTCGGAACGGCGGGTCCGGCGAACGGGTAGGTTCGACGCCAGCCCCGGGCCGACCGGCAGCGGGGCCACCGAGAGGACACCCATCATGCGCATCGGATCGAGCATCGCCCTGATCGTCATCGGCGCCATCGTGGCGTTCGCCCTGAACATCCAGCTCGCCGGCATCGACCTGCGACTGATCGGCTACATCCTGATGGCGGCCGGCGTCGTGCTGCTCATCATCAGCCTCGCCGTGGCCTTCGGCGGTCGCCGGACCACCACGACCACGCGGTCCGGGGTCGACCCGGCGTCCGGCGAGCAGATCACGCGGCAGGACCGCCGCGACGGGACGTACTGACCGGTCGAGCTCGCCGGTCCGCCGGCCCGCTCGCTCGCTCGCTCGCTAGAAGAGGGTCGCGGGCGGTTCGACCTGCACCGGCTCCGGCGCCGGGGCGACGTCCGCGCCCGGCCACCCCGGACCCGTCGGCACCTCGGTGCGGTTCTGGTAGGCGGTCGCCGCACCCCGGGCGCGGACGTCGGCCGCCTCGTTCATCTCGTGCCCCATGTGGCCGCGCACCCACTCGAACGTGACCGTGCGGCCCTGCAGTTCCGCGTCGAGCTCCTGGATGATCTCGACGTTGAGGACCGGCTTGCCGTCGGCCTTCCGCCACCCCTTGCGCTTCCAGCCCGCGAGCCACTCGGTGCACGCCTTGATCGCGTACTGGCTGTCGCACAGGATGTGCAGCGGTTCGCCGGTGTCCTTCGTGGCCCGGAGCAGCTGCAGCACGGCGGTGAGTTCACCCTGGTTGTTCGTGCCCCGGGGCCAGCCGCCGGCCGCCCACCGGTCGTCGTCGACGTACCACGCCCAGCCGGCGGGGCCGGGATTGCCGAGGGCTGAGCCGTCTGCTGCGGCGACGATCGTCACGGTGGGACCTCCTGGTCGGGGCTGGTGCCCGTCGAGCGTAACGGACCGTGGAGCCTCGGCCGTGACCGGCGCTACCGGCGCGCGGGGTCCAGGTTGAGGTCCGTGTCGGTGATGAGTCGCTCGACGACGCCCGTCTGCAGGGTGGGGTTGAGCCAGCGCAGTTGCGCGAGCGTCAGACCGAGGCGGTCCGCGACCGCCGCCTGCTCGTCGCCGGTCGCCACCTGGTACGAGGCGGGGACGCCGGCGTCGTCGTGCACCCAGCCCTGGGCTCCGGACCGGTCCGGACCGGCGGTGACGCGCAGCCCCGGGTACGGGTTCGGCAGCGTCCAGTCGAGCGCCGCCGCGGCGAGCACGTTCCCCACCCAGGGACGGGCGGAGTCGTCGCCGCCGGAGGGCGCCGGGACGAGTACGACGCTGTGCAGGTAGTCCGGTGTCGGGCCGGCGTCGCCCAGGCTGACGGAGGACGGCGGCGTGACCCCGCTGTCCCACTGGACGACCCCGGCACGGAAGCCGCTGGGGTCCGGGCCACCCACCGCGGCGCGGCGGAACTCGATCGTCATCGGCTGCGGCTGCGACGTCCGGTAGCCGGACAGCTTCGCGTCGAAGGTGCCGTCGCCGTCAGCGACGACGCGGACGTGGATGCTCGTCCCGCCGCTCGCCGACACCACGTCGGTCTCGGCGACGACGGTGCCGGCCGGCACGGACAGCTTCGCCGTCACGGCTTCGGTCGAGGGCTCCGGTGCGCGCGTCGGGCGACTGCCGTCCACGGCAGCGCGCCGCGTCGGCTCCGGGACGCTGTCGTCCCCGCCGAAGGCCGTGCAGCCGGTGAGCAGCATCCCCGTCAGTACCGTGCCGGTGACCGCGATGACCGTGGTCCGTGTTCCTCGCATCGTTCCCCCTCGGTCACGAACCTACCGAGGGCCGGAGCCGGACCACCAGCGCCGTGACCGAACCGGTACCCGCGGTGACCGGGCTGCTGCGAACAGCACGAGCGACGGTGTCTCCACGGTCCCGGACCCCGAGTCTCAGCCGCCCTCGTGGTCGACGTCGAACTCGACGCGACGCTGCGGGTCGATGTTGATCTTGTCGTCCTCGAACAGCCAACCGTCACCGTGCGTGCGGATCGTCGGGTCGAGCCACCGCAACTGCGCGATGGTGATGCCGAAGCGCGCGGCCACGGTGGTCTGGTCGTCGCCGTGCGCGACGAGGTACTCGGCGGGGCGCCCGTTCGCGTCGATCACGAGACCGTAGGCACCCGGCCGGGCAGCGCCCATCGTGAGGTGCAGTGCGGAGTAGGCGGGTGGGATGTGCCAGGTCAGCGGGGCGACCGCGAGCACGTGTCCTTGCCACGGAGCCGACGTCGCCGTGGGATCGGTGTCGGAGGGCTCTGTCTGCGTCGGGACCAGGACGACGCTCCGCAGGAAGTCCGGACGTGCACCGGCATCGCTCATCGAGTACGAGTCGGGTGCACCTGCCGTCGCGGTCCACCGGTCCTGCCCCCACGCCTTGACGTCGTACCCGTCGGACGGCTTCGGCACGGACGAGCGGAACTCGATCGTCATCGCCTGCGGGTTCGTCGTCCGGTAGTCGGAGAGCAACACGTCCCAGGCGCCGGTGCCATCGGAGACGACCTTCACGTGCACGGCGGTCTTGCCGCTCGGGGAGGTCAGGTCGGTCTCGGCACCGATCGTCCCGGCGGCCACCGACGGCGGTTGCAGCGAAGCGGTCTTCGAGGAGCCGTGGGCGTCTCCACCGCCGTGGTGGTCCGTGGAGCCGTTCTCCACGGTCGCGGTCCGGGAGGGCTCCGGCACCGGAGTGTCCCCGCCGCGCAGCAGGCTGCACCCCGAGAGTGCGGTCGCCAGCAGGACACCCCCGGTGGCGGTGGCCAGCAGTCGTCGTCGGATCATCGTTCCCCCTCGCCGGGATGCTAGCGAGCATCCGTCACGGGTTGGAGTCCCGTGACCGAACCGGTACCAGGGCCCACGACTACCGTGCGGGTCATGAGCGACAGCATCCCCACGGCCCCGGGCCCCGAGCCCTCCGATGACCGAGCCCGCACCGACGCCCTGCGCGAGCGGACGGAGCACGACGACGAGCAGGGATCGAGCGAACGCGAGCAGCGCGCGGCCGACACCTCGTACAGCCCGTCGAGCGAGCGGGAGACGGTGGCGTCGCAGACGCAGCAGCGGGACCGTGCGGACCTGGAGGCGGACGGCATCGACCCGTCGCGCATCGTCGCGGCACCGGGGACCGGCGGCGCGGACGACGCGGGCGACGTGGAGCCCGAGCCGGGCGACCTCAACCTGCCGTGGCAGTCGGAGGAGGACCGGAAGGGCTGAGCTCTCGGGGGACACGGCCCTCAGCAGTGGCGCCTACCATCCGGCCCATGCCCGTTTCCTGGATGGAACGCACCGGCCGGACCCCCGGAGGGGTCGTCGGAGCGTGGTTCAACGTCGTTGTGTGCGCAGGGCTCGTCGTCGCCCTGCCGGTCATCACCCTGAGTCGCGGCGACGACCTGGCCCACATCGGCTTCGCGGTCTTCCTGACCGCGATCGCCGTGGTGCTCGAAGTCGTGTTCGTCCGCAACCTCCGACAGCAGATCGCTCGGCGGCGAGGGAGGTGACCGCCGCGACGTGGTTCGGGATCGGGGCGGTGGTCGTCGCGGTCTGGGGTGTCACGATCGCCGTCTTCAACCGTTGGGCGCAGTCGATCGGCGGTGATGAGCTGGCGAACGGCCGACCGCTCACGCCGCGGTTCGTCCGGGTGATCGGCATCTTCCTGGCGGTCGTCGGCACGGGGATCGCGATCGTCGCGTTCAGCGGGCTCCTCCCCGAGCGCTGACCGCTACGACACCGAGTCCGGGTGCGACCCCGTCCGCTGCCCGGACTCGAGCGACGCGATCGCCGCGAGGTCTTCGTCGGTCAGCTCGAAGCCGTCGACGTCGAGGTTCGCCCGGATCCGCGACGGCGTCACCGACTTCGGCAGCACCACCACCTCCTGCTGCACGTTCCACCGCACGAGCACCTGCGCGACGCTGACGCCGTGCGCTGCGGCGATGCGCGTGAGGACCGGCTCGTCGATGAGTCGGCCCCGGCCGAGGGGCGACCACGCCTCGGTCACGATGCCGTGCCGCCGGTGGAACGCCACGAGGTCGTGCTGCGGCAGCCACGGGTGCCGCTCCACCTGGTTGACGGCGGGCACCTCGCCGGTCTCGCCGATGATCCGCTCGAGGTGCGGCACCTGGAAGTTCGACACCCCGACGCTGCGTGCCCGGCCGGACTCCCGCAGCTCGACGAGCGCGCGCCACGTCTCGACGTAGCGGTCGTTCGCCGCGGCCGGCCAGTGGATGAGGTACAGGTCGACCGTCTCGAGTCCGAGCCGCCCGAGGCTGGCGTCGAACGCCCGCAGGGTGGCGTCGCGCCCCTGGTGGTCGTTCCACACCTTGGTGGTCACGAAGACGTCGTCGCGGTCCGTCCCCGAGGCGCGGATCGCCTTCCCCACGCCGGTCTCGTTGCCGTACATCTCGGCGGTGTCGACGTGGCGGTAGCCGGCGTCGAGCGCCAGGCCGACGGCCGTCTCCGCCTCGGCGTCGTCGACCTTGTAGACGCCGAAGCCGATCGCGGGGATCGACGCGCCGTCGCGGAGGGGGACCGGGGTGACCATGCACCCATCCTGCCGGTGGTGGCGGGGGTCCGCCGCGCCTCCAGGCCGCCCCGTGTCGTCGTTCCGGCCGTGACGGGCGCGGTGCACGGCGGAACCGGGCGGGCGCGCCGCGTCAGGACGGCAGGACGACCGGCTCGGTGTCGGGCAGGGGGCTGGCGTCCCGCCCGCGCAGGTCGGGGAGCCACCGCTTCGTCACGAGGGGCAGGACGACGCCGACCGCGGCCATCACCGCGCCGACGGTCATGCCGCCGGTCGCACCGTGCACGTCGATGAGGAAGCCGGCCACCGCGGACCCGCCCGCTGCCCCGATGAGCTGACCGGTCCCCATCCACCCGTAGGCCTCGGCGGTGTCGGAGAACTTCACCGTCGCCGACACGGACCCGAACATGACCGCGAGGGCCGGCGCGATGCCCGCACCCGCGATGACGAGGGCGAAGCAGAGCCACCAGAAGTCCGTGCCGCCGACGGCGAGGGCCAGGCCGACGAAGACGATCGCCATCCGGGTCCACAGCGTGTTGCGCGAGATCGGACGGTGACCGAGTGCCAGCCCGCCGATCAGCGAGCCGATCGCGAAGACGGCGAGGACGATGCCGGCGTTCGGGCTGCCCTCGCCGAAGACGCTCGTGACGCTCGCCTCGACCGCGGCGCAGGCGCCGATGAGGAGCAGGCCGGTCAGGGTGGCCACGACGACCGACGGTCGCTTCAGCACGACACCGAAGGCACGCTTCGAGCGGGGGATGCGGACCCGGCCGAGCTCGGGGGAGGCGATGAACCACGTGCCGCCGACCACGAGGAAGACCATCGCGACGACGATCGCCTGCACCGTGCCGATCTGCGTCGCGACGAACGTGGTGATCACGGGGCCGGCGACCCAGATGAGCTCCTGCGCGCTGGCGTCGAGGGAGAAGAGGGGAGTGAGCTGCGACGAGGTCACCATCTTCGGGTAGATGGTGCGCACCGCGGGCTGCACGGGCGGGACCGCGAGGCCGCCGAGGAACCCGACGACGACGTAGCCCCACAACGGCATGAGGACGAACGCGACCACGCCCATGCTCACGAGCGCGACGAGGCTGGTCAGGAGGAGCACCGGCCGCATGCCCCAGCTGCCCATCCACCGGCTGGTGAGCGGACCGGCGAGCGCCTGCCCGACACTGGTCGTCGCCAGGACGAGACCGGCGGCCCCGTAGGAGTGGAACACGTGCTCGACGTGCAGCAGGTACGCGAGCGAGAGCATGCCGAACGGGAAGCGCGCGGTGAGCTGCGCAGCGATGACACGACCGACTCCGGGGGTCTTCAGCAGGGGTCCGTACGTGCTCACGGGACGAGTGTACGGACCGGACGGCCGGCCCTGTCACCCGTCCGGGGGAGGTGTGGACCGCGCCGTCGATCCGGGTCCGGCGCGACACGCCCGATGCCCTGTCTCCACACCGGGGGACAATCTGCTCCACAAGGTGTGGAGAGATGTCGGAGGTGGGTGCGAGAGTGGCGGAATTCCGGGCCTCCGGACCACCGCCCCAGACCGTCCACACTGTGGAGGGCCTGTGGAGAACTACACGGCTGTAACACTTTCTCTTGTGGTCGGTCGCGGTGTCGGCCACTAGATGTAGTATCGAGTCACCGGAAAGCACTCGCCCCGGAACAGCGCCCAGTCGGCTCCGACAGGCACTGTCCACCGGCGCAGGGACGCCGGTCCACAGGCACCAGAACACCCACCACAGCAACAGCAGAACCAGGGGAGACCATGGCCGTCACCGTCTACACCAAGCCGTCCTGCGTCCAGTGCACCGCGACCTACCGCGCGCTCGACAACAAGGGCATCGAGTACGAAGTGCACGACGTCTCCACCGACGAAGCCGCACTCGAGCACGTCAAGAGCCTCGGTTACATGCAGGCCCCCGTCGTCGTCACCGATGACGACCACTGGTCGGGCTTCCGCCCCGACAAGATCGCGACCCTCAGCGCCGAACTGGCCTAGGTCGTCCACCGTCCTGCGGACGGTCACCCGGCTCCGCTCAGGAGGGCCGGCTCACCGCCCGCAGGACACCCCCGGTCCGTCTGTCCGCACCTTCTCACCCGGAGGGGCACCATGAGCCGACTGGTCTACTTCTCGAGCGTGTCCGGGTACACCGCGCGCTTCGTCGAGAAGCTCGGCCGCGACGCGGACCGGATCCCGCTCTACCCGAGCGAACTCTTCCTGCACGTCGACGAGCCCTACGTCCTGGTGCTGCCCACCTACGGTGGCGGCAACGGCGAGGGCGCGGTCCCGAAGCAGGTCATCAAGTTCCTCAACGACGCGCACAACCGCTCGCTCATCCGCGGCGTGGTCGTGGGCGGCAACACGAACTTCGGCGACGCCTACGGGCTCGCCGGGGACGTCGTCGCACGGAAGTGCAACGTCCCCCTCCTCTACCGTTTCGAACTCTTCGGGACCCCTGACGACGTGCAGGCGGTCAACTCAGGATTGGATGCATTTTGGACGCAGCAGTTGCAGACGTCGATCTGACGTCGCCGCAGACGGGGATGGACTACCACTCCCTCAACGCGATGCTCAACCTCTACGACGCGGACGGGAACATCCAGTTCGACAAGGATCGTGAGGCCGCCAAGCAGTTCTTCCTGCAGCACGTCAACCAGAACACCGTCTTCTTCCACAACCTGAAGGAGCGGCTCGACTACCTGGTCGAGAACGAGTACTACGAGCAGGCGACGATCGACCTGTACTCGCTCGAGTTCATCCAGAAGCTCAACGACCTGGCGTACTCGAAGAAGTTCCGGTTCCAGACCTTCCTAGGCGCGTTCAAGTACTACACGAGCTACACGCTCAAGACCTTCGACGGCAAGCGCTACCTTGAGCGCTTCGAGGACCGCGTCGTGATGACCGCCCTCGGCCTGGCGCAGGGCAACGAGCAGCTCGCGATCGACCTCGTCGAGGAGATCATCGCCGGCCGCTTCCAGCCCGCCACCCCGACCTTCCTCAACACGGCGAAGGCCCAGCGCGGCGAGCTCGTCTCCTGCTTCCTCCTCCGCATCGAGGACAACATGGAGTCGATCTCGCGCGGCATCAACTCCTCGCTGCAGCTCTCGAAGCGCGGCGGCGGCGTGGCCCTGCTCCTCTCCAACATCCGCGAGGCCGGCGCCCCGATCAAGCAGATCGAGAACCAGTCCTCGGGCATCATCCCCGTGATGAAGCTGCTGGAAGACTCCTTCTCCTACGCGAACCAGCTCGGTGCGCGTCAGGGTGCCGGTGCCGTCTACCTGTCGGCGCACCACCCGGACATCATGAAGTTCCTCGACACCAAGCGCGAGAACGCCGACGAGAAGATCCGCATCAAGACGCTGTCGCTCGGCGTCGTCGTGCCGGACATCACGTTCGAGCTCGCCAAGAACAACGAGGACATGTACCTGTTCTCGCCGTACGACGTCGAGAAGGTCTACGGCGTCCCGTTCGGCGACGTCCCGATCTCCGAGAACTACCGCGCGATGGTCGACGACTCGCGCATCAAGAAGACGAAGATCAAGGCGCGTGACTTCTTCACGACCATCGCCGAGATCCAGTTCGAGTCGGGCTACCCGTACATCGTGTTCGAGGACACGGTGAACAAGGCCAACCCGATCAAGGGTCGGATCAACATGTCCAACCTGTGCTCGGAGATCCTGCAGGTCAACACCCCGACGACCTTCAACGAGGACCTGTCCTACAAGGAGATCGGCAAGGACATCTCCTGCAACCTCGGTTCGCTGAACATCGCGCTGACGATGGACTCGCCGGACTTCGGCAAGACCATCGAGACGGCGATCCGTGGCCTGACCTCGGTCTCGCAGATGTCGCACATCACGTCGGTCCGTTCCGTCGAGGACGGCAACGACAAGTCGCACGCCATCGGCCTCGGCCAGATGAACCTGCACGGCTACCTCGCTCGTGAGCGGGTGTACTACGGCTCCGAAGAGGGCATCGACTTCACGAACATCTACTTCTACACGGTGCTGTTCCACGCCCTGCGCGCCTCGAACAACATCGCGATCGAGACCGGCGAGACCTTCGACGGCTTCCGCGACTCGAAGTACGCGTCGGGCGAGTTCTTCGACAAGTACACCGACCAGGCGTGGACGCCGGCCACCCAGCGCGTCGCCTCGCTGTTCGACAACGCGAACATCACGATCCCGACGCAGGACGACTGGAAGGCGCTGAAGGCGTCCATCCAGGAGCACGGCATCTACAACCAGAACCTGCAGGCCGTCCCGCCGACCGGTTCGATCTCGTACATCAACCACTCGACGTCGTCGATCCACCCGATCGCGTCGAAGATCGAGATCCGCAAGGAAGGCAAGCTCGGCCGCGTCTACTACCCGGCGCCGTTCATGACGAACGACAACCTGGACTACTACCAGGACGCGTACGAGATCGGCCCGGAGAAGATCATCGACACGTACGCCGCGGCGACGCAGCACGTGGACCAGGGCCTGTCCCTGACGCTGTTCTTCAAGGACACCGCCACCACGCGCGACATCAACAAGGCGCAGATCTACGCATGGCGCAAGGGCATCAAGACGATCTACTACATCCGTCTGCGCCAGCTCGCCCTCGAGGGCACCGAGGTCGAGGGCTGCGTCAGCTGCATGCTGTAGAGCTGCTGCTCTCTTCCTGGAGGCGCGGGGCGGGCCCCGCCCCGCGCCTCCAGTCCGTTCGATCGTTCTGTCCACCCCCACCACCCGGAAGAAAGCCATGACCCTCACCGACCCGGTCCACGCCACGGGCAAGTCCATCCCGCTGATCAGCGCGGTCAGTGCCATCAACTGGAACCGCATCCAGGACGACAAGGACGTCGAGGTCTGGAACCGGCTGGTCAACAACTTCTGGCTCCCCGAGAAGGTGCCGCTGTCGAACGATGTGCAGTCGTGGAACACGCTCACGCCGGAGGAGCAGCAGCTCACCATGCGGGTCTTCACCGGCCTGACGCTGCTCGACACCATCCAGGGCACCGTCGGCGCGATCAGCCTGATCCCCGACGCGATCACCCCGCACGAAGAAGCCGTCTACACGAACATCGCGTTCATGGAGTCGGTGCACGCGAAGAGCTACTCGTCGATCTTCTCGACGCTGGCCTCGACGCCCGAGATCGACGACGCCTTCCGCTGGTCCACCGAGAACGTGAACCTGCAGAAGAAGGCCCAGATCGTCCTCGACTACTACACCGGTGACGACCCCCTGAAGCGCAAGGTCGCCTCGACGCTGCTCGAGTCGTTCCTGTTCTACTCCGGCTTCTACCTGCCGATGTACTGGTCCTCGCGCGCCAAGCTCACCAACACCGCCGACCTGATCCGCCTGATCATCCGCGACGAAGCCGTCCACGGGTACTACATCGGGTACAAGTTCCAGAAGGGCCTCGAGGGCGCTTCCGAAGAGCGCAAGCAGGAGATCAAGGACTACACGTTCAACCTGCTGTTCGAGCTCTACGAGAACGAGGTGCAGTACACGCAGGACCTCTACGACGGCGTCGGGCTGACCGAGGACGTCAAGAAGTTCCTGCACTACAACGCCAACAAGGCGCTGATGAACCTGGGCTACGAGCCGATGTTCCCCAAGGAGACGACGGACGTGAACCCGGCGATCCTGTCGGCGCTGTCGCCGAACGCGGACGAGAACCACGACTTCTTCTCGGGGTCGGGCTCGTCGTACGTCATCGGCAAGGCGGAGAAGACCGAGGACGAGGACTGGGACTTCTGATCCTGATCTGATCGAGGGGGCGCCCCGCTGGCTTCGGCCGGCGGGGCGTCTCTCGGTGTCCCGCCCTGGGTCGTGCGGGCTCCGCTCGACGCTGCTGCTCGGGGCGGCCCCCGTTCGCGGTGCTGTGCGGACGACCATGCGCCGCTAGTGTTCGGGGACACCGACGCGAGGGAGGGCGCGCATGGCGACCACGGATGTCCTGACGAGCACGATCGACCCACGCTGGGCGAGGGTCCGTCCGCTGGTGTTCCGGACGATCATCGGCGCTGTCGTCGCCGCCGGCCTGGTCGGCATCGTCGCGGTGCTCCTCGGGGACTTCGGCCGGGTTGCGGTGCAACTCCTGCTGACGGTCGTCGTGGTCGTCGTCTTCGCGCTCCTGTCCTGGTACGACGCCGACGTGTCGTCGCGGCGGTCCGGGAGGTTCGCGTTCGCGAGCGTCGTCGTGTCCCTGTACCTGCTCGTGACCGGTCTGTCGAAGATCTGGATCGTGCCGGTCGACCCCTTCGGCGGGGACGGGATCTGGCTCGTCGGCGAACAGTTCATGCAGTGGGTCGGCATCGTGTTCGTCGCACGCTTCGCCCTGCTGCACGTTCACCTGCTCCTCGTGATCCACCGGCGCTACCCGACCCCGCTACTGCAGCTCGTGGCCAAGACGACCGTCGGGGTGATCGCGCTGCTCGCCCTGCTGTTGTCGG
This sequence comes from Curtobacterium sp. L1-20, assembly GCF_048755855.1. Lineage (GTDB taxonomy): Bacteria > Actinomycetota > Actinomycetes > Actinomycetales > Microbacteriaceae > Curtobacterium. The sequence continues at coordinate 3,633,196 of NZ_CP151473.1, read as the reverse complement.
TGCCCCTCCTGGCTCCCGACCTCCACCTCGCCAGCGGGTTCTGGCGACTGGTGTGGGTCGTGGTCATCCTCGACGTGCTCGGGACCGTCGTCGTGCCGCTGAGCAACGCGCTGTTCCGACCGCGTGACCACGACCTCGCGGGTGCGGGCTGGTCCTCCGGGCACCCTGCTGTCGCTTGGCCACAGCCGTCGCCGACCCCGTCGTCGATGTCGTCCGGCCCGGCGGAGACCGTGCCCACCGCTTCACATGGGACGAGCCCGGCGGGGACGTTCGGTTCCGACGGCGCGACTGCAGCGGTGCCGCTCGTCGGCGGGTGGTCAGGCGTGCCCGACCCTGCCGTCCCCGTCGCGGCGCCTGAACGACCCATCGACCACGGGGAGCTCCCGGGTGAGGATGCGCGGATGGCCCTCGCGGACAGCGAACCGAAGCAGGTCAGGGCGGTGACGGTTGCGGGTACCGACGGCCTGCTCTACGAACGTCGACCGGACGGCGCCCGTGCCCTCGCCTGGCCACGCTACGTCGACGGAACGCCGCTGCCGGCGGCCCCGGACGGCTCCCCGGACTTCAGCGGCGTCGCCCGCCCCTGAGTCCGCGGCCCGGCACTCTCGGCGCAGGGCACGTGCTCGTCGGGTCAGACCTCCCCGAGCACCTTCCGCCAGACGGCTGTCAGCGTGGCGTACTCGTCGTCCGAGACGAGGTCCCGCACCCCGCTCGCGAGCACCGCGGATCGGACCGCTTCCTCGGCCCCGGCGCGGTCACGGAGGCGCGCGTCCGAGTGGCGCACTGCGCGTCCGGCTTCCTGCGCGGCCTCGATCTCCTCGACGCGGCCCGCTGCGCCGGCGGCCTCGAGCGCGTGTTGCCATGCAGCCAGGAGGTCGGCGTTCGTGACCATCCGCCCGTCAGCGCCTCCCTGGATCGCGAGGGACGCGCTCGGTTCGGGCACCACGATGGCCTCGTCGGCCTTCCACGCGACGTCGAGCGACTCTGCCTCATCGGCGGTGATCTGCCCGGCGCGGTCGATCATGGCCTGCAGCCCGGCATTGCTGATGTCGTTCGACACGGTGTCCTCTCTAACCGACGCGCGTGCGTGGTCTCGTCCATCCAAGTGACCGCCCCACGCCCCGCGTTCAGGCGTTACCCAGAGGTGGGGACTTCGGCGAGCCGGGTGGCGCAGGCGTCGCTGACTTCGCAGCGCACGCATGTCGGGGCGTACCGTGCACTCATGAGAGTCCCGCGGCGTGTTGCGGCCACCCTGCTCGCCGTGCTGCTCGTCTGCGGTGCCGTCACGATTCCATGGGGGCTCGTGACTGGTTCGGGACTCCCGTTCGGCGTCCTGTCGTTCGTGGCTCTGGTCGCTGTCGGCTACGTGATGGTGCGGGCGAGCAAGCACCCGGAAGACTGAGCCACCCGGACGACCATCAGGACGGCGAGCCAACCCGATCCGGACGGCGACGCGACCTCAACGGGCTCGATGTCCACGCGAGCGATGCCGGCGACGAGTGCTCCGGCCAGCGCGGTGTGAACACGTCGTCGGCTGCTCGCCGTTCGCCTGTGATCCCCCATGGGCTAGCTTGCTCTCGCCCGTCGAGCAACGGGCTACCGGTTGCGCCGCGCTGACTCCGACTGCCGTGCGCGTTCCTGGTCTCGAGCAGCGCGCGATCCGGAGAAGAACACGAACGATCCAGCCGCGGCGGCGGCGACCGTGGCACCGAGCAGGGGCGGCCACGAGGTGAAGCCCGTTGCGGCCGAGACCACAGTCAGGACGATCAACGTGACGAGCAGTGGACCGAGTGTCCAGGCCACCCAGAACCGATGTCTTCGCATGTCCCAGTACTACCCGGCCGACCTCCCGATCGCCGCGCGACGATCGGATGCCGGCCCGAGGAGTTGGATGCACCTATGTCCTCAAGCATCCCGCCTCGCGTGGTCGGCCTCGCGATTGGTACGGGAGCCATCGGTGCGGGCCTCGTCATGGCACTCCTCGGCGCTGCCCTCGGCACCGGGTTCGTCGGGCTCGTGGGCGCCGGGCTGGTCATCGCTGCGATGGGATTCCTGATCGCAGCTGTCGGAGCGATCGGTTTCGCGCTCCACGGGCCCGCTGGTCCCAGGCGTGTGCGAACGAGGCAGGACTGAGTGGCTGGTCACGTTCTGTCCCCGACTGTCTGACGGTGTCGAGCAGCGTCGGCGTGGTCGGCACGCTCTGAAGTCCTACGCTGACCATGTTCTTCCACCTCTGTGGGCAGCCAGAGGTGAGAGACGCAGATCCGAGCTGACACGACCCGGTGCCTGGCAGACGATCGCGGAGCTCAGCGCCGCCTGAGGTCCCGCAGCACGACGACGAGCGCGAACGACATGAGGACCAGGATCGGGAGCCACGACCCGATGTGCTCGGTGTTCACCACCATGTTGACCAGCCCGAGCGCGATCAAGAGGCCGGCAACGACGACGACGAACCATCCGACGGGCTTCGAGAGTCTCGAGGTCTTCCCGAGCCGGGCGGGAGCACCGTCGACGACTGCGTCTTGGCCCGAGCCGCCGTCCATCGCCGAAGCGGCGCCGTGCAGCAGGCGGATGTCCCGTTCGCCCTCGCCCCAGTCGAACAGCGTGAACGGCATGACTGGTCGAGTCCTGACGGAAACGCTCGTGCCTCCGGTGGTCGGGGCCAACGTGACCGTGATGCGTTCTCCCCACGAGAACGCGTTGCCTCGCACTGACGCTTCGACGCCGTGGTCGGTGCTGGTCACGAGTTCCGCACGTGATGACTGTGCGATCTCGTGCAACAGCCGCTCACGCACCACGTCAACCGGGGCCGGCACGGTCCAGGAAGCCGAGGACCGTGCGGCGCGTGTTCTCACCTCGAGCATGGGTCCATTGAAACCCTCCGACAGTCGGCGCGGAGGATCTTCCGAGGAGACAGACACCGCCTTCGGCCTCGAGCAAGCTCCGCGAGGAGCGACTCAGCAGCGACGGCATCGGCGAGTACGAAGGCCACCCGGCGCGGTCACGCCTCGACGAGCAGCCGCTCGATCGCCTCGGTGCTGAGCAGGTGGTCCGCGGTCGACGTTGCCAGTCCTCCCACGCCGGCGAACCGCCCGAGCGCACTGACGGTGATCTCGAGCTCCTGGGTCGCCAGGGGGAGCACCCGCTGGTAGACGCGCTCCCGGATGCCGCTGAGGAGCACCTCGCCGCAGTCGGCGAGCTGGCCGGAGATGACGACTCGGCGGGGGTTCAGGGTGCCGACGAGGGTCGCGACAGCATCGCCGATGACCCGTCCAGCGCGACGGACGAGTCGGTTCGTCTCGAGGTCGCCACTGGTGCAGAGCCGGACGACGTCCGTCACGTCGTGGACGTCGACGCCGCGTTCGTCGAGGTCCCGCACGAGTGCCCACCCGCCGGCGAGGGCCTCGACGCAGCCGGTGTTCCCGCACCGGCACTCGACGGACCGCGCTGCGTCGTCGGAGGTCGCCCTGGTGTGACCGACGTCCCCCGCGGCGCCCTGGTGTCCGCGGATGATGGAGCCGTTGAAGACGAGCCCGGATCCGATCCCGGTGCCGATCTTGAGGCAGATGAGGTTGTCGAGACCGGACGCCCGCGCTTCGGCGATCGCTCGCGCGTTCGCGTCGTTCTCGACGACGACCGGGCAGCCGTGCCGCGACTCGAACCACCCGGCGATGTCGAAGCGGTCCCAGCCGGTCATGATCGGCGGGCTGATGACCTGGTGCGCGGCGTACTCGACCGGGCCGGGCACGCCGACGCCGATGCCCCACACCTCGACCGGGTGCTCGTCGAGCAGGGCGGTGAACACCTGCTCCACCGCTGACAGCACGACCTGTGGGCCGGACCAGACGTCGACGCGGCGGGCGGCGTGCGCGACGGGCTCGCCCTCGAGGTCGCAGATCGCGGCGAGGAACCCCGACGCGCCGATGTCCACCGTGAGCACGGCGGCGCGCTGAGCGTTGAAGGCGAAGCGGCTCGACGGGCGTCCGCCCGTGGACTCGCCGCCCTGCACCGGGCGGAGGAGACCCTTGTCGGTCAGCGCCGTGAGGCGGTGGTTGATCGTCGAGCGGGAGAGTCCCGAGAGCTGCATGACGTCGGTGCGGCTGAGTTCCCCGCGCGCGCGGAAGAGTTGCAGCACCCGTCCGGCGTCCGTGCCCACGGCCACGTTGGTCATCATCGATCCTCTCGCCCCACACATGCAGATCCGTGAAGTACTCGACCACCACGGACGACGCCATCGTACGGGAACGGAGCGGAAGCTGCACTACTTTCGTGTTGACGTAACGCAAAAGTAGGTCTAGTTTCGCTGAGGCACGGCGACGTGCCTGACTCCCGGAAGGACGACGATGTCTCCCACCACCCACCGCAGCAACCCGATCGGCGTCCACGCGCAGCTGTGGGGCCTGGGCTGGGAACCGGCGACGGCCGAACGTGCCGTCCGGAGTTCTGCCGAGGCGGGGTTCGACCTCATCGAGATCCCTGCGCCGCCGGTCGGTGGGGACCGTTTCGACGCCACTGCGCGCCTGCTCGCAGAGCACGGCATCGGAGCCTCGGTGTCGCTGGCACTGCCCGCCTCGGCGGACATCTCGAGCGATGACGACGACGCGGTCGGACAGGGCCGCGAGATGTTGCTGCACGCGGTGGGACTCGCCGCTGCCGTCGGTGCCGACTACGTCGGCGGCGTGACCTACGCGAAGATGGCGCTCTCGACGCGGCCGGTCACGAGCACCGGGCGGCGGAACGCCCAGCGGACCCTCGAGACCGTCGCCGAGGCCGCCGCGCGCCACGGGGTGACGGTCGGTCTCGAGTGCATCAACCGCTACGAGACGAACCTGCTCAACACCACGGCGCAGGCGGCGGACTTCATCGACGAGATCGGGGCGCCGAACCTCGCCGTCCACCTCGACACGTACCACGCGAACGTCGAGGAGCGCGACATGCGTGACGCCGTCCTCGGTGCCCGTGGCCGGCTCGCCTACATCCACGCATCCGAGAACCACCGCGGCGTCCTCGGGACCGGCAGCATCGACTGGCCCGTGCTCTTCGCGGCGCTGGCCGACGTCGACTACACGGGTCCGATCACCGTGGAGACCTTCTCGAACGCGGTCCTCGACGCACCCACCAGCGGCGAGCTCGGTCTCTGGCGGACGCTCTGGACGGACCCGACCGTCGCCGCGGACGAGGCCCGTCGGTTCATCGAGGTGCACCTCGCCGCGCACCGTGCCGACGTGCGGACGACGGAGCCCGCGACCCTCGACCCGGTCGACCGCTGAGCGCATCCCACCGGGCGCGCCCCGCCGAACGCGCCCCGACGGGTCGACCCTCGCATCCGCGACCACGCAGGGCCACGAGCCCCTGCTGAACCCCAGTACCTGCAGAACCCCGGAAGGAACCACCACCATGACGGTCACCAACAAGCTCGGCGTGCACGCGCTCGTCTTCGTCGGGAGCACCAGCGACGCCGAGGTCGACCACGCCATCGAGCACACGAAGGCGGCCGGGTTCGACCTGCTCGAGTTCTCGCTCCACGACGCCCACACGCTCGACGTCCCGCGGACGAAGGCGGCACTCGACGCGGCGGGCCTCGACGTGGTGACCTCGCGGGGGCTCGCCTTCGACGCGGACATCTCGAGTGAGGACCCCGCCACCGTCGCCCGCGGCGAGGAACTCCTCCGCTCGTCGCTCGAGGTGACGGCCGGACTCGGTGGGCGCCTCATGACGGGCGCGCTCTACAGCGCCTTCGGCAACTTCGGTCACGCGCTGACGACGCGCGGTCGGCAGAACGTCGTCGCCGTCCTCAAGAACCTCGCGACCGAGGCCGCGGACAAGGGCGTGTCCCTCGGCCTCGAGGTCTGCAACCGCTACGAGACGAACGTGGTGAACACGGCAGCGCAGGCCCTCGTCCTCGCGGACGACATCGGCGAGGACAACGTCGTGATCCACCTCGACAGCTACCACATGAACATCGAGGAGGACGACTACACCCGACCCGTCCACCTGGTCGGCGACCGGCTCGGGTACGTCCACATCGGCGAGAACCACCGCGGGTACCTCGGGAGCGGTCACCTCGACTTCACGAGCCTCCTGCACGCGTTGGCCGACATCGACTACCAGGGTGCGCTGACGTTCGAGTCGTTCTCGTCCGCCGTGGTCTCCGAGACGCTGTCGAACGACCTGTCGATCTGGCGCAACCTCTGGGACGACGGTCCCGCACTCGCTCGTCACGCCCACGCCTGGCTCGACACCGCACTCCAGGGGGTCCGTCCTCGTGCCTGAAGCACTGACCATCCCGACCGATGTCTCCGGTCTGCCCGAGACGGCACGAGCCGGGGTCGACGCACTCGCGGCACGCGCCCTGGGGCTGCTCGGCGACGACCGACGGATCGTGATCGGGATCAGCGGGAGTCCCGGCGCCGGCAAGACCACCCTCGCGAAGGCCGTCGCGGCCCGCGTCAACGAGCTCCGGGCTGCCGACGGTGGAACGGGACCGGTGGCAGCCCACCTGCCGATGGACGGGTTCCACCTCGCCAACGCGACCCTCGACCGGCTCGGGCGTCACGACCGCAAGGGTGCGATCGACACGTTCGACGGGTGGGGCTTCGTCGCCCTGGTCCGACGCCTGGCCGACGAGGTCGACCACATCGTCTACGCCCCGGCGTTCGACCGCGAGGTCGACGAGGGCGTGGCCGGCGGGGTCGCCATCGAGCCGGACGTGCGGATCGTGTTCGCCGAGGGGAACTACCTGCTCATCGACGCGGAGCCCTGGGGTGGCGCACGACCGTCCTTCGCTGAGACGTGGTTCTGCGAGACCGGCGACGGAGAGCGCCTCCGCCGACTCGTCGACCGGCACGAACGGCACGGGCGGACCCCGGAGGAGGCGGAGGCCTGGGCCACGACGGTCGACGGGCGGAACGCCGTGCTCATCGAGGCATCCGCGGCGTCGGCGGACGTGCGGATCTCGGGGACCGACGCATCGATCCTGTCCACGGGACGGACGGTCTCGTGAGCGCGTCGACCGGGCGGTTCGCGGACCGGGGAGCGCTCACGGTCGCCACCATGGTCGGAGCCGTCGCCGTCTGGCTGGCACTGGCGACGGTGCTCCCGTTCCCCACGGGACAGGCCGTCGTCGTCGGGCTGTCCGTCCTCGTCCCCGTCGGCACCGGTCTGCTCTGCGCGGCCTGGGCGCCCGAGGACACCGCCGGGTCGGGAGCCGGCACCGACACGGTGCGGTCGCGACCGAACATCCGCGACCATGATCACGAGCACGAAGGCTGAGGAGTCACGATGTCACACGGAGTGAGCGAACGAGAGAGCGCGCTGCCGCCGATCGAACGCACCGGACCACACCAGCGACGGCTCGGGCTCGTCTCGATCGTCGCCTGTCTCGGCGGCCTGCTGTTCGGGTACGACACCGGCGTCGTCAACGGCTCCGAGGGGCCGATGGCAACCGACCTCGGCATCAACCTGATCCAGCTGGGCCTGATCGTCGGGCTCCTGCCCTTCGGTGCGGCCGTCGGCGCGATCCTGTGCGGCAAGTTCTCGGATGCGATCGGCCGTCGGCGGGCGATCATCATGCTCGCCGTGCTCTTCTTCGGTGGTGTGATGCTCGTCATCTTCTCGCCCGGTGGCAACGGCGAGTTCTCGTCGGCCGGGTACGCCTCGGTCCTGGCGGGACGCGCCGTCCTCGGTCTCGCCGTCGGTGGTGCGTCGGCGGTCGTCCCGGTGTACCTCGCGGAGATCGCGCCCTACGAGATCCGGGGGTCCATCACGGGCCGCAACGAGCTCGCGATCGTCAGCGGTCAGCTCGCCGCCTTCGTCGTCAACGCGGTGATCGCGACGGTGTTCGGCACCGAAGGGCACATCTGGCGCGTCATGTTCGCGATCTGCGCCGTCCCCGCGGTCTTCCTCTTCTTCGGGATGCTCCGCATGCCGGAGTCGCCCCGGTGGCTCGTCAAGCAGGGGCGTCGCGACGAAGCCCTGGACGTGCTCCGGTCCATCCGATCGGTCGCGCGGGCCGACGAGGAACTGCGGCAGCTCGAGGGCGTCGCCGCCGAGGAGGCCACCGAGCGGGTCGGCCTCCGTGGGCTGTTCACGAACAAGTGGCTCGTGCGCATCGTGATCGTCGGCTTCGTGCTCAGCATGGTGCAGTCCCTGACCGGCATCAGCTCGGTGATGTTCTTCGGCACCCGTGTGCTCGAGGACTCCGGCATGACCGCGGAGCAAGCGGTGATCGCGAACATCTCGTTCGGGGTCGTGGCCGTGATCGGCGGTCTCATCGCGCTCCGTGCCATGGACCGCGTCGACCGCCGGAAGACCTTCCTCATCGGGCTCTCGCTCACCACGGTCCTGCACGTCCTCATCAGCATCGCGTCGGTCGCGTTCCCGGAGGGCAACGCGGCGCGACCCGTCGTCGTCCTCGTCCTCGTCGTGGCGTTCGTGCTGTCGATGCAGACCTTCCTGAACATCGCGGTGTGGGTGTGGCTCGCCGAGATCTTCCCGCTGCACATGCGCGGACTCGGGATGGGGATCGCGGCCGTCGGCGGATGGCTCGTCCAGGGTGTCTTCGCCCTGTTCGTCCCGACCCTGCTCGCCTCGGCCGGCATCGTCGGCACCTTCCTGATGTTCGCAGGATTCGGCGTGCTGTCCCTCGTGTTCGTCTGGCGCTTCGTGCCGGAGACCCGGGGCCGCACACTCGAGGCGCTGGAGCAGGACGTCACGACCGGCTCCATCCACGTCATCACCAAGTCGCAGCGGACGCGAGCCGTGCGGTAGACGTCCCACCGGACGGACGGGAGGCGCGGTGCCAGCTGGCACCGCGCCTCCCGTCCGTCACCGGGCGCGCTCGGACCGCACGTCGCCACCGCCGGTGCCCCTGCCGCGCAGTGCCGAGGGCGCCCGCGCACTCGCGCGGCCGGTCACGCCGGCGGGGTCGTCCCCGCGCCCTCGGTGTCGTCCGCACCAGCCGGACCCGTGCCGGCCTGGTCGAGGTTCTCGTGCGGATCGCCCATGTCCCCGGTCGCGTTGCCGGCGGGGGACAGCCCGAAGTGCTTGCGGACGGCATTCGCCTCGGTGGGGGACAGGGTCTGGCCGACTCCGAGGGTCGGTGCGCCCTTGATCGCGCTCTTCGTGTACCCGACGTGCAGGTCCGTGCCGTCGAACGTGGCGTCCTCCACCGGGACGAGCGCGTGGTGACTCCCGAGCAGTCCGGTCGAGACACTGACGAACGCAGCGCTGCCGTCCTCGTAGGAGGGGAACACCTGCGCCACCTTGCCGACCGACGCGCCGTCGCGGTCTCGGACGGTCGCGCTCTCGACCTCGTGGATCTTGCTCTTGGTGATCATGGGCGTAGTCAACGCCCTCCCGCCTGACGCTCCGCGGCGGAGCATCTTTCTGCGAGTCGGAATCTGAGTCCGGAGCAATCCAGGGGCGAGGTCATGGCACTCCCTCGCCCCATTCGATGGATCCGCATCGAACACGCCCGGCGCAGGCCCGGAGTTGCACATGTGAAGTATCAGTGAGTTGAATGCTCTCCGTCGGCATCGATGCCGACAAGCGAACCGGCGTCCGGGCCGGAGAATGAGGGGAAGGTTCATGAAACTGTCGACCTGTGGACGGCTCGCCTCGATTGGCGCAGTCTGCGCCGTCGTTGCCACCTCCGTCTTTGCTGCCACGCCAGCCAACGCCGCGGCGACGCCATCCGCCGCCAGCGACGTTGCTGCTCCGCGAACGCAGTCTGCAGTCTTGTCGGCCATCCGAAGCGACCTTGTTGCTTCCGGAGCCTGGTCTGACGTCGCAGCCTTCGATCACCTCAGCGGTGAACAGCGGCACGAGCTCGCCTCGTACTTCTTGGACCCGGCCGTTGCGTCCGCCGCATTTGCCGCTTCCGACGAGAACGTGCTCGGACCTGAGACGGTTCGCGCGAGCGGGGACTTTGAGTGGGGAGAAGTGGAGCCGTCGGCGGCCGCGCAACATGAAGATGGCGTCGGCGTGGGGACCAGGGCGGCATCGCGGTCGTCTTGGGGTACACAGTGGTTCGCCTTCGCTGGGATCAGGCTCACCGAAACGAAGGTTTCGATGTCGTACGAGTACAGCGGTACCACGGCGAGGAAGTTGCTCGGTTACTCGTGCACCGTCGTCAGGAACGTGCAGCCGTTCACGCAAGTGACGACGTCCAAGAGCAGCGGCTACATCAGTGGTGGACAGGCCACGGCGAAGTGCAAGGTCGTCGTGAAGCGTGGCGTGCCGACCCCGTGGGGAACGATTGCCTGGAGCACCTACTCGGCGATCCAGCGGCTCAGCGCCAAGGGAAACGGCGCGATCACGTTCAACCGCTGGGAGTGAACGATGACGACTCATGTGGAGGAGGAGATCATGAATCCACTCGTTCCGACGGCGCTCGATGGTGTGCTGACGGCAGTGTCCATCGTCGCGCTGTTCCTCGCCTTTTCAGGGTTCATCGCGCTGATGCGATCTCAGACGATTGGTGGCTGGCGTTTGTTCGCATGGGCTTTCGTCGTCCTCCTCGTTCCGATCGTGGGACCGGCAACGTGGTTCGTGGCTCAGCATCGCGAACGCTCGATCGAGTCTCGGGGCGGCCGCTCCGACTCGTAGGCAAGTCCGAGCCGATGTCCGAGGTTCGCACCGCGAGATGAGGCGGAATCCGCTCAAGAGCTCCGAGCACTGGCGTGCGTGTCGTCGTACGGCCGGCGGCTGGCGCACCGTCCGCGTGAGCTGGCAGCAGGAAGGGTCATCGGTCCGGATCAATGGGAAATTGCGACCGTACGAGATGGTCGGACGCCTGGCTCGAGCGCACGCACGGAAATCGAGCGGCCGGAGCGGTCATCGAGAACACAGCCGAACTCATCGCAGTGGTTCACTCGCTCGCGAGGCCCTTCGTGTGTCTGACTCGATCGCCACGGCGCTCATCGAGCAGGATGTGCGGTCGACCTGCGACGGCTGATGACCGCACCGGTGCCCGTCGTTCGGACTGTGACCCGCCGAGCGAGGGCGGCAAGGGCGACATCACTTCGAACGAGTGCCGTCGGCCGGACCGCAGCCGCGCCTCCAGGCCTGATCAGAAGCCGCGCACGGGTGGATGAAACACGAACGGCGGCTCTCCTCCTTTCGGAAGAGAGCCGCCGTGGTGTCTCGCAGTGGTCAGTGTCCCGACGGAGCGGCGGCGCCGACGAGTTCGGCTCGCACGATGTCCGCACCGGCGGAGAGTGCGCCCAGCTTCGCCAGCGCAGCACCTCGCGCCAGCGGTGCCATCCCGCAGTTCGTGCTCGGGATGAGCTTGTCCGCGTCGACGAACTCGAGCGCCCGACGGAGCACCTCGGCCACTTCCTCCGGCGTCTCCACGGTCTCGGTCGCGACGTCGATCGCCCCGAGCATGACCTTCTTGCCGCGGACGAGCTCGACGAGTTCCAGCGGCACGTGCGAGTGGATGCACTCCAGCGAGACGATGTCGATCGACGACTGCTGCAGGAGCGGGAACGACTGCTCGTACTGCCGCCACTCGGCGCCGAGCGTCTCCTTCCACTTGTTGTTCGCCTCGATGCCGTAGCCGTAACAGATGTGCACGGCGGTCTCGACACGCAGGCCCTCGGCAGCGCGTTCGAGCGCGGCGACGCCCCAGTCCTGCACCTCGTCGTGGAAGACGGTGAACGCGGGCTCGTCGAACTGGATGACGTCGACGCCGGCGTCCTGCAGCTCGCGGGCCTCCTGGTTGAGGATCGTGGCGAACTCCCACGCCAGCTTCTCGCGGCTCTTGTAGTGCTGGTCGGAGAGGGTGTCGATCATGGTCATCGGGCCGGGGAGCGCCCACTTGATCGGACGGTCGGTCTGCGCGCGCAGGAACGTCGCGTCCTCGACGAAGACCGATTTCGGGCGGCTGACGGCACCGACGACGGTCGGGACGGCCGCGTCGTAGCGGTCACGGATGCGGACGGTCTCCTTGCGCTCCTGGTCGATGCCGTCCAGGTGCTCGATGAACGTCGTGACGAAGTGCTGGCGCGTCTGCTCGCCGTCGCTGACGACGTCGAGCCCGGCACGCTCCTGCTCGTGGACGGCGGCGCGGAGCGCGTCCTGCTTGCCCTCGGCCAGGGCGTCTCCGTCGAGCAGCCAGGGGGACCAGAGCCGTTCGGGCTCGGCGAGCCAGGAGGGCTTCGGCAGGCTGCCGACGATCGAGGTGGGCAGGAGGGTGCTCATGCGGGTGTGGTTCCTGTCGGTCGACGGGGGAAGGGGATCAGCGGGAGGGGACGGCGGCACCGGCGGCCCACCGCGAGAGGAGTGCTCGGTGCGGCGTGACGAGGTGCTCCTCGGTCCAGCGGCCCTGGGTGACGCCGAGGCGGCTCCGTTCCTCGCGGTCGTACGTGACCGGAGGCACCGTGAAGTCCGTGTGCGCCAGGCTCGGGCGGTACGTGCTCGGGGCGACCGTGTCCGCGTTGTAGATCTCCGGTCGGTAGATCTTCTGGAACGTCTCCATGGTCGCGATCGTGCCGATGAGCTGCAGGTCCGTGTAGTCGCTCACGAGGTCGCCGCGCGTGTAGAACGCGAGCGGCGCCTTGCCGCCCGGGGGCATGAAGTACCGCACCTGCATGCCCATCTTCCCGAAGTAGTCGTCGGTGAGCGAAGAGTGCTCGTGCTGGTACTCGGCGCCGAGGACGGGGTGGACGGTCGCGGTCTGCTGGTACGTCTGGCTCGTGGAGACGCTGATGCACACGACGGGCTCGGCGCTGAACTGCGAACGGAACGCGTCCGACTCCAGGAAGCGCTGGAAGAGCTGCCCGTGCAGCTGACCGAAGTCGGCCGGGATGCCGGCGCTGGTGTCGAGGGTCGGCAGCAGGACCGCGAAGTCGTAGTCCCGCAGGTACGAGGAGAAGTTGTTGCCCAGGATGCCCTGGTGGCGCTCGCCGGTGTGCTGGTCGACGATCGCGACGTCGAGCATCTCGAGCAGGGGGAACTCGCCGGCCACGCCCTGGTCGACGAAGTGCGCCGTGACCGAGACGATGTCGAGCTCGACGCGGTAGCGGTCGCCGTCAGCGCCGCCCGATGCCAGGTCGTTGCTCCGACGGTCGATCATCGCGAGGGCGTTGCGGAGGTTCTGCTGCCGCTGCTCCCCGCGCGCGAGGTTGGCGAAGTTCGTCGTCAGCCGGGAGCTGTCCGAGGGGGAGTAGTCCTCGTCGAACTGGGTCCTGGTGGTGCTGAACGTGAGGTCGTTCGCCATGGTCGCACTCCGTACGTTGAGCGGCCCGGAGGCTCGGTGGAAGGTGTTCCACGATCATGCCGGGGAACGGGAGCCATCAGGTAATACGCAGACGCTATGCGCTGGTATAGCCTGCGGCTATGGCCCGGGTCTCGAACGACATCACGCTCCAGCAGCTCCGGTACTTCATCGAGGTCGCCTCCGAGGGCTCGATCAGCGCCGCAGCCGACCTGCTCTACGTCGCGCAGCCCACCCTCTCCGCGGCGATGAAGGACCTCGAGACGCGGATCGGGCGCCCGCTCTTCACCCGCTCGGCCCGGGGCGTCGTGCTCACCGTCGACGGCGTCGAGTTCCTCGGGTACGCCCGGCAGGTCGTGGAGCAGGTCTCCCTCCTCGAGCAGCGCTACGTCGGTGGGCAGGCCTCGCGTCGGCTGCTCGGGGTGTCCGCCCAGCACTACTCGTTCGCCGTCGAGGCCTTCGTCCGGATGGTCGAGGCAGCGGCGGCCGACGAGTACGAGTTCTCCCTGCGTGAGACGCGGACCTGGGACATCATCGAGGACGTCCGCACCCTGCGCAGCGAGGTCGGCATCCTCTACCGCAACGACTTCAACCGGCAGGTGCTCGGCAAGCTCCTGCGGGACGCCGGCGTCGTGTTCACCCCGCTGTTCGTCGCGCAGCCGCACATCTTCGTCGCCCGGCGGAACCCGCTCGCGTCACGGCAGCGCGCGACCCTCGACGACCTCGCCGACCTGCCGCGGCTGACCTTCGACCAGGGCGCGAACAACTCCTTCTACCTGGCGGAGGAGATCCTGTCGACGATGTCGAGCAAGCGCGAGATCCGGGTCTCGGACCGCGCGACGATCTTCAACCTCATGATCGGCCTCGGCGGCTACACGATCTCCACGGGGCTCATCAGCGACGACCTCGACCCGGAGATCGTCGCCATCCCGCTCGACGTCGACGAGCGCATCGAGATCGGCTGGATCGCCCACGCCTCGGTGCCGCTCACCGTGCAGGCGCAGGCGTACCTGGACGAGCTGCGGGCCGTGGTCACCGACTACGGCGTGGAACTGCTCGGATAGGCGGCGGGTGACTGACGCGGGCCGACCGCGGGTGCGGTGACCAGCCTGGAGGCGCGACCTGCGTCCGTCAGGTGGGTCGCGCCTCCAGACGGTCGCCTCGCACCGCCGCGGCGGCCTACCCGGTTCCGTGCCGGCGGGACGGATCAGCCCAGCAACTGCACGAGTGCGATGGTGAAGAGCAGGAACGCGACGACGGCGGCGCTCGAGCGGAGCACGTCGATGCGCTCCCACCTGGTGACGGTCCGCTTCCAGTCCGCCGGGGGAGCCGCCGGGTCCCAGTCGTTGACACGGATGTTGATCGGCACCGTCCCGAGGAACGACGCCAGGACGAACGTCACGAGCGCAGCCGTGGCGGCGACGCGCCAACCGAGCCCGTCGGCCGTCCCCGCGACCACGAGGAGCGCGACGGACGACAGGACGGCGGGCACCATGAGGATCGGGACGACGACCTTGAGGGACCGCACCATCGCGATGCGCGTGCGGACGTGGACCTCGTCGGGCAGCGCGGACATCGCCGGCTGGACACCCCATCGGACGATGAGTTCCTCGCCGGCGAGGAGCCCGACGAGGACCAGCTGGACCACGAGCAGGACGCTCACCGGACGGCTCCGGAGACACCGGCGACACCGTGCCGACGTCTTGTCGTCGGCGGCTGCTCGACAGGGCCGACTCGACGGCGTCGGCGGGATGGTGCCGCCTGCTCGGGATCGCTGGCACGGAAGGTGCGGATGCGGGTCACGTGTCCTCCTCGGGGATGGTGCCAGTGTCACCGGACACGCTGACGCGGCACTGACGCGGCACTGACGCGCTCGACCGGGGTGGCAGGCCGATGTCGTGTCCGTCGCGCGGTCGGTCAGCGCGGCGGACCGACGCGGCGCTGCTCGACGGAGGCGATGGCGAGGAGGACGAGGGCGACGAAGAGGATCGGGCCGCTCAGCCGTCCCAGTGTGTTGCAGTCAGGAGCCTGCGCGATGGCTCCGCGTACGCGGCGCCGCCGTTGACCGGACACCCAGATGCGGATGCCGGTGGCGCGGTGCGGGTGAGGCAGTCAGAAGCCGCGGCGGTAGAGCCACTGGAAGACGAACACCCATGCGACCAGGACGACCAGCCCGATCCCACCGACCCACTTCTCGGCCGTACCGCCGTCGGACAACGCCCAGCAGCACGGCAGGGCCAACAGGCCGGTCCCGACCGCGATGGGGATGCGGTACGCCGTCGTCCACGTCTTCGTGGCGGGGCGGTCCGGGTCATCGAGGTTGCTCATGGCGCGAGCGTAAGTGCCCGGTGTGGCGTCCGGACGGCCACGGCCAGGAGATGCGGTGTCACGCACGGCGAATGCATAGTCGCACGTCGTCCTCTATCGGGCCATGTCCGTTCGCAGGGGAGAACACGCAGCCACGACGACGGCGACGGCGAACACGAGCGTCACCGCGAGCAGCGCGATGCCGTCCCCGGCGACCGTCATGAGGGCGCCACCACCGACTGCGCCCACTGCTGCGAGCGTGCGGTTCGCGCTGCGCATCGTGCCGTTCGTGCGGCCGAGGAGGGCGTCAGGTGTGACGAGCTGGCGGAGGCTCATCTCGTTCGCGTTCTCGCACCCGGCAGCGACGCCGTGCACGGCGAAGGCGCCGAACAGGACCAGGACGACTGCCAGCGGCGGTGCGCCGCGGAGCCCGAGTGTCGCGAGCGTGATGGCGGCCCATGCGATCAGGTAGGCGGCTCGTGCCGCGATGATCGTGCGGCCGGCACCGAAGCGAGCGCCGAGGCGTGGCGCAGCGGTGGCGCCGACGAGCATCGCGACACCGCTGACGGCGATGATCGCCCCGTACACGACCGCGGGCAGCGCGAGGGTGCGGAGCGCGAGGGTGGCGAACACCGTCAGGCCTGCGGCGTTCGCGAGGAACCAGAGGTGCGTGGACAGTGCGAGCGGCTTGAGCACCGCGTGACCGTACGTCCACCGCAGGCCCTCCGCGATGTCGCTCCGCAGCCTCGTGCCCGCCGGACGCGCCGGCTGCTGCTCGTCGACGCTCACCCTGGCGATCAGGACGGCATCGACGAAGTAGCTCAGCGCATCGAGTGCGATCGCGACCGGTGCCGTCACGAGGCCGACCAGGACCCCACCGAGGGCCGGGCCCACCGTCTGCGCCGCCGCGTCACTCTGGTCGACCCGCGCGTTCGCCGCCAGGAGGAGCGGGCGGGGAACGATCCGGGGCAGGAGCGACTGGGTGGCGGCGAACCCCACCACGGACAGGATGCCGAAGACGAACAACGCCGCCGCCGTCACCCAGAGGTCCAGGAGCCCGGTCAGCCAGAGGAGCGGGATCGCGCCCAGGCACAGCCCGCGGCCGACACTCGCCCAGATCAGCAGCGGTCTCCGGCGGAAGCGATCGACGTAGGCGCCGACGATCAGCCCGAAGAGTGCGTACGGGAGGAACTGGGCAGCGTTGACCAGGCCCACCTCGAACGGAGTGGCATGCAACACCGTCACCACGAGCACCGGTACGGCGACCGCGCTCACCGCTGACCCGAACGACGAGACGGTCGCGGCAGACCAGTACGAGCGGAAGCCGGGGACCCGACGCAGCGTGGTCACGTCGTCCCCCATGCGCCAACGCTGGCAGACCGCGACGCCGCGGGCAAGGAGCTCGGTCCGTGCGACGGCCCCCGGAGGGACTCCGAGGGCCGCCGCACGTGGTGAGCCGACGCTACTGCGCGACCCCGTTCGAGTACGTCGTCACCGTCTGCGGCAGTCCGCTCACGGCCCCCGTCGCCGCCGGGCCCTGCCCGTTGACCACGTGGTCGATCGTGCCCGCGTTCGGGTTGAGCGCCACGGTCGTCATGTCGTGCAGCACCACACCCGGTCGGTCCGGGACCTCGAAGGACTGCGTCGCGTGCAGGGACGGGTTGACGTTGGTGTAGATGTAGCTGCCGAGGCCCCACGCTTCGTGCGTGCGGACGGAGTCGGCCACCTTGTACGCCGCCCACCCGTTCACGGTGCCGTGCCGCCAGGCGGCCTGGTCCGGAGCGTCGTAGGGCAGCTCGTTCTGGAAGAACACGGTGCGACCACGTTCGCCGTTCCACACCACGTTGTACTTCTGGTAGTGCTCGACGAACAGGCCGGTCGCGGTGACGTCGTCGCCGTTCACGACCACACCGGTGTCGGCGGTGTTGACCGTCCACCCGACCGAGCCAGCGACGCCGTGGTCGGCCCGCCAGGCCCAGATGTCGTCGAGGATCGTGTGGTCGGAGTTCACCTCGAGGCTCGTCGTCGCCTTGCCGACGTGCGGGCCGCCGATCCGGAAGAAGACGTCCTGCAGTGCGGTCGGGTCAGCCGCGCTCGCGACGTGCGGGCCGCCCTTGTCGTGGCCGGTCCCGACGCGGAGCAGCGTTGGCGAGTTCACCGTGCCGGCGTCGAAGGTCAGCCCGGCGATGTCGACGCCGCGCACGTCGGCGACCGTCATCGGTACGGCGCCGTTCTGCGCGGTGAGGGTGGCCAGGCCGAGTCCGAGGACGACCGTGTCCGCGCGCTTCACCGCGATGCTCTGCGCGACGTCGTACACGCCGGGCGTCACGAGGAGGTTCTTGCCCTGCGCGAGCGCGGAGTTGATCTTCGCGATCGGGTCGCCGGGGTGCGCGACGAAGAAGCTGCTCATCGGGAGCGAGGTGCCCGGTGTGTGACCGTTCGCCCAGCTGGTGCCGACCGAGTCCGTCTGCGCGCTCGGCACGAAGACGCGGTAGTCGCCGCGCGCGTCGACGTACAGGTACGGCTTCTCGCGGGAGACCGGCGTCGCCGTGAGCGTCGTGTACGGCTGCTGCGGGAACGCCTGCGCGGGTGCGTTGACGTCACCCGAGAACACCTGGTTCCACACGCCGTTCGACCAGCCGGCGCCGAGGTCGGTGTTGCGGACGTAGAACTGCTGCTGCGAACCGTTCAGCGCGCCGCCCTCGAGCTCCGAGTCGGCGACGAAACCACCGCTTGCGTAGTTCGGGCTCTCGCAGTACGGCATGAAGGTCGTGTAGTCCTTCACGTCCACGCGCCGCATCGGAGCCGCTTGGGACACCGCCCACATCTCGTTGCCGGTGTGGCAGGCGTCCGCGGTGGGCACGACGTGGATCGTGACGTTCGACACGGAACGCCAGAAGGTGTCGAGCGAGCCGCTGCCGTTGCGCCCCGTCGCCGTGACGCCACCGTTGATCGTCACGCCCGAGGGGTCCTGCCCGAGGCCGTCGACCTCGGTGTAGTAGCCGACGCGGACGTCGAGCGGGTTCGCTGCGGAGCCGTAGGTGCCGGGCTCGAACAGCAGTGCGTAGCGAGCAGTCCCCATCTCGTTGTCGACCTGCTGGTCGTAGATCGCGTCGATCTTCGCCTGGATGTCGGCCTGCGGCATCTCGGGCGAGAAGACGAGGACGTTCGGGCCGAGGTCGGTGGTGGGCGGTGCCGGCGGCGCGGCCGCGGCGACGTGTGCCGGGCCGAGGACGCCGAGCGCCGCGGCGCTGACGACCGCGGCTGCGCCGAGGACACGGCCCGCGGTGCGGGGCGTCCTGGCAGGTGAGGGGGTGGAGGAGTGCACAGTGACCTGCTTCCTTGCAGATGCGTGGCCGCTCGCGCACGCGCGAGGACGTCGCTGTCCTCGGGGTGCTCGTCGACGGCCGCCTGGATTGGCTGGGAGGAGCGTAGCAACGACCTGCGACGAAGGAAGCATGCTTCGCGCAGCGGTGCCGACGGGTGTCACGTCAGTTCGGGGTACAGGTGCGCCAGGGGCGAGGAGAGCCCCGACCGGATGCGCTTCGTGAGGTCGTCCCCGAGTATCTCGAGCGCATCGTCCTCGTACTGGTCGTACGCCGTCCGGACGACGTCAGCAGGGTCGTTCAACCCGGGCATGCCCGGTAACAGCGTCGTGATCATCGGCGTGTTCGTGTAGGTCAGGAACAGGCCGACGACCCGGACCCCGTGGGGGAGGAGCTCCAGGCGGACCGCGTTGTCGGCCGCCCAGAGCGCGGCCTTCGAGACGCTGTACGACCGCATGCGGTGTTCCCATGCCGCAGCCGAGTGGACCGTGAGGACGGTGCCCCGGCCCCGCGCGATCAGGGCCGGGGCGAACGCGCGCGCGATGTGCAGCGATCCCCAGAGGTTCGTCTCGACGACGTTCCGCATCGCGGGGAGGTCGCCGGTGAGGAGCGCTTCGCTGACGGCGACCCCGGCGCTGTTGACCACGATCGTCGCGTCGCCGGCAGTCGCCGCCGCGGCGATCACCGAGGCCTCGTCGCGGACGTCGACGACCACCGGGACGATCCGAGGGTCGTCCCACGCACGTGGTTCGAGCGTGGCGCCGTAGACCCGGGTCGCACCCCGTTCCAGGGCCTGCGCCACGAACTCCCGTCCGAGTCCGCCGTCCGCTCCGGCGACGAACAGGGTGGCTCCGGCCAACGGTACGGGGCGGGGGAGCGGGGCAGGCTGGGTCGAGGTCACCCCGCATGGTCAGGGCACACGTGGCCGGACGTCATCCGTGGGATCCCGGAGCGCTGGGACGACCGGCGACGCGTGTGCGAGCGGAGGGCATCCGGCGGCCGCGTCGGGTCAGCCCTTGTGCTCGGTGCCGTCGGGGTTGACGACGTACCAGACGCCCTTGACGCCCTGGCCGGCGGTGTCGCCGGGCTTCTCGTCCCCGGCGAACGTGTAGATCGGACGTCCGTCGATCGTGACCTGCGGCTTGCCGTCCACACCGGTGATCGTGCTGACCTTGCCGGTCACTCCGTCGACGGTCGGCGTGGTCGACGTCGACTCGACGGCCGGCCACGCCGCTGCGCACTGGCCGGTGCACGTGCTCTTGCCGGAGTTCGCGGTGTCCGCGTCGAAGTAGTAGGCGGTCCGACCGGCGCCCGTGACGACGACGGTCCCGAGGGAGGAGGACGCGGTCTTCACGGTCGCGCCGGTGGCCCCGCTCGACGGGGCAGCGGAACCGGAGGACGACCCGTAGGCATCGCTCTGCCCGGCAGCCGACGTGTGCGTCGCCGCCGGCGACGAGCTCGAGGCGGACTGGGCGGAGCACCCGGTCAGCGCCAGGCCGGCGAGCGAGGCGACCGCCAGGGTGAGGATGAGGTTCGAACGCATGATGCCTTCCGTGGGCGGACCGGTGTCGCGGACGTCGCGAGTGTCGGGCGGGCCGCCGTCACCCGGAACGACGTCGCAGCAGGCCGGATCGTTCACACGAGTCCGGATCTCGTCTGGAGGCGCGACCTGCGTCGGCTTCACGGCGTCCGCAGGCCGACACCCAGTCCGTGTCGAGCTCGGTGAACGGTCGGGGCGAGACCGTGCACGTGGTGCACAACTGGTCGTGGACGCCGAGCACCTTCACGGTGCCGACGGACGCGGAGGACGTGCTCGGGGGCGACGGCGTCGCCCCCGGTGCCGAGCTGGCGCTCGGGGCGTGGGACGTGCGGGTGCTGGCTACGCGGTAGGCCTCACCGCCTGGCGGACGGGAGGCGCGGTGCGGGCTGGCACCGCGCCTCCCGTCCGAGGGGATCGGCCCCGGACCACGTGGCTGCGACCGATCGCGTCGCCGCGAGCGGGCTGCGGCCCCGCGTCCTCCGCGATCACGTTCTCGGCCGCGGCCCTCGTCCGGGGCAGCTCCACGCGATCACCGACGGGCGACAGCCGCTGCAGCCTCGCTGATCGTCGTTCCCGGGTGGGTTTCCCGGTAACGGCGGACGTCACGTGCGCGGACCGCGCCTGGCCCGACCGGCGTCGTCCCGATGATGCTCGGCCCGGACGCCGCGAAGCACACGGCGGCGATCGCCACCATCCCACCAGCGGAGTTGCCGAACAGCGCGCAAGCACCGATCGCGGCGGCCGCGCCCCCGATCGTGACGAGGGCACGGGACCGCGGTGTCACGAGAAACACTTCTGCTTCACCGCTGCGATCCCCAGCAGCTCCGCGCCGAGCGCGGCGGCAGCGCCACCGAGTGCCCTGATCTTCTCCCACGTGAAGGGCGAACCGAGGTCGTCGGCAGCAGCGTGCGCCGGAGGCGCGGAGAGCATCGATGCGCTGAGCCCCACGGCGAGGACCGCCGCGACGGCGAGGCGTGCGTCGGTCACGTTGAGGTGCGATGTCATGGCGAGCGTCCTTCCCCTCCGACTCCCCTCGTCGGAGTGGTGAAAGTTTGCCGGTGATACGTCAGATACTCAAGGTCTGGGGCGAGCCCCGACGGCGTCGCCGCACCTCGGTCGTCCTGACGAGCAGCCGAGGCACTCGAATCGACGATGCTCCCGCAGGAGTCCAGCTGGCCGAGGGTGTCGCTGTCCGGGTGACAGCCGGCGCGCGCGTCGCCCTGCGTCGCCACGAACCTGAACGACCGGTCATCTCCGCACCGCGCCCGACCGCGCCGCGCTGCTCTACGTTCGGGAGAGGGGCCGTCGCTCCCGCTGACCCCGAGGAGTGCCTGATGTCGTCCACGACCCCGCCAGGCTGGTACCCGGACCCGTCCGGCCGACACGGCACGCGGTGGTGGGACGGTGCCGGGTGGACCGAGCACGTGGGGCCGCCGACGTCGCAGGTGCCTCGTCCTCGCATCCCCGACGAGACGCCGACCGCCACCGTGTTCGTGTGGCTGCTGGCGCTGCTCCCGCTCGTCTCCCTGCCGGTCGCGTTCCTGTACCAGCCGCACATCCAGTACGAGGTCGTCGGCCCCGGCGGCTACCGCACCGTCGACCCGCGCTCGGTGTACACCGCCGGGTACTTCCTGCTGCAGGGCTTCAGCGTGCTCGTGTACGCCGCCGGCGTCGTCCTGGCCTTCCTCGACCACCGTGTGCTGCGGCGCCGGGGCGTGGTGCGGCCGTTCCCCTGGCCGTGGGCGTTCCTGTCCCCGATCGTCTACCTGATCGGTCGGTACGTGGTGGTGCGCAAGGTCGCACCGGGGCGGCCGATGTGGCCGCTGTGGGTCGGCATCGCGGTCGTTGCCATCGGGTTCGTGGTCGGGATCGGCAGGGCCGTGGTGCTGTTCCAGCAGCTGGTCCCCTAGGTGCCGGTCCGGTCCGGTCGGGTCGGGTGCCGACCCGCGATGGCGCCGCCGCCGCGAGCGGCCTAGCGCACCTCGTCCGCCGCGACCTCCTTCTGCACCGCGAACTGCGTCCGGTGCAGCTCCTCGTACCGGCCGCCCTTGGTGAGGAGCTCGTCGTGCGTCCCGCGCTCCACGATCGACCCGTCCTCGACGACGAGGATCTGGTCGGCGCTGCGGATGGTCGAGAGCCGGTGCGCGATCACCATCGCCGTCCGACCCTCGAGCGCCTCGCTGAGCGCGGCCTGCACGGCCGCCTCGGACGTCGAGTCCAGCGCTGCCGTGGCCTCGTCGAGGATGACGACGCGGGGCTGGGCGAGCAGGAGCCGCGCGATCGTCATGCGCTGGCGTTCGCCGCCGGACAGCCGGTACCCGCGTTCGCCGACCATGGTGTCGAGCTGGTCCGGCAGCGACCGGATGAGCGGTTCGAGGCGCGCGCGTCGGACGGCGTCCCACACCTCGTCCTCGGTGGCCTCGGGTCGGGCCAGGCGCAGGTTGGAGCGGATGGTCTCGTGGAAGAGGTGGCCGTCCTGCGTCACCATCCCCATCGTGTGCCGCATGGACTCGAAGGTGACGTCGCGGACGTCCGTCCCGGCGAGTCGGACGGCGCCGCTGTCGACGTCGTACAGGCGCGAGAGGAGCTGGGCGATCGTGGACTTGCCCGCGCCGGACGTGCCGACGAGGGCGACGGTCTGCCCCGGTTCGATGCGGAACGACACCCCGTGCAGCACCTCCTCGCCGCCGCGGGTGTCGAGCGTGGAGACCTCCTCGAGCGAGGCGAGGGAGACCTTGTCGGCCGACGGGTAGGCGAAGCGGACGTCGTCGAACTCGACGGACACCGGCCCGGCGGGGACGGCCACGGCGTCCGGCTGCTCCTGGATGAGCGGTTCGAGGTCCAGCACCTCGAAGACGCGCTCGAAGCTGACGACCGCGCTCATGATCTCGACCCGGGCGTTCGCGAGGCTGGTGAGCGGTGCGTAGAGCCGGGTGAGGAGGAGGGCGAGGGTGACCACGTCGCCGGTGTTCAGGGATCCGCCGAGGGCGAGCGAGCCGCCGAGCCCGTAGACGAGGGCGAGGGCGAGGGCGGAGACGAGCGTCAGCGCGGTGACGAAGACGAACTGCAGCAGCGCCATCCGGACGCCGATGTCACGGACGCGGGCGGCGCGGACGCGGAACTCCTCGGCCTCCTCGTCGGGGCGGCCGAACAGCTTGACGAGGGTGGCGCCGGGCGCCGAGAAGCGCTCGGTCATCTGCGTGCTCATGGCGGAGTTGTGGTCGGCGGCCTCGCGGCGCAGCGCGGCGAGACGACTGCCCATGCGGCGTGCGGGGACGAGGAAGACCGGGAGCATGACCACGGCGATCACCGTCACGAGCCAGGACGTACTGAGCATGACGACGAGCGTGAGGACGAGGGCGACGACGTTCGTGACGACGCCGGAGAGCGTGCCGCTGAAGGCCTGCTGCGCCCCGATGACGTCGTTGTTGAGGCGGCTGACGAGCGCGCCCGTCCGGGTCCGCGTGAAGAACGCGATCGGCATCTTCTGCACGTGGTTGAACACGGCGGTCCGGAGGTCCAGGATCACGCCCTCGCCGATCCGCGCCGAGTACCAGCGCGTCACCAGCGACGTGCCCGCGTCCGCCAGAGCGACGAGGGCGATGACGACGGCGAGCCGGACGATCGTGCCGACAGCGCCCCCTGCGGCGATGACGTCGACGACCTGGCCGGCGAGCACCGGGGTCGCGACCGCCAGGAACGCGCCCACGACGGAGAGGGCGATGAACACGACGAGCTGCACGCGGTACGGCTGCGCGAAGGTCATGATCCGGCGGAGGGACGCACGCGACAGGCCCTGCTTGCCGTCGCGGGCGGTCGAGATCTTGTAGAGCGAGCTCCAGGCCGCGCCTTCCATGCTCATGGGATGTCCTTCCTCGGGCGAGACGCCCGACCGAGGCGGCGGACCGCCGCGCTCGGCGCAGTCCCGACGGTGGTGCGCAGGGAGCCAGGATACGGCGGCCGGCGACCACGAGGTGGTCGCGCCCGGTGCCGGACGGGAGGCGCGGTGCGGGCCGGTACCGCGCCTCCCGTCCGGCAGGTGCAGGTCGCCGCGACGCGCTGATGGTTGACATTGGTCCACGATCAGCGGATAGTTGACCGTCGTCAACAACCGGAATGAAGCGTGGCCTCCCGGTCTCACCCGTGAGGAGTCCAGATGTCCGACCAGCACGGGGCCGGTGTGCTCGAGGAGCAGACCGCGCCCGCCATGTCCCAGCGCCAGGTGTTGGAGGCCCTGTCCGGCCTGCTGCTCGGCATGTTCGTCGCGATCCTCGCCTCGACCGTGGTCAGCACGTCGTTGCCGAAGATCATCGGCGACCTTGGTGGTGGCGAGAGCGCCTACACCTGGGTCGTGACTTCGACGCTGCTGGCGACCACCGTGTCCACCCCGGTCTGGGGCAAGCTCGCGGACCTCTTCAACCGCAAGCTGCTCATCCAGCTCTCGCTGGTGGTCTTCGTCCTCGGGTCGGCGCTGGCTGGCTTCTCGCAGAACCCCGGCACGCTCATCACCTTCCGGGTGGTCCAGGGCCTGGGTGCCGGTGGGCTGACCGCGCTGAGCCAGATCATCCTCGCGGACATCATCAGCCCGCGGGAGCGCGGCCGCTACGGCGGCTACTTCGGCGCCGTCATGGCCGTGGGCACGGTCGGCGGCCCGCTGTTCGGCGGCCTGCTGACGGACACCCTCGGGTGGCGGTGGAACTTCTTCGTCGGCGTGCCGTTCGCGGTCGTCGCGATCATCCTGCTGCAGGTGACGCTCAAGCTCCGCGCGCTCCCGCAGCGCAAGGTCTCGATCGACTACCCCGGCATCTTCTTCATCGGCGGCGGCGTCTCGCTGCTGCTCATCTGGGTCACGCTCGCCGGCAAGAACTTCGACTGGGTCTCCCCGACGTCGTTCGTCATGGTGATCGGTGCGGCCGTGCTCCTGGCCGTGGCGGTGCTCGTCGAGCTCCGCGCGAAGGAGCCGATCATCCCGATGACCCTGTTCCGCAACCGCACCTTCACGATGTCGGTCCTCGGCTCGGTCGCCGTCGGCATCGCGATGTTCGGCGCGACGGTCTACCTGGCGCAGTACATGCAGCTCGCCCGCGGTGCGACGCCCACGCAGTCCGGCCTGCTCACGATCCCGATGATCGGTGGGCTGCTCATCGCCTCGACCGTCGGTGGCGCGCTCGTGACGAAGACGGGCAAGTGGAAGCCGATCATGCTGATCGGGTCCGTCGCCCTCGTCGTCGGCCTCGCGCTGATGGGCACGATCCGGTACGACACGACGTACTTCGTCGTCGCGGTCTACATGTTCGTGATGGGCTCCGGCGTCGGGCTCGTGATGCAGAACCTCGTCCTCGTCGTGCAGAACACCACCGAGCCGCGCGACATCGGTGCGGCCTCGGCCGGCGTCGCCTTCTTCCGGTCGCTCGGCGGTGCGCTGGGCGTGTCGATCCTCGGGACGGTCCTCGGCACGCGGGTCAGCGACCTGATCGCCGACCGGCAGGCCGACCTCGGCCGGGCCATCACGGCGCTCGGTGCCAAGGGTGCGGCGGTCGCGAAGGAGCTCGCGTCCGGCAGCATCCCCGCGGTCAGCGAGCTCCCCAAGGGCGTGCGCGAGATCATCGAATCCGCCTACGGGCAGGGCGTCGCCGACGTGTTCCTGATCGCCGCCCCCATCGCGATCATCCTGGTCCTCGCGATCGTCTTCATGCCGAACAAGCCCCTCACGACGAAGACCGTCGCGGAGCGGTCGACGGACGCCGGCCCGATGGCGGGGTCCGCCGAGGACGTCGCCGGCATCGGGACGGTGACGGGATCGACGCCCGTGGTCCGTCCCGGCCAGGAGGCGCCGACGGCCGGACGCCGGTCGTGACGACGCCCGACCGGGTCGTCCGCGACGCCGGAGCGGACGTGGTCGGTGCCGCCCTCGACGGCATCGAGCAGCAGTTCGCGATCCTGTCGGACGCGTACCGGCTGCGGCTGCGGCAGCAGGCGTCCGAGCTCGACCCGGCACTCCAGCCGGCCGGGTACCGCATCCTGCTCGAGCTGGTGCTGGGCGGCCCGCTCGGCGCCGGCACCCTCGCGGAGCAGATCGGCTTCGACAAGAGCGCCCTCAGCCGTCAGCTGCACCAGCTCGAGGACCTCGGCCTCGTGGCGCGCGAGCCCGACCCCGCCGACCGTCGCGGTGTCGTGATCAGCGCCACGGCGACGGCGGTCGAGCGGGTCCGGGCGGTCCGGAGCGAGCTGCGTGACGAGTTCCGCCGGGGGCTCGCCGCGTGGCCGGTCCAGGACCTCGAGGACCTGTCGCGGCTGCTCGGGCAGCTCGCCGCGGTCCGCACGAGCACCCGGTCCTGAGCGGTCGTCCGCTGCCCGCGGCGCGGCCCGGTGCCGTTCGTCCGAGCCGTCCGCCGTGTTCGCCCGTCGGGCATCCCTGCCGAGAAGGACGACATGTGTCGCGTAGTCTGCGGGGATGTCCAGGATCACCACCCCCTTCGACGCGACCTCCACCGCGGACGACGTCCTCCGCGGACTCGACCTGCACGGCCTGCGAGTGGTGGTGACCGGCGGTGCGTCGGGCATCGGCGCGGCGACCACCGAGGCGCTCGTGCGCGCCGGCGCGTCCGTCGTCGTCGCGGCCCGGAACACGGAGCAGGGCGAGCGCGCGGCCGACCGACTGCGCGCGGCCGCCCCAGGCGGCGAGGTCGAGGTCCGACCGCTCGACCTCGCCGACCCGGCATCCGTCCACGCCTTCACCGCGGCGTGGACGGGTCCGGTCGACGTCGTCGTGGCCAACGCGGGCGTCATGGCGACCCCTGAGACCCGGACCGCGGACGGCTGGGAGCTGCAGTTCGCCACGAACCACCTGGGCCACCACGCACTCGTGACCGGTCTCCGGGACGCCCTGCTCGCCGGTGCCGCGGAGCGCGGTCGGCCGTCCCGCGTCGTCGTCGTGAGCTCGGCCGGACACCACACCGCCGGCGTGGACCTCGACGACCTGATGTTCACGCGTCGGCCGTACGACCCGTGGGTGGCCTACGGCCAGTCGAAGACCGCGAACGCGCTGTTCGCGGTCGAGGCGACGCGGCGGTGGCGGTCGGAGGGCATCGTCGCCAACGCCGTCCATCCGGGCGGGATCCTGACCGACCTGTCCCGGCACCTGTCGCCCGAGCAGGCCGTGGCCATCGGGATCGCGCACGAGGACGGGTCCCCGGCCGGGGGATTCAAGTCCCCGCAACAGGGAGCGGCCACCTCGGTCCTCCTGGCGGCGTCGCCCCTGGTCGAGGGCGTCGGCGGCCGGTACTTCGAGGACTGCGCCGAGGCCGTTCCCGCGACCGACGACGCCCCGCTCGTGGGCGTGCGGCCGTGGGCGCTCGACCCCGACACCGCGCAGCGGCTCTGGGACGTCAGCGAGGGGCTGCTCGGCGCGCGCTGACCGGTCGTCGAGCGGGTCGCGTCCGCCGGACCGACGACGGACGGGAGGCGCGGTGCCGGCTGGCACCGCGCCTCCCGTCCGGTGTGAGTCGCCTCCCGGGCCGACCCTGACGCAGCGCATCGGCCCCAGTCAGGGCCGGTCGGTCGACGCCCCGGCTCGTTCGGGGTCGACGATGGTGCGGACGGCCTCGGTCGAGATGCGCTCGGTGGGCGCACCGGTCGCGACACTGCCGTGACCGTCGGCCGACATCGTGCGCTCGTCGAAGGGGGAGGCACCGGAGAGCACCCGTTCGACCTGGTCCTTGTCGATCTGCCGCGTCCAGGTCCCGACCAGCACCGTCGCGACCGCGTTGCCCGTGAAGTTGGTCAGTGCGCGGGCCTCCGACATGAACCGGTCGATGCCGACGATGAGGCCGACGCCGTTCACGAGGTCGGGGCGGTGCGCCTGCAGGCCGCCGGCGAGGGTCGCCAGCCCGGCGCCGGTGACCCCGGCGGCGCCCTTCGACGCGATCACCATGAAGACGAGCAGCGAGATCTGCTCCGGGATGTCGAGCGGAGTACCGAGCGCGTTCGCGATGAACAGCGCGGACATCGTGAGGTAGATGGCGGTGCCGTCGAGGTTGAAGGAGTACCCCGTCGGCACGGTGACCCCGACGACGGGCTTCGAGACGCCGAGGTGCTCCATCTTGGCGATGAGACGCGGCAGGCTCACCTCGCTCGAGGACGTCGACACGATGAGCAGGTACTCGCGGCCGAGGTACTTCATGAGACGGAAGATGTTCACGCCGGTGGCCAGGCGGAGCAGGACGCCGAGCACGCCGACGACGAACACGATGCAGGTCAGGTAGAAGGCGACCATGAGCGTCCCGAGGGCGACGAGCGCCGAGACGCCGGTCGCGCCGACGACCGCCGCGATCGCGCCGAACGCACCGACCGGGGCGACCCACATCACCATCGCGAGGATGCGGAACACGAGCGCCTGGATGTGCCGGATCCCGGTCAGGATCGGCGCGCCCTTGTCGCCCATCGCCTGGAGTGCGAAGCCGACGAGCAGCGCGACGAACAGCGTCTGCAGGATGCTGCCGCTGGTCAGCGAGGACACGAGGGTCGCGGGGATGATCCCGAGCAGGAAGCCGGACGTCGACGAGGCATCCTCACCGGAGCCCGCGGGAACCTCGTACTTCGCGTTGGCCATGTCGAGGTGGTCGCCGGGGTGGATGAGGTTGCCGACGACGAGACCGATCGCCAGCGCGAAGGTCGACATGACGATGAAGTACCCGAGCGCGAGACCGCCGACCTTGCCGACCGTCGCCGCCTTGGCGATCGACCCGACCCCCAGGACGATCGTGCAGAAGATCACCGGGGCGATCATCATCTTGATGAGTGCGATGAAGCCGTCGCCGATCGGCTTGAGGCCCACGGCGAAGTCCGGTGCGGCCAGCCCCACCGCGATGCCGGCGGCCACGGCCACGATGACGGCGATGTAGAGCCAGTGCGAACGGTCGAGGCCCCGCCGTCGTCCGGGGCGTGCGGTGGGCGGGTGCGTCGAGGCCATGAGACTCCCTTGTCGTCAGGACCGGAGCATCGGCGCACCGGTCGGCTCGTTCCCGCAGGAACAGGGACACCCTCGCGCGCGCTCCCCGCCGCGGTCTCGTTGTGTTCATTGCGTTCACGGCCGCGTCCGGGGTGCGGGGACGCCACGCGTCCGTGGTTCCCCGTGCAGCGTGCGCGCTGCGCGTGCCGCAGAATGGTGTCCCGCGACGAGGCGAGGAGGGTCCGACCGTGGCACCGAGACGGTGGAGCATCGCGCAGCGACTGTTCGCGTTGCAGCTGCTGTTCGTGGTGGTGGGCGTCGCGGTCGGCAGCGTCTGGAGCTGGACGGCGGCCCGCCAGGAGCTCGCAGCGTCCGCCGCCGAGAAGAGCACCGCGGTCGCCGTCACCATCGCCCGGAACCCGTTCGTGGTCGAGCAGGCGACCGCCAGCGATCCTTCGACCCGGCTCGAGCCCTACGCGCTCGACGTGATGCGCCGCACCCACACCGACTTCATCACGATCATGGCGCCCGACCGGACCCGGTGGACCCACCCGGACCGGTCCGAGATCGGGCGCCCCTTCCGCGGCACCATCGCCCCGGCGCTGCGGGGCGACACCTTCACGGAGACCTCCGCCGGCACGCTCGGTCCCTCGGTCCGGGCGGTGACCCCGATCACGGACGGGGACGGTCGGGTCGTCGGACTCGTCGCCGCCGGGGTGACGGTCGCGAACATCTCGAGCGCCCTGGTGCCCCGTCTCGTGTCCGTCGTCGCCATCGCGCTCGCCGTGGTCGCGGTGTCCGCGGTCTTCTCGTGGCTGCTGCGCCGGTACCTCGACCGGGTCACCGCCGGTCGCGGGCCCGAGGAACTCGCGCGGGTGTTCGCCTCGTACGAGGGCGTGCTGCACTCGGTCCACGAGGGGCTCGTCGTCATGGACGCGTCCGGAGCGGTCGTGCTCCACAACGACCGGGCCGCCGAACTCCTGCACCTGCCGGCCCCGGCCGACCGGCAGGAGCCGATCCCACTGGCCGCGATCGACGTCCCGGACGGGCTGCGGGCACTGCTCGCGTCGGGGGACCGGGCCGTCGACGAGACCCACCGGACGCGGGACCGCGTGCTCGTGGTGAACCAGGAGATGGCGTTCTCGCGTGCGACCGGGAAGCCGCTCGGCACGGTCGCGACCCTGCGCGACCACACCGAGCTACTGCACCTGTCCGGCGAGCTCGCGGCCACACGGACGCTCACCGACGCGCTGCGGTCGCAGACCCACGAGTTCGCGAACCGACTGCACACGGTGGTCGCGCTCATGGAGCTGGGACGGGTCGACGAGGCGATCCGATTCGCATCGGACGAGATCGACCGGCACGCGGACGGCGGGACCGCGCACGATGCGTCCGGCGCCGGTCCGGCCGGTGATGCCGGGCCGGAAGCGCTCGCCGCGGTCACGACGCCCGAGGTGATCGCCGCGGTGCTGCGCGGCAAGCGGGCGCAGGCACACGAACGCGGCGTGCTGCTGGTGGCGGACACGGCGGACCTGCGCGGGCCGGTCCCCGTGGCGACCGGCGACCTCGTCACGGTGATCGGCAACCTCGTGGACAACGCCGTCGACGCCGCCGCGGAGCACGCCGCGGAGTCCGGCGCACCCGAGGTGGTCGTGACCGTCGCGTCGACCGACGACCGCACCAGGATCGTCGTCCGGGACAACGGCGCCGGCATCCCCGACCTCGACGCCGCCCACGAGCGCGGGTGGTCGACGAAGGCGTCCGGTCCGGAGGGGCGGGGGATCGGGCTGGGCCTCGTGCGCTCCACCGTCACGCGCACCGGCGGCGAGGTCACGGTGACCACCGGACCCACCGGCAGCACCTTCGTCGTCGACCTCGACCCGGCGGCGGTGCGCGCGTGACCGACCCGATCCGCGTGCTCATCGTCGAGGACGAGCCGCTCACCGCCGAGGCGCACGCCGCCTACGTGGCCCGGCTCGAGGGCTTCACGGTCGTCGGGTCCGTCGGGACGGGGCGCGCGATGCTGTCCGCCGTCGCCGCGGAACGGCCGGACCTCGTGCTGCTCGACCTCGACCTGCCCGATGCCCACGGGCTGCAGCTCGTCCGTGCCCTGCGGACCGCCGGGTTCGCCGTCGACGTGATCGCGGTGACGGCCGCGAACGACGCCCGCGGCGTGCGGAACGCGATCGCGCTCGGGATCGTGCAGTACCTGGTCAAGCCCTTCAGCTTCCGGACGTTCTCGGAGCGCCTGACCACGTACCGGGAGTACCGGCAGGGCTTCGAGGGCCACCGGTCGCTCAGCCAGGCGGACATCGACGAACGCCTCGGCGCGCTCCGCCCCGCGACGCCGTCCGAGCCCGGCAAGGGCATCACCCCCGGCACGCTCGAGTCGGTCCGGGCCGCCCTGATGGGTGCGACCGGCGGGGCGTCCGCGACCGAGGTCGCCGAGGCGACGGGCACCTCGCGCGTCACCGCCCGGCGCTACCTGGAGCACCTCGTGTCGGTCGGACAGGTCGACAAGGACGTGCGGCACAGCGGGCCCGGCCGTCCGGAGTACGAGTACCGCTGGCTGCGGTGACCGCTGACCGGGACCGCGCTCCCACGGCGGGTGCGCCCTGCAACGCCCGGCAGCCTGCACGATGCTTCAGCGGATCGGCCGGACGGGACCACGCCGACGGGAGGAACGTGGCGGGCAGGAGACCCACCAGGAGGAAGCATGCTGCTCGAAGGCAAGACCATCGTCGTCACCGGCGGGAACAGCGGGATCGGCGAGCAGATCTGCCTCGCCGCGGCCGCCGAGGGCGCGAACATCGTCATCGACTACGTCGCGCACCCCGACGAGACCGAGTCGCTGATCCACCGCATCGAGCAGCACGGTGGTCACGCGGTCGGCGTCGACGCCGACATCACCCGCTCGGCGGACCTGCACCGCATGGTGCAGGCGGCCGTCGACGCGTTCGGGTCGCTCGACGTCCTCGTGAACAACGCGGGCACGGAGGACCGCAAGTCGTTGCTCGAGGAGACGGAGGAGGGCTACGACGAGGTCATGGCGGTCAACGTGAAGAGCGCCTTCTTCGGGACCCAGGCGGCCGCCAAGCAGTTCATCGCACAGGGGCACGGCGGCCTCGTCCTGAACATCTCGAGCGTGCACGAGGACTGGCCGATGCCGGGCAACCTCGCCTACTGCGTCTCGAAGGGCGGCATGCGGATGCTCGCCCGCAGCGGCGGCGTCGAACTCGGGCCGCACGGCATCCGGATCGTCAACATCGCACCGGGCGCGGTCGACACCCCGATCAACACCGCGACGACGTCGGACCCGGCGAAGCTGAAGCGGCTGGACGACGCCATCCCGCTCGGTCGACCGGCGAAGCCGCACGAGATCGCCGAGGTCGTCGTGTTCCTGGCCTCGGGCAAGGCCGCCTACATGACGAGCACCACGGTCACGATCGACGGCGGGATCTCGCAGGGCAGCGTCGGCCTGTAGGGCGGGCCGAGCAGGGGACCGCGCGCCGGGCGGGAGCCGGCGCGCACGACCGGCGTCGCGCCTCCAGTCCGCCCGCCGGACCGACGACGGGAGCGGCGCCGATGCGCGCGCCGCTCCCGTCGTCCTCGGTCGTGCGTCAGCCGCGCAGGCGGCGTCGGCGGCCCGTGACCGTCAGGACGACCCCACCGGCGGCGAGCAGTCCCACGGCCAGCAACCCGAGCGGCACCACGTCCGCGCCGGTCCAGGCGAGCGCGCCGTCCGGGTCGCCGGCGGACGACCCGCCTCCGTCACCCGGCGCCGCGGCACCGGGTACACCCGCGCCGCCCGGTGCGGGACTGCTGCCACCCGGCGTCGGACCCGACGACGGGACGGCGGCGGCCGTGACCGTGAAGGCAGCCCGGGCGAGGACCACGTCCCCGACCGAGGCGGCCACCGTGACGCGCCCGGCAGCCGTGGCCGGTACCCGCAGGTCGGCCGAGAACGCACCGGTCGCGTCGGTGTGCGCGGTCCCGCGGCCGATGGCCGGCGTCGTCCCGAGGGCGACGTCGGTGTCGGCGGGGAAGCCGCTGCCGGTCACCGTCTGCGTCCCACCGGCCGCGACCCGCGGGGCCGCGACCTGCAGGGTCGGTGCGGCCGCGGCGACGGTGCTGAAGCGGACGACGGTGCGGTCCGACACGGACCGCTCGGCGACGGGCACGGTGATCGTCCGGGAGTCGGCGTCGTAGGTCCACGCCGACGCGGACACGGGGCGTCCGTCGACGGTGACCGTGCGCGGCCGGTCCGCGTCCGTGAACGTGGCCGTCCAGGCGCGGTCCCGCACCTGGCCCGGGAACGAGCCGTCGGCAGGCGCGATCGTGAGGGTCCCGCCGGTCGCCTGCTGCGTGTACCGGACGGCCGTGGAGGCGCTGCCCGCCGCCGCCTTCCCGCGCACGTCCGCCGTCGTGGTCGCGCTGGTGCGGGCGGTCGGCGCCGTGTCCTCGCCGGCGTCCTCGTGCAGGTCGAAGGCGCCGTCGGCGCCGGTCGCCACCGTCAGGGTGACGGCGTCGAGCGGGGCCGCGTCGTTCGCGACGTGGTGCGAGCGGGTCGGGACGATGCCACCGCTCCGGACGAACACCGGCATGGTGCTCAGGTCGGTCGTGACGTCGGCGGTGGTGCCGCCGGCGTACGTCTTCCCGGTGAACCAGTCGGTCCACGAGCTGCCCGCCGGGAACCAGACCGAGCGGGTGGCCCTGCCCGATGCGTCGTTCGCCGTGGTCACCGGCGCGACGAGGACGTCCTTGCCGTAGAGGTACTCCGAACCGGCCTGCGCGTAGGACTGCTGCGCCTCCGGGTACTGCAGGTAGAGCGGCTGCAGGATCGGGGTGCCGGTCGCCGTCGCCTGCGCGGCGAGGGTGTACGTCAGGGGGAGCAGGTCCTCGCGGAGGTTGAGGAACTGCTTCGCCGAGGCGTTCGCCGCGGCCGGGTACTGCCAGGGCAGTCGGTCGCTGTGGTTGCTGTGCAGGCGGTCGATCGGTTGGAAGGTGCCGAGCTGCACCCAGCGGGCGTAGAGGTCCTCGGGGAGCTGGGTCGTGCCGGGCTCCTTGCCCGTGATGCCGTACTGCGCGCCGTTGTGGCCGCCGATGTCGTGGCTGATCGACGCCAGGCCCGTCGCCGCGGACTCACCCGGGGTGTACCCGACCTCGGCGAGCAGCATGTCCCACGACGACGTGGTGTCGCCGGTGAAGTGGACCGTGGTGCGCTTGTCCGCCCACGGACCGGTCGGTACCGCCTGCGGGTTGCCGTAGCCGCCCGCGGTCAGCGAGCCGTACGCCCGCGAGAACGCCAGGCCGCGGCCGCCGAGTGCCTGGTCCGTGGCCTTCGCGTACTGCTGGTTGATGTACGCGTCGGGGGTGACGCCGTTCGCCGAGTACTTCGAGTTCTCGCTGCAGCACCAGTCGAGCCACCACATGTCGACGCCCTCCGGCTGGAGCGACGTGTGCAGGTCGAAGTAGGCCTTCAGCTGGTCGGGGTCCGACCAGTCGAACAGGTACCGGTCGCCGTCACCCTTGGTCAGCTTGCCCTTCGCGGTGGCCTGCGCCTGGGCGAACCTCGGGTCCTGGCCCGAGATCGACGGGTGGATGTTCAACGTGTTGTGGATGCCCTCCGCGTGCCAGTCGGCGAGCAGGCCGGTCATGTCCGGGATGCGGGCCGGGTCGACCGACCAGCCGTCCCACTTGCTGTCGGCCTGGTTCGTGGTGCTGCCGGTCTTGTAGTCGGTGTCGATCGCCATGACGTCGACGGGGACACCCTGCGTGCCGAACTCCTTCGCGATCGCCTCGTAGTCGGCTTGCGAGCGGTCGTAGTACTCGGAGTACCAGACGCCGTAGGCCCAGCGGGGCAGCAGCTTCGTCGGGCCGGTCAGGACCGCGAGCTCCTGCAGGGCGTGGCGGTAGTCGGTGCCGTACCCGAAGACGTAGCCGTCCTGGTACGGCTCGCCGCCGTGGTCGCCCGCGGGCGTCACGGTGTCGGTGGCCTGGTCGTACCCGGCCGAGGCGCTGTCGTCGAGCAGCGACCAGCCGTCCTGGTAGAGCAGGCCCGGGTTCGTCCGCACCGGCCCGTTCGCGGTGTCGAGGTCACGCCGGTACCCGCCGAGCGGGGCGTGCGCGGCCAGGACCGGCGAGCTCGACCCGACGACGGCGACGGTGTCGAAGTTCACGTTGCAGTTGTTCGCGACGGTCGGGCAGCCGATCACGACGTCGTTCGCGCCCGCGGCGAGGTGCACCGGGACGGAGGCGGTGTTCCAGTAGTCCCAGCCGCTCGTCCTCGGCAGCTGTGCCGTGGTGGCCGCTTGTCCGGTCGGTGCCGCGGTCAGCGTCGGGACGTTCGCGGAGCCGTTGGCGTACCGGACCTGCAGGGCGTAGTCGCCCGTCGTCGGTACCCCGGTGACGTGTGCGGTCACCTGCGCGCCGGCCCGTTCGAACCCGGCGACGAAGCCCGTGCCGGCGAAGCCGTTGTGGTTCGTGGCGGTCGTGGCCGGGGCGGTGCGTGCCGAGTCCTCGGCCTGGCACACGGTGCCGAACGCGCAGTCCTTCCCGGTGACCGTGGTCGACGGTGCCGGGTAGGCGGCGCCCGTGTCGACCAGGGCCAGGCTGTCGACGTTCACCCGGCCGGAGTCGTCGGCGGTCCGTTCGATGCGGACACGGTGCTCACCCGCGGAGAGCGCGAGCGTCGTGACGGCGGAGGTCTTCCAGTCGTCCCAGTCCGCGCCGGGTGCCAGTCGGATCGTCTTCGCGGCGCCGCCGTCGACGGTCACGCTGAGGGTGCGGGTGGCGACCTGGCCGTCGCCGCCCTGCGAGTTCGCGTAGCGCAGGGCGAGGTCGTACGAGCCGGCCTGGTCCGCCGTGGTCGTGAAGGTCATCGCGTTGCCGACGGACTCGAAGCCCGCGGCGAACCCGGCGCCGGTGAACCCCGTGTGGTCGGTCGCGAGCGACAGCCCGTCGAGCCCGAGGGTCTCGGCCTCGCACAGCGTCCCGATCGTGCACGACGGGGTCGGCGTCGACACCCACGGCGTCCCGGCGACCCGCTGCCCGGACGGCAGGGTCAGGCTGGTCTGCAGGGTGTCCTGCGTGAACGGCCCCGAGCCCTCCTTGTACCGGACGGTCATCGCACCCGTGTCGAGCGTCAGCCACCCGTCCCGCTCGGTCCTGGTGAACCGCGTCGGCGCGAAGTCGTCGCGGCCGACGACGTTGAAGGTGCTGCCGTCGGTGAAGTGCGAGTCGCCGGCGTACTCCGTGCGGATCAGGGTGGGGGAGAGCACCTCGAACCGGGCCTGCCCGGAGACGACGGTGCGAGCCGCTGCGGGATCAGCAGCGGCCGGGAGTGCGGCGATGCCGAGCATGCCCAGTGCGGTCGCAGCGACGACGACCGCGGACAGCGCTCGGCGCGGCCCCCGGGATCGGATGGAGGTGGGACGCAAGTGTGTGCTCCTCGTGGACGACGTCGTCCATCGGGCCGTGACCGCCCGGGTGGACGACGTCGTCCATCCGGCCGGGACCGGCTGGTCCAGCGGGGCCGGCGGTCGACCGGCCCTTTACAACGCTGTAAACCATAGGACCGTCGTGGCCCCCGTGGAAGGGGCAATGTGGCGGGTGCGCGTTCCCCGGACGCCCGCGGTCAGTCGCCGACGGCCACCGGCGCGGACGCCGACCGGTCTGCGAGCGCCGCGCGGAGGCGCTCCTCGAGGAGCGAGGCCGAACCGGTCGGCGCCAGGATCCCCGTGAAGACCCGGACCGCCTCGTCGCGGTCCGCCCGGGCGGTCGGGTCGTCACCGTGCCCGAGCAGCGCGTCGGCGACGAGGGCCGCCGTCATCGTCGAGGTGAGGTCCTCCAACGCCCGGATGCTCGCGAACCGCACCATCCGGCGTCCGTCCACCGTCGTCGGCCCGTACCCGCGCCGGAACGCGGCCAGCTGTTCCGGCGAGGTCGGTTCGAAGAGCACGGGGAACTCGACCAAGTGCAGGTCGAGCTCCCGGGGTCCGACGACCGCCTCGTCCCAGTCGACCAGGCGGAGCCCGCCCGACGGTTCGACGAGCACGTTGCCGAGGTGGGCGTCGCCGTGGCACGGGACGAGCTCGGTCGGCGCCGGCGTCGTGAGCAGCGCACCCTGCTCGAGCAGCGCGATCCGGCCCCGGGCCTGCCGCCAGAGGTCGAGGAACGGCGACCCCTGCGGCAGTGCGGCGGCGGTGTCGAGTGCACGGATCTCCGCCCGGAAGCGCCGACGTCGACGGCGGATGCCCCTGCGGGCTCCGCGACGCCGCTCCGGCAGCGGGAACGCGTGCGCGTGCACGTCGGCGAGGAGCGCGCCGTAGGCGGTCCAGCCGTCGAGGTCGAGCCCGACGGTCGCCGCGTCCTGGCCGTCGGACCAGCGCGACACCGCGAGTCGACCGCCGCGCCGCCGACTGCGGCGCTGCCCGAGCGACGTGCGGGCGTGGGGCGGAGCGGCGTCCAGTCCGGCCGCCGCCATCGACCCGACCAGGCGGGTGCCGGTCCGGGTGCGTCGGGTGGTCCACTTCGCGGCCCAGGCGTCCCCGGCGTCGTCGACGAACCGCCAGACCACGGCGGAGGCGTCGGTGCCGCCGGTGACCTCGTCGATGTCGGTCACGTGCATGCCGAAGTCGGCCGTGATCCACCTGCGGGCGTCCGCGGCGGTGGGCCGAGCGGCAGATGCCGACCCCGACTCGGCGGGCGGTGTGGCGGACCCCGACGCCGTCGGCGGCGTGACGGACCCCGACGCCGTCGGTGGCGTGGTGCGCTCCGTCACCGGAGGCCGCTCCGCGACAGCCCCTCGACGAAGTACCGCTGGAAGGCGAGGAACAGCGCGACGATCGGCAGGATCATCAGCAGGTTGACCGCCATGATGGCGCCGTAGTCGGACGTGTACTGCCCCTGCAGGGTGCCGACGATCCCGATCGGGACGGTGAACAGGTCCTGGTTGCCCGACAGTGCCACCAGCGGCCACCCGAAGGCGTTCCACTCGCCCATGAACGTCAGCAGCACGAGCACCGCCAGGAGCGGCCGACAGAGCGGGAGGACGACCGACACGAACGTGCGGAACCGCCCGGCCCCGTCGAGCTGCGCCGCCTCGATGAGCTCGTCCGGGACGGCGAGGAAGAACTGCCGGGCCAGGAACACCCCGAAGATCGCCGCGGCCTCGGGCAGGATCACCGCCCAGAGCCCGCCGTACAGGTGCAGACCGATGGAGATGAAGAACTGCGGCACGATGATCGCCTGCGGCGGGATCATCAGGGTGGACAGCAGCACGAGGAACAGCGCGTTCCGGCCGCGGAACCGCAGCTTCGCGAACGCGTACCCGGCGAGCAGGTTGCAGAACACCGTGATGACGGTGACCGCGACCGACACGACGAGCGAGTTCGCGAACCAGCGCCAGACCGGGAACTCCTGGAACGGACGCACGAAGTTCTGGACCGTGAAGTGCTGCGGCCAGAGCTGCAGCCCCGGTGCGTACAGGTCTGCCCGGGTCGAGAAGGCCGTGAGGATCATCCAGTAGAGCGGGAACGCCATCACGACCGTGACGACGACCGCGACCGTCAGGCGCAGCCAGAGCAGCCGGCCCCGGCGTTTCCGGGGCGAATGGGTCGCGCTGGTGGCCGCGGCAGCGGCGGACCGGCCGGACGCCGCAGCGCCGGTGTCCCACGTCGAGGAGGTCATCAGTCCGCTTGGTCCCGTCCGGCGTTGAAGCGCCACTGCAGTCCGGTGATGAGGAGCGTCACGAGGTAGATCACGATGCCGACCGCCGCGCCGTACCCGAGCAGCTGCGGGCCGTGCTCGTCGAACGCCACCCGGTACGCGTACGACACCACCGTCTTCGTGCCGTACCCGGGCCCGCCGCGGGTCATCGCCCACACCGTGTCGAACACCTGGAACGAGTAGATGAGGTTCATCACGAGCAGGAAGAACGTCGACGGCCCGAGCAGCGGGAACGTGATGAGCCGGAACCGCTGCCAGCCCGTCGCCCCGTCGGTGGACGCGGCCTCCTGCACCGCCGGGTCGACGCCCTGCAGCCCGGCCAGGTAGATGAGCATGTCGAAGCCGATGCGCTGCCAGAGCGTCATGAGGATGACCGCGGTCATCGCCCACCCGCCGCTCGACTGCCAGTCG
Source organism: Curtobacterium sp. L1-20 (assembly GCF_048755855.1). Classification (GTDB taxonomy): domain Bacteria; phylum Actinomycetota; class Actinomycetes; order Actinomycetales; family Microbacteriaceae; genus Curtobacterium. Next base: position 3,593,714 of record NZ_CP151473.1, on the reverse strand, counting down.
ACCTGCGGCAGGCCGAGGGTGGCGAGGAACTTGTCGATGAACCCGTTGTTCTGGTCGAACATCCACGCGCCGAGCACGCCCGTCGCGACGCCCGACACCACGAGGGGCAGGAAGATGATCGTCCGGAAGACCGCCCGTCCGGGCAGCACCCCGTTGAGCAGCACCGCCACACCGAGCCCGATCGCCATGCCGACCGGCACCGTGAACAGCGTGAACACGCCGGTGTTCGCCACCGACTGCCAGAACACCGGGTCCGTCACGAGCTTCGCGTAGTTGCCGAGTCCGGCCCAGCTGGTCCCGCCGAGCGAGTCGAGGTCCTGGAAGCTGATCACGAGCGCGTAGACGAGCGGCAGCAGCGTGAAGACGACGATCAGGACGACGTTCGGCAGCAGGAACGCGGACGCGGCGGCCGTGGTGGAGGCCCGGAAGACCCCGGCGGACCGCCGCGGTCCGCGCCGCACGGCCCCACCCGCCGTGGCGCCCCCGATGCGCTCGGTCGCGCCCGTCATGCGGACACCGCCTGGTCGACCGCCGCGTCGATGGCCCGGATCGCCTGGTCCGTGCCCCGGCCGTGGAAGGCGAGTTCGAGCTGGTCCTGCAGCGCCGTGTTCACCGAGGCGAAGCCCGGCACCACGGTCTCGCGCACCGCGGTCTCGGTGATCGTCGTCGCCTGCTGCGTGAAGACCCCCATCACGTCGGGCCGCACCGCGTAGTCGAGCGTCTGGTCCGCCAGGCTCTTCCGGGTCGGCAGCTCGTTCGCCCGCTGGCAGAAGTCGCGCATCTGGTCCTCTTCCACCAGGAACTTCAGGAAGGCCGCCGCGAGCTCGGGGTTCTCGGTGTCCCGGGTCGCGACGATCGCGTTGCCGCCGAGGTCCGACGCCGCCGCCCGGTCCCGCGGCATGTACGTGGTCGCCCACTCGCCGCCCTGGTACCCGTTCGCCCCGTCGGCGAGCTCGGGCACCAGGAAGTCGCCCACGAACGTCATCGCGACCGTCTGGTTCAGGAAGAAGTTGTCCGAGTAGACCGTCGTCTTGATCGTGTTGTTCGCCGGCACCCACCGCTCGTCGAAGAACCGCTGCGTGAACGCCATCGCCTTGCGCCCGGCATCGCCGTCGACCGCGGAGCGTCGGAGGTCCTCCGTCAGCAGGGAGCCGCCCGCTTGGTACAGGAAGCTGGCCCAGCGGTAGGCGCCCGCGGCCGTCCAGTCGTAGGCGAACGGGTACTTGTCGTCGGGCATCGCCTTCCGGAGCTTCGTGCTGACCGCCGCGAACTCCTCCCACGTCCACGCGTCGTCGAGCCGGTCCGGCACCGCGCCGATGCCCGCTTCGTCGAGGGCCTTCCGACTGAACGCGATCGCGGAGGTGTCCGTCTGGTGCGGCACGCCGTACGTCCGCCCCTCGAACCGCACGGCGTCGTACAGCGCCGGCAGGAACGCCGTCGACTCGGCGGCGCTGAGGTACGGCGTCATGTCGAGCAGCACCCCGTGCGAGGTGTACTTGCCGATGCTCGTGTAGTCGACCCGGAAGACGTCCGGTGCCGTTCGCGACAGGATGCCCCGGTCGATCCCCGAGAAGAACCCGTCGTACGGCAGCGTCTGCAGCTCGATCGTCGCCTTCGGGTGTCGCTTCTCGAAGCCGGCCTTCGCCCTGGCGAACCCGGTGTTCTCGCCGTCACTGCCGCCCCAGAACGCGAAGCGCAGCGTCCCCTCGACCTCGCCGATGTCGGCCTTCGAGCCCGGCGCCGCCGAGCTCGGCTGCGGACCGTTGTTCGCGACGCACCCGCTGAGCAGACCGGCCGCGGTGAGGCCGAGCGCGCCGACGAGCAGGGAGCGACGAGTGAGCGGCGTCGGGTGCACGAGCGGTCTCCTCGCAGGACGAGTTCCGGACGCCGGTGACGCCACGCTCGAACGCTATGCCGATCCGCCGACACCGGTACGCCGTCGCCCCGTCCGCGGCGGTTGCCGGATGATCGGTCAGGCGGCGGCGAGCTCCCGCGTCAGCGCCGCGACGAACGCGTCGATGTCCTGCTCGGTCGTGTCGAACGCGCACATCCAGCGCACCTCGTTCCGGCTGGCGTCCCAGTCGTAGAACCGGAAGTGCTCGCGGAGCCGGTCGGCCACCCCGGTCGGCAGGGTCGCGAAGACGCCGTTCGCCTGGGTCTCCTGGCTGAAGGCGACGCCCGTGATGGTGCCGTCGGCGATGCCCGCTTCGAGCGCTCCCCGGAGGCGGGCCGCCATCGCGTTGGCGTGCGAGGCGGAGCGGAGGTACAGGTCGTCGGTCAGCAGGGCGATGAGCTGCGCCGACACGAACCGCATCTTCGACGAGAGCTGCATGTTCATCTTGCGGAGGTAGTGCAGCCCCTCGGACGCGGTCGGCTCCAGCACGACGATGGCCTCGCCGTAGAGCATGCCGTTCTTCGTGCCGCCGAAGCTCAGCACGTCGACCCCGGCGTCGGTGGTGAAGTCGCGGAGCGGGACACCGAGCGTGGCCGCGGCGTTCGAGATGCGGGCGCCGTCCATGTGCAGCGTCATGCCGCGTGCGTGGACGTGGTCGGCGATCGCACGCACCTCGTCCACGGTGTACGCCGTGCCGAGCTCGGTCGTCTGGGTGATCGACACCACGAGCGGCTGCGCGCGGTGCTCGTCGCCCCACCCCCAGGCCTCGCGGTCGATCAGGTCGGGGGTCAGCTTGCCGTCGGGGGCGTCGACGGTCAGCAGCTTGATGCCGCCGACGCGCTCGGGTGCCCCGGCCTCGTCGGTGTGGATGTGGGCGGTGGACGTGCACACCACGGCGCCCCACCGCGGCAGCATCGACTGCAGGCCGACGACGTTCGCCCCGGTGCCGTTGAAGACCGGGAACGCCTGCGCCTGCGGGCCGAAGTGCGCGGTGATGACCTCCTGCAGGCGTGCCGTGTAGACGTCCTCGCCGTACGCGATCTGGTGGCCGTCGTTGGCCGCGGTGATCGCGTCGAGGATCTCGGGGTGGATGCCCGCGTAGTTGTCCGAGGCGAAGCCCCGCAGGTCCAGGTCGTGGAGTCGGAGGGTCACGGCTTCATCCTAGGTTCGGGGGTGCCCGCGCCGGACGGCACGAGCGGGATGCGGACGCCGTTCACGTCCGCCGGTGCCGCTGCCCAGAGCCGCACGACCTCGTCGCCCAGCCGGTCCTCGAGCCCGGCCAGGCCGCCCACGACGACGATCGCCGCTGCGGCACGGGGTGCGTCCTTCCGGAAGCCCTGCGCGACGGCCCGGACCCAGGCGTCCGCGGCGGCCTTCGCAGCGGCGTAGTCCGCGGCACCGGCGGTGGGGGACGCCACGGCGGTCGAGGAGACGATCGCGAGCCGCCCCGCCGGCGAGGCGACGAGGTCGTCGTGGAACGCCCTCGTCGTGTTCCGCAGGGTGCGGAAGCCGCGCTCGAGGAACGCCCAGTCCTCGTCGGACTGCCCGACGATGCTCCCGCCGCCGCGCCACCCACCGACGAGGTGGACCAGGCCGTCGACGCTGCCGGAGGCTGCGCGCACCTCGTCCGCCAGGGCGCTCACCGCACCCGGGTCCGCGAGGTCGCACGTGTGGGTGGTGACGCCCGGGACGGACGTGCGGAGTGCCTCCAGGGCGTCCGGACGGGTGCCGACGGCGACGACGGACGCACCGGCGGAGGTGAGTGCGCGCGCGACCGCCGCGCCGCTGGCGCTCGTCGCCCCCGCGATCAGCACCCGGCGCCCGGCGACGGGACCGTCGTTCACGCGGCGGCGTCCACGACGGACGCGGCTCCGGTGATGCCGGCCGTCGAGGCGATCACGGGCGCCATCTTCTTGCTCAGCGCCTCGTAGAACATCGACAGCGGGAACTCGTCGTCGAGCACCGCGTCCGTGTAGCCCTTCGGCAGGCCGGCGAGCGTCTCGTCCGGCAGCCCGCGCGCCCACACCGACGCGGGGTGCGGTGTCAGCGTCCGCGTCAGCATCGCGTACGCGGCGAGCCAGTGCGCGGCCTTCGGACGGTCGATCGAGCGCCAGTACAGCTCGTTGATCTCGTCGCTCAGGGCGACGACGACGTCCGGGGCGGCCTCCCAGTCGATCGTGAGCTGCGTGTCCGTCCAGTGCAGGACGCCGTGCTGGTGCATCCACGCGAACAGCAGCTGGCCACCGAGGCCGTCGTAGTTCCGCACCCGGCTGCCGGTGATCGCGAAGCGGAAGATCCGGTCGAACACGACGGCGTACTGCACGAGGTGGGCGTGGTCGCGGATCATCCGCTGCGCCTCGTCGAGGTCGGCGTCGGGGACCGCGGACAGCGTGCGCTGCAGCCGGACCGACTCGCGGAACGCGGTGAGGTCGCAGCGCAGCTCCTCGAGCGAGTAGAGGAAGAACGGCATCCGCTGCTTGATCATGAACGGGTCGAACGGCAGGTCGCCGCGCATGTGCGAGCGGTCGTGGATGATGTCCCACATCACGAACACCCGCTCGGTGAGATCCTGGTCGTCGAGCATCGCCGCAGCGTCGTCCGGCAGCTCCAGCTTGGTGATCTCCGCCGCGGCGCGGACCACCCGCCGGTACCGGGCGGCCTCGCGGTCCTGGAAGATCGCGCCCCACGTGAAGGTCGGGAGCTCCCGCATCGCGACGGTCTCGGGGAACAGCACCGCGGAGTTCGTGTCGTACCCCGGGGTGAAGTCGACGAAGCGCAGCGCCACGAAGAGCGCGTTGCTGTGGTCGCCCGCTTCGAGTTCGGCGATGAACTCCGGCCAGATGACCTCGACCAGGACGGCCTCGACGAGCCGCGACGAGCTGCCGTTCTGGGTCACCATCGGGAACACGACGAGGTGGCCGAGTCCGTCGACGCGGTGCTGCTGCGGCTGGAACGCGTTCAGCGAGTCGAGGAAGTCGGGGACGCCGAAGCCGTCCTGCTCCCACCGTGCCGCGTCCCGCGGCAGCGCGGCGAGGTACGCGGCGTCGTGCGGGAACAGCGGTGCCAGTTCGGCGACGGCCTGGAGGATCGTGGCCAGGTACCCGGAGGCCGTCACGTGGTCCGCCGGGTCCGGTACCGAGCCGTCCTGCGCCTGCAGGGCACGGAACGACACGACGGCGGCCTTCAGCCGCAGCCAGGCCGGGTGCGTGGCGACCGCGCGCACGGTCCGGCGGTCCTCGACGACCTCGGGCTCTCCGACGATGGCGTCCTGCGTGTGGGTCTGGACGAACTGCGACATGTCGAACCTCCCGTCATCGGGCCGGCCGCGGCGGTGCGGCGGATCGTGCTTGCGACGAGCCTAGGGAGAAGCGGCCGACGGATGGTTGCTGATCCGCGGCGGAATCGTGCGTGTGGCGGCCGGTCACGCCGCGGAGCGACCGCACCGCGCAACGTTCAGCCGACGAGCCGCACCTCGGCCGGTTCCGTGCCCACGGAGAACGCGGTCGTCGTGCCGTCCAGGTCGGCTCGGTAGTCGCCGCGGAACCCGCGCACCGGCACGCGGCCCTGGTCGTCGGTGCGGAGCGTCGTCGGCCCGAGCCACCACTCGTCCTTGACCAGCCGACGGAGCGCCTCGTAGGACGGCTTCGGGGAACCGTCGGCGCGGACGAGACCGATCGGGGCGCCCAGCCAGGCGCCGGCGTCGGTGATGCCCCAGTAGGTGATCGCCTCGACCGACGGGTGGCCCACGAGGCTCCGGTAGTGCCGCTCGAGGTCGTCGGCCTGCCGCGCTTCGCCCTCCGGTGTCGACGGCCACGACGGCACCTGGTGGTCGTTGAGGTCGACGATGTGGGCGGGCATGAGGTCACCGGACACCAGCGAGGTCTCGGTGAGGTGCAGCGGCAGTCCGTAGCGGGCGAACCGGTCCACCATCGCGAGCATCGTGTCCTCGCCCCAGTAGCCCTGGTGCATGTGCGTCTGCAGCCCGATGGCGTCGATCTGCACACCGGCCTCGAGCACGCCCTCGATCAGGCACTCGTAGGCGCTCGACAGGTCGAAGTCGTTGAGCAGGAGGGTGGCGTGCGGGTTGGCCGCACGGGCCTCCTCGAAGGCCATCCGGATCATCGGGATGCGTCCCTTCGCCCGGGCGAGCGGGGTGATCGCGTTGTCGCCGTTGTCGAACACCGGCATGATGACGACCTCGTTGATGGCGTCCCAGGTGTCGATGACCCCGGCGAACCCACCGACCTCGCGGCGGATGCGGTGCCGCTGGAGCTCCTCGACCTCGTCCAGGGGGAGCCCGAGCAGCCAGTCCGGCTGCACGGTGTGCCAGACGAGCGGGTGCCCCTTGAGGGCGACGCCGCGGTCCCGGAACCACTGCGCCGTGGTCAGGAGCCGTGCGGTGTCCGGCGCTCCCCGCTCCGGTTCGAAGCGGCCCCAGTAGAACGGCAGGGTCGCGGTGTTGAAGACGTCCGTCCAGAGGGCGGCGAGGTGTTCGTCACCGATGCCGTCCGCGTCCGGCGCTGATCGGGCGGGCGCTGATCCGGCGGGCGCTGTTCCGTCGTGCGCTCCGTCCTGCGCAGCGGCGTTCGCGAGGCCGATGAAGTCGAAGCCGATGTTCCCGAACGCGAACGCGTGCCGGGTCTGCTGGACGGTGACGTCGACCCCCGGGAGCGGTCGGCCGCCCGGGTCGACGACGGTCAGCGTGGTCTCGCCGATCCGGTGTGCTGTTCCGTGCGTCATCGCGCGTCCTCCGACGTCGTCGTCCGGGATTTGTTGTGCGCCCGAACATACCACCCGGACTGCTCCCCGGACACTCCCGACGGCATCGCCGCGCCGACCGACCGCCGCGGGCCGCGGCTGGTGTCAGGCGGCCGGTCCGCGCGACCGGTTCAGCCGGTCGGCGGCGCGGCCGAGCAACCAGTTCACGGCCCAGCCCACCAGGCCGATGACGGGGACCAGGACGATCACCGCGGTCCAGAGCGCCTTGACGAGGTCGCTGCGGCTGCGGTCGCGCCAGACCTGCACCAGTGCGAGGACCTCCAGCGCGACGATCACCACGATGACCAGCACGTGGATCCCGCTCGTGTTCTCCAGCATGTCGTCCTCCCCTCGACGCGCCGGTGCGCGGTCGGACCACCAACGTTAGGGACGACGACGCGGGACGGCATCCGCCTCGCGAGTGACATCCCGGGAGAGGACCCGAGCCGACCTCCTGCGTGTGGCAGGCTCGGACCGAGCAGTCGGGAGGGGACCGCGATGGACGAGGCACTGTTGTACGACCTCTGCAGCCGGGCACGGCTCGTGCAGATCCGATCCGTCGGCTCCGAGGCCGGCCTGCGCGGCCTGACGGACTTCGTGTCCGAGGCCACGGGCTGTGCCGACCGGTACTCGCACGAGCAGCTCCTGCAGGTGTTCGAGGCGGCTCCGCGCCCGATCGGCTTCCGCACCGGCCTCCGTCGGCTCGAGAGGATCAGTGCCGTCCGCACCACTCCGCCGGACGACTTCTCGGCCGACGAACGCCGGGAGTACGAGGCCGCGCAGACCGCCCTGCGCCGAGCCGTCGGGCGGGACTCGGGGGAACCGGCGAGCGGTGTCGTCGGGGTGACCCGGAACGTGCTCGAGCAGTTCGTCCTCCGGTGGTTCTGAGCACGGGGGAGGTGCCGGTCCGCTGGTACGAGGCGGAGCGCACGACCGGTGCAGCCGCCGGGCCGACGCTGCTCTGGCTGCACGGCGGCGGGTTCTTCCGCGGCGGTCTCGACCAGCCGGAGGCACACGCCGTCGCCCGGGCCCTGGCGGCACGGGGTCTGACCGTCGCGACCGTCGACTACCGGCTGGCACCCGTCCCGCTCGTCGGTCGACAGCGACCCGGCGGCGGACGTCCGCGGGTGCGGTTCCCGTTGCCCCTCGAGGACGTCGTCAGCGCCCACCGGGAGGTCCGTCGACGTTCCCCGGGTGGGGTGCTCCTCGGCGGTGCGAGCGCTGGTGCGTGCCTCGCCGCGGCAGCGACGCTCCGCGCACTGGACGACGGCACCCCGCCCGTCGGCGCGGTGTTCGCGTACGGGTTCTTCCACGCACGGCACCCCCGGGTCCGCGATCCCGCCGTGCGTTCCCGCGGTCACCGACGGGTCACCCACGCACCGTGGGCGCTCGACGTCGCGAACCGCAACTACGCGGGCTCGCGCCGCGCGCTCGCGCAGCGTCACGCCTTCCCGGGCGGGCACGACCTGCACGGGTTCCCGCCGGCCCTGCTCGTCCACGCCGAGCACGACACCATGCGGGCCTCCGGGGACCGGTTCGCAGCGGAGCTGGCCGGAGCCGGCGCGGACGTGGAGCGTCACGTCCTCCCCGGGACGCGACACGCCTTCCTGAACCGGCCGGGTCTCGCCGAGTTCGCCACCACGATCGCGCGCATCGCCGCGTGGAGCGCCCGGCGCTGAAGCGTCGCCGTGACCGACACGAGCCGGACGGGAGGCGCGGTGTCAGCCGGCACCGTGCCTCCCGTCCGGCGGGGCGTCGGTCCACGACTCAGAAGCGGGTGGTGCCCCGCAGCCGCCGCGGCCGCCCGTCGGGGTCGACCGCGAGGCGCGCGGCCGGCGCCGCCCACAGCCGCTGCAGCGCCGACACCGGTTCCGGCACGTGGTTCCGGACGCGCCCCGGCGGTCGAGGGCCGGGTTCGCCGTCCTCGTGCCAGTGGTCGAGCGCTCGGGCGTGCGACCGCCACAGTTCGAGGAGCTCGGCGCCGGTGCCGTCCAGGCGCGGGTCGTCGGGCGACGTCGCGAGGTGCTCGGCCCACAGCTGCCGGCGGAGGTCCCGCGCGATCGAGCCGTCACCGTCGCTCGAGTCGACCACCGCGCAGGTGAGCTCGCTGTCCGTCGTCCACGAGCGACGGTTGAAGTTGTCGGACCCGATCGTGAACCAGGTGTCGTCGACGATGCACACCTTGGCGTGGATGTAGATCGGCCGGCCGGACTCGTGCTCGAGGTCGAAGACCCCGACGCGGTCGGGCGCGGTCCGGCGGAGGGTCTCGATCGCGTCGATCTGGCCGAGGCGGCTCGGGGGTCCGCTGAGGACGCCGTCCGAGTTCGGGTAGCGGGGCACGAGGACGACCACCCGCAGGTCCGGGTTCCGCTCGAGGGCCTCGGCGATGCCGGTGGCGACCTCGCGGGACCAGAGGTACTGGTCCTCGATGGAGATGAGGGACCTCGCCGTCCGGAACGCCTTCGCGTAGGCGCGCGCGATGCTCCGTTCGCCCTGGGGTGCGAACGGGAACGGCGGTCGCTTCACCCCGTAGGTGCGGAGCAGCTGCACCGCGTGGTCGCCGGCCGGCGGCGGCGGGGGAGTGCGCTCGGGCAACGGCTCCGGGTGCCGTGGCATGTGGGTCAGACGCTGCAGGAGCATCCGGTACGGCAGGCTGCGGTCGAGCGGGTGCGGGTCGTCCCAGCGCTCGGCGAAGACCGCGAGGACGTCGGCGACGACCGGGCCGCGCAGCTCGATCGAGGCGTCGTGCCAGGCGGGGCGCTCGCCGTAGCGCGCGTCGATCGAGACGTGCTGCGGGTCACCCTCGTGCGCGGCGTCGTCGCGGCGGCTGTGGCACAGGTCGATCCCGCCGACGTAGGCGACGTCGCGACCGGGGTCCTCACCGTGCTGGATCACGAAGAACTTCTGGTGGTGGGACCCGAAGACACGGACCCGCTGGTCGAGGAGGACCTCGCCGCCGGCCTCGTTGATCTTCCGGCCGAGCAGTTCGTTCGACCGGGTGCTCAGGGACGCCGAGACCCGCTCGCCGTGCGAGCGCCAGATCAGCCCGCGGACCTCGACACCGGCGCGGGCGCGGTCGGCGAGCAGGTCCCCGATGGTGGGGCCGTCCGGCAGCAGGCGTTCGTCGGCGTCGCCGCGCCAGTCGGTGAACCACACGCGGTCGCCGGGACCCAGCACGGACAGCTCGGCGTGGAGCCGCTCGAAGTACGCGGCACCGTGCACCAGCGGACGTGCGGTGTTGCCCTCCGACCACGCAGGTGCGTCACCGCCGCCGGAGTGCACCTCGGTGGCGGTGTTGCCGCGCTCGTCGCGGGCGAGGAACCAGTGGGCCGGATCGGTGGGCACGTCCCGAAGACTACGGGGCGGGCCGCTGCCCGGGTCGGGTCGACCTCCGGCGGCTGTGGGGGTCCTCAGGCGGCACTGCGAGTCGGACGGGAAACGCATCCTGCCCGGACTCCCCGGGAGCGCGCGCCTAGCGTGAGAGCGTCATGACAGCCGAACACCGCAAGCCCGTCGAGCCCGATGCGGCTCCCACCGTCTCGCACCACGCCGCCCACCACGCGGCCGCCGTCGAGCACCCGTCCTCGGACCGCACCGTCGAGGAGCCGTCCTCGGACCGCCACCAGGAGCCCTCCGACCGCGCGTCGTCCGCCCCCGCGCAGTCCGACGGGCACGACGACGGTGACCAGCCGGACCCGCGCCGCTGGAAGGCCCTCGTCATCTGCCTGCTCGGCGGCGGCATCGTGCTGCTCGACGTGTCCATCGTGAACGTCGCCCTGCAGTCGATCTCGAAGGGGCTGCCGGGTGCCACGCCGGAGGCCGTCCAGTGGATCCTCTCCGGGTACGCCCTGGCGTTCGGGCTGCTGCTCGTCCCCGGTGGTCGGCTCGGCGACGCCACCGGACGCCGCCGCATGTTCGTCGTCGGCGTCGGCCTGTTCACCGTCGCGAGCGCGCTGTGCGGCTTCGCGCCGAACGGCATCGTGCTCGTCGTCGCCCGGCTCGTGCAGGGCCTGGCCGGTGGCCTGCTCACCCCGCAGGTCACGGCGCTCATCCAGCAGCTGTTCCGCGGCAAGGAACGCGGCACCGCGTTCGGGCTCTTCGGCGCGACGGTCGGCATCGCGACCGCGATCGGCCCGCTCGTCGGTGGCCTGCTCATCACGGCCTTCGGGACCGAGAACGGGTGGCGGTTCGTCTTCTTCGTGAACCTGCCCGTGGGACTCGTCACGATCCTCCTGGCCTTCCGCTACCTGCCGAAGCCGCAACGGACCGAATCCGGGCGGAAGCACGACTTCGACCCGGTCGGCATCGCGCTGCTCGGCGCCGCGGTCGTCGCCCTGCTCCTGCCGTTCGTGCAGTCCGAGCAGTGGAAGGGCGCAACGAAGTGGTGGCTCGTCGTGGTCGCCGTCGTCCTCGGCGTCGCCTTCGTGCTCTGGGAGCGCCGCTACCAGCGGACGAAGGAGCCCGTCATCGACCTGGCGCTCTTCCGTCGGCGGTCGTTCTCGCTCGGCGTCGGACTCGCGACGGTGTACTTCGCCGGGTTCACCCCGCTGTTCTTCGTCCTGACGCTCGCGCTGCAGTCCGGGCTCGGCTACTCGGCCCTGCTCGCCGGTCTGTCCTCGGTCGCGTTCGCGGTGGGCTCCGGCGTCGCGTCGACCATCGGCGGTCGGATCGTGCACCGGTTCGGACGGCAGCTCATCGTCGTCGGCACGGTCCTCGTCCTGATCGGACTCGGCGGTGTGATCTGGGTCGTGGCGAACCACTACGAGAAGGACCTCGGCTGGTGGCTCGTCCTGCCGCTGCTCGTCGGCGGCATCGGGTCCGGCCTCACGATCTCGCCGAACCAGACGCTCACGCTGTCCGAGGTCCCGGTGGAGCAGGGCGGGTCGGCAGGCGGTCTCATCCAGGTCGGCGCGCGCGTCGGTTCCGCCATCGGGATCGCCGCGGTCGGGAGCGTGTTCTACTCGTCGCTCGCGGACGCACACGGCGACTACTCCCAGGGACTGCCGCTCGCGCTCGGGGTGTCGCTCGGCTTCGTCGCCCTGGCGCTGATCGCCGGCATCGTCGATGTCGTGGTGGGAAAGGTGCGCGGGACCGAAGCATCCGTGTGACCGCGGCCGCGCGTGGTGTCGGCGGCGCCTCGTAGCGTGGGCGCATGCCCGAGGGTGACTCCGTCCACCGCCTCGCCGCGCGCCTGCGGCAGGTCGACGGGGCGGTCGTCACCGCCGGGGAACTCCGTGGCGGGGCGTCCGCCGGGCACCGCCTCGGCGGTCGCACGGTCCTCGGTCACGCCACGCACGGCAAGCACCTGCTGACCCGGTTCGACGACGGCACCACCCTGCACACGCACATGCGGATGCAGGGGTCGTGGACGGTCACCGGCAGCGGACGACGACTGCCCGCGGCGGCCGCCCGCACCGCACGGGTCCGGATGGTGCTCGCCGACGGTCGCACGGTGTGGGGACTCGACCTGCCCGTGGTCGAACTGCTCGAATCCGCCGCCGAGGCACGGGCGCTCGGACACCTCGGACCGGACCTGCTGCACGACGGGTTCGACGCGGCGGAAGCCCTCCGGCGCGTCACCGCGGACCCGGCCCTGCCGGTGCGTGCGGCCCTCCTCGACCAGACCCGCGTGGCCGGGCTCGGCAACCTCTGGGTCAACGAGCTGGGGTTCATCCGGGGGCTGCACCCGGACCGGCCGGTGGGCACCGTCGACGTGGTCGGCCTGCTGGACACCGCACGACGGATGCTGTCGCACTCGGCCACCGTTCCCGACGCCTACCAGGTCACCACCGGCGTGCTGCGTCGCGGCGAACGGCACTGGGTCGTGGGCCGGGCCGGACGCCCCTGCCTGCGGTGCGGCACCCGGGTCCGCGCCCGCGACGACATCGAGGTGGTCGGGTCGCCGGCGCGACGGCTGTGGTGGTGCCCGTGCTGCCAGCCCGTCGACGGGCACCGATCGACGTGACCGACGGGCGCCGTGATCGGACGGCGTGCGGCGCGGCGTGCGGCCACCCGGTTCGCCAGGCGGCGCGACATCCGGGACACTGGACACCGCTGTCCTCGTGGCGGCCCGTCCCGTGACGGCTCCCGTCCCCGCGACGACCACCCGTCCCCACCGCAAGGAAGGCTCCGGATGACCGAGCTCCCCGTCGTGTTCGAAGTCGGCTCGATCATCGCGCTCGTCGCGATCCTGCTGGCCGACCTGCTCATCGTCGCCCGCCGCCCGCACGTGCCGACCCTGAAGGAGTCCGGCATCTGGGTCGGGGTCTACGTCGGGCTCGCGCTCGTCTTCGCGGTGGCGATGCTCGTCTTCGCCGGCGGCGAGCCCGCCGGCCAGTTCCTCGCCGGCTGGCTGACCGAGTACAGCCTGAGCATCGACAACCTGTTCGTCTTCGTCATCATCATGGCGCGGTTCTCGGTGCCGAAGAAGATCCAGCAAGAGGTGCTCATGCTGGGCATCATCATCGCGCTCGTCCTGCGCGGGATCTTCATCCTGGTCGGCGCGCAGCTCATCGAGGACTTCTCGTGGATCTTCTACATCTTCGGGGCGTGGCTGGTGTGGACCGCGATCCAGCAGCTCCGCGACGACGACGACGGCGACGAGCAGAAGGACAGCTTCATCGTCCGGACGCTCCGCCGTCGGGTCCGGATCAGCGACACCTTCGACGGGATGAAGCTCCGCACGACGCACGACGGTGTCCGGCACTTCACGCCGCTGCTCGTCGTCCTCATCGCCATCGGCACGACCGACCTGCTGTTCGCGCTCGACTCCATCCCGGCGATCTTCGGCATCACCCAGAGCGCGTTCATCGTCTTCACCGCCAACGTGTTCGCGCTGATGGGGCTCCGTCAGCTCTACTTCCTGCTCGGTGGTCTGCTCGAGCGGCTCGTGTACCTGAAGTGCGGCATCGCCTTCATCCTCGCGTTCATCGGGGTCAAGCTGGTGCTGCACGCCCTGCACGGCAACGAGCTGCCGTTCCTCAACGGCGGGGAGCACATCGCGTGGGCGCCGGAGATCCCCACCTGGGTCTCCCTCGTCGTGATCGTCGTCGCCATGGCGGTGTCCACCCTCGCCAGCCTCGCGAAGATGCGTCGGGAGCCGGCGCCAGCCAGCGGCGACGAGCAGGCCCGCACCACCGACTGAGGTCGCGACCACCCAGCGGACGGGAGGCGCGGTGCCGGCCCGCACCGCGCCTCCCGTCCGACACCCGGTCGCCACCGGTGCGCCGGGCGCGACCACCCGCTCGGTACGGTGGACGGCATGGCACCCTTCACGCCCCCAGCCGCCGACGCGATGCGCGCGAAGCTCCTGCTCGCGGCGCGGGACGAGTTCGCCGCGGTCGGGATCGGCGGTGCCCGCATCGAGCGGATCGCCGCGGCGTCGGCGAGCAACAAGGCCCAGATCTTCCACTACTTCGGCAGCAAGGAAGGCCTGTTCGACGCGCTCTTCGCGCAGACGGTCGCCGAGACGTTCGACCAGGTCCCGCTCGACCCCGAGGACCTCGCCGAGTACGCAGGCCGGCTGCACGACCACTTCGTCGAACGTCCGTGGATCCCGCGGCTCGCGACGTGGCACCGGCTCGAGCGCGCAGGGACCACCCCGCTGGAGGCCGTCGTGGAGAGCCAGCGCGCGGTCGTCGCCGAGGTCGAGCGGGCGCAACGCGCCGGGGTCGTGCCGCGGTCCTTCCGAGCGCCGGTGCTGCTCGGGCTGGTCGTGCACCTCGCCGCGTTCTGGAGCGCGGGCAGCCCCGAGTTCGAGACCTCCGTCCCCGCGGTCACGCCGGCGCGGCGGCGGCAGATCGTCGTGGACGCGGTCGCGGGCGTCGTCGGCGGCTGAGCCCTGCGACGGGGCCAGCGGGCGACCGGCGGTCGCGAGCGTCGTCGGCGGCTGCGCCCTGCGCCCCGCGACCGGTTCAGCGGGCGACGGGGAGCGGGACCTCGCGCTGCCGGTCCCACGGTTCCGTCCAGGCCAGACGGTCGAAGACGGCGTCGAGCAGCATCGCGGTGAAGCCCCACACCGTGTGCGTCCCCGACACGGTGTCGACCGTGAACGCCGGACCGCGCCACTCCTGACCGCCGCGGCGGACGACGGTCACACCGCGGTGCGCCGGGTCGAGGAGGTCAGCGACCGGGGCGCGGAAGACCGCGGCGGACTCCGCCTCGTCGACCACCCGCACCGGTGAGGCCGACCGCCACCAGCCGATGACCGGCGTGACCAGGTGTCGTGAGAACGCGAGCGGGACGGGATCCAGCGTGCCGAGCACCTCGACGCCGTCGGGGTCGAGGCCGGTCTCCTCCTGCGCCTCGCGGAGGGCCGCAGCCGTGGGGTCGGCGTCGCCGGGGTCGATCCGTCCGCCGGGGAACGCGACCTCGCCGGGGTGCGCTCGGAGCGTGGTCGCACGGGCGAGGAGCAGCACGTCGAGGTCCCGGCCGACGCGGGTGTCCGTGGCGTCCCGGTCACTGGGGACGTGGTCGAGGGCCCCGAAGAGGATGAGGACCGCCGCCCGTCGCGACGACTCGGCCGTCGGCATGTCCGGCACCAGTGGCGCGCCGCCCGGACGGACGAGCGCGGACAGCTGCTGACGTGCGGTGACCACCCGGTCAGCCTAGGCGCTGCAGTGGGGCGATCTCCGAGGAGCACCACGTAGCGTCCGAGGTCAGGAACTCCGGCGGCGATCGGCTGCCGGATCGACGACTGCAGTGGAGCAGACCATGACCGACAACGAGAACACGCCCACCCCGGACGAGCACGACGCTCCGTCGGCGGCGAACGACTCCGAGGGCACCACGAAGCCGGACGGCCTCGGCGAGGACGGGACGATCCCGAACGAGCCCGACGGCATCGCCGTGGGCCACCAGGGCGACGACTCCCACTTCAACCCCGAAGAGGACGACGGCCGCGTCTGATCAGCCCGTCTGCTCGGCCGCGCCTGATCAGACCGCCTGCTCGGCCGCCCCTGATCGGCCCGTCTGCTCGACGGCGGCCCACAGCCGGCTGATCGGCACGTCGCGACCGAGCACCGCGACCGCAGCCCGGTGCCCCGAGTACAGGGCCGCGGACACGGTCGCCGGGTCGTCGGTCCAGGTCGCCTCGCCGGCCAGGTGCAGCACGTCGCCGACCGGTTGAGCGAGGTCGTCGTGGTCGGCCGTCACCGAGCCCGGGAGCATGTGCGCGTACGAGCCACGCGACCACTCGTCGTCCTGCCACGCCGTCACGTGCACCGACGTCGGCGTCCCGACCCGGTCGCCGTGCAGTCGTCGGAGCTCGTCGAGCACCGAGGCCGTGACGGCTTCCGGGCTCCAGCCGCGGATCGCCCTCGCCGCGGGACCCGCCGCGAACGTCAGCAGTGTCGGCACCCCGTCGAGGCGCGTGAGGTCGTACCAGGAGTGCCACCACCGGCCCGCGGGACCGAGCTGTCGGACGGCGTAGACGTCCTCGCCCCAGAACCGCGTCGGGAAGCGGAGGACCACCTTCTCGAACGTGTTCATCCGCAGCCGTCCGAGCGCCTCGCGGTGCCGGTCGGGGAGCGGCGGCGAGATCGTGAGGTCGGCCGACTGCAGGACCCCGACCGGGACCGTCACCACGGCGGCGTCCGCGTGCACGGCGCCCCGGTCACCGGCGACGACCACGCCCTCGGCGCCCCACTCGACGGTCCGCACGGCGTGCTCGAGCCGGACGTCGAGCCCCTCGGACAACCGCGCGGGGAGCGCGTCGTACCCGTCCGGGAACACCACCTCGTCACCTTCGACCACGTCGTCGTCGAGCCCGTGTGCCGCGAGTCCGGTGCTCGCGACGCCGTACTGCTCCTCGCTGCGGTGCTCCAGGTGCTCGCGGACCCGCTCCGTCCGGTCGGCGTCCCAGTGCTGCTCGGCGAGGGCACGTTCGACGACGTCGTGGTAGCTGTCGTGCGCCCCGGACCGCTCGATCACCCGGGCGAGCACGCGGTCCACGGCGTGCACGTCCGCGGCGAAGCGCTCCGTCGCCGACGCGTCCAGACGGGCGCCGTCCGGGCCGTGGTACGCGATCGGTCGGCCGTCGACCTGGTAGCCACCGACCGTGAACTCCGTCGTCCGCAGGCCGAACGCGTCGGCGGCTGCGGCGACGGCGCTGCCGTCCACCCCGTGGATCCACGAGGCCCCGAGGTCCGTCACCAGGCCGTCGCGACGGTCCGTGTGCACCCGGCCGCCGATGCGGTCACGCGCTTCGAGGACGACCACCCGGAGGCCGGCGTCGACCAGGAGTCGTGCGGTGGTGAGGCCGGCCACACCCGCTCCGATCACGGCGACGTCCGCGTGCTCCATGCTGGTGCTCCTCCGGCTCGGCGATCGGCGTGGGGTCCGTCCGACTCAGACTGCCCCGGCGAGTAGCGCCATGGCCAGGAGGAACCCGAGCGACTGCAGGATGCCGAGGCCGGCGACGGCGATCCCGACGATGCCGATCGCGCGCGCGGACGTCCGGTGTCCGGTGGTCTGCTTCAGGGCGACCGAGGTCCACACGATTAGGGCGACGAGCACCAGCGAGACCAGCACGGACGGCCAGAGCAGGGTGATCGACACCGTCTGGACGACGAACGACACCAGGCCGAGGACGAGTGCGGCGAGCCCGGGTCTGGTGATCCGCCGGTCCTGGACGCGGTCGAGTCGCTCCTGCTCGCGAGCGAGGTGGTCCTTCCCCATGGTCGAACTCATCACGACGTGGCTCCCGAGGTCGGTTCGGTCCCTGCGGAGGGGTTGGCACCGGGGATGTCCGGCGGGGTGTTCGTGTGGCGCTCGCCGTACTTCTCGCGGTTGAGCGCGTCGACGTCGCCGGGGGTGCACGGGGTCTGCAGCTGCAGCGTCGACCCGTGCGACGTGGACCGGTACTCGATGAAGAATCCGTCGTCGAGGGTCGAGGCCGCCGGGTAGCGGAGCTGGACACCGGGGCTGTCACCCCCGAATTCGGTCCTGACCGGCTTCCAGCCCTTCGCTTCCCACCGCTTCGTCAGGTCCTCGAACTGAGCGGTTCGGTCGTCCGGCTGCGTTCCGGGTCCGAAACGCGTGAGCACCCACTGGGCGCCGTCCCCGCCGCACGCCCTCGCAGCGGTGTCGGATGCGAGCCAGCCGGTGCCGACGATCGCTTGGGATGCCTCGACCTCCGCGTTCATGCTGTCCCAGACGGCCTTGGCTGCGGTCGACCCCGTGCTCGACATCGTTGGCTCCTTCGGTGGTGTGGTGCTCGCGCAGCCCGCGAGCACGAGACAGGCCAGGACGGCCGGGATGAGGGTCTGTCGTCCTCGACGCTCCGTCACGGGATCTTCTGCCCTTCCGGCGTGTACCCGAGGCTCGTCCGCGCGGTGTTGTACAGCGACGACGTACCGGCGTCCAGGTAGCCCTTCTCGGCGGTCGGTTCGCCGGTCAGGGTGGCTTCAGTGGCGGGGGTGGCAGGGTGCCCGTCCGAGCCGGGGTAGGTGCGACCCGCGATCTCCTCGTCGTTGGACGAGAACGTGCGAGCTCCCCAGTCCGGATCGCCGGGGTTGTGCGTGTGGGTGCTCGGGATGCTCAGGACGAGCGTGCGGTTCGCAGTGAACGGGTTGCCGGTGTTGATCGGCTGGTCTCCGCCGAAGCCGGGTCGCGGCAGCTCGACCGCTCCGCGGCCGATGTTCGCGACGAGATCCGACTTTGCCTGCGAGGCCCAGACGTGTTCTCGAGGTACCGCGAGCGCATCGACATCGGGGACCCGGCCGTCGATCCCCGCTGATGCGAGCAGCGTCAGGTTGTCCACCGGTGTCTTGGCCGTGGCCAGGGTCGCGGTGGTCGTGCCGTAGGAGTGTGCGACGACGGACAGGTGGTCGCCGCCTTCCCAGCCCCGGGTGGCCGACACGCCGCTCAGGAACCCCCTGAGCTTCTCGGCACCGACCAGTGCCTTTGCCGAGCTGAGCACGTCCGGGCTCGGAGGCATGTCCGGAGTGTCGTAGCCCATCCACGCGATCGTAGCGATGTTGCGATCTGCGTTCGCGTCCTGAGCGGCCTTGCGCTGTTCGTTGTACAGGTTCTCCGCGCCGCCCGTCCACCCCTGCATGCTGTCCGCGACCGTGTTCCCCATCCCCGGCACGGTCACCGTGACGTTGCTGGCCGAGTCGAGGTCACCGATCCCCACCGCCGCAAGCGGAGGATGGCCGAGCGTCAACGAGACGATGGTGCGCGGCGCCGCAGCAGTGCCCGCGTCCATCGTCTTGCCGAGGGACTCGAGGGCGGCGATCCGCTCGACGAGCTGTTGGTACCGCGTCCGTTCGGCGGCGGTCAGCGGCTCACTACCCGCCATCCGCTCGTACATAGCGAGACGGTCGGTCTTCGCCTTCGCGAGCTCGGTCGTGAGCGTGTGCTGGTTCGCCCGGCCGCGGTCGGCGTACCGGACGCCGTCGAGGTTCCCGACGACCATCGACAGGCCCGTCACGAGTGCGTCGCGTTCGCCGGTGCCGAGACCGGACCACCACGCTTTGACGTCTGTCGCTGCGGGCGGGTGGTCGAGCATCCGCTGCGCCTGCGCGGGGTGGGCCGCAGCCCAGTCGCGGAGGGCGTCGGCGCCACGCGCCGCGAGGCTGCTCAGCAGCGGGAGGGTCGCGGCGTCGCCGAACCGCAGCGCCGCTCCGGTGAAGTCGACCCGAGAGAACGGCGCGGCGAGGGTGTTCCCGCTCAGGGCCGGGAACAGCTGGGGCGTCCCGCCGACCTGTCCAGCGATCGCCTGGCTCAGCTCGTCCTGCGCTGTCCGCCATCGGGTCCGCAGTCGCCCCGCGCGCGCGTGCAGGTCGTCGTTGGCGACCTGGTACTCGGGCGGGACGGCGTCGTCGTCCGAAGCGGCGACCCGCGCCCGGAGCTCCTCGATGTCCGCGGCGAGGGTCCGGCGGGTCTTCCGGATCGCGGCCACCTCGAGGGAGAACGCGTCGAGCGCGGTGGCGACCGCGGACGCCGCCGCCGCGAGGTCGCTGGCGGTGTCGACCGCACCGCTCATCGCGTTCGGCAGGGCGTCGGTGGCGCCGGGGGACGACAGCGCGGAGCCGATGCCGGACCACGAGCGCTGGGCGTCGTCCGCTGCCCGGTCGACGCGGGCGGTGGCGGAGCGGAGCGCGGTCGCACTGTCACCGACCCCACCGCTCGTCGCGGTCACGGTGGGGAGTGCGCTCTCGTCGATGAGTCCCTGGCTCATCGCGTGCCCCGGTCCCCGGTCCGGCGCGCCGCTGCGCCCGTGGTGCTCGCCATCTCGGTGTCGGCGTGCGCGAACGCGGCCATGGCTCCGGTCGCAGCCGTGATCGCCCGCTCGACGCCGCGCACGGCGGACGTCGCGTCGCCCTGCCGCGCGGTCACGAACCCCTGGGCGGCACCGGCTGCTGCGGTACCGGTCAGCGCTGCGACGACGCCGCGCAGTGCCGAGTCCACGTCGACCGCGGCGTCCTGCATCGAGGCGCCGGCGCTGGCCGCCCCGTCGACGATCGTCTGCGATGCGGCGACGTCGAGCGTCCACCCGTTCCCCATGCCGATCCCCCTTCCGTCACTCACCCTAGTGCTGCTACATCACACATCAGCCTGCTGCTGCCCACTTGTGGACAGATCAGCGCATCGGGAGTTGCCGGAGTGCGACCACGATCTGGTCGAGGAAGTCGTCCACCTCGTCCTGGTCGTACCCCTGGCGGAACCGCGTCGGCGAGAACGTCGTGGCGACGACGTCCTCGGGCGTGAGCGCGGCGGACCGGCGCCCCCGTTCGTGCTCGGCGAGCACCGCCTGCACCCGGTCGAGGAAGTCGTCGACCTGCCCCTGGTCGTACCCCGGTCGGAACATCGTCGGTCGGAAGCGTGCGGCCACCACGTCTGCTGCGAGCATGTCTCCCCCTCGTGCTTGCTGCCGGCCATCCTGCCACGGGACGGGCGACGGCCGGCGGGCGGGCGTCAACGGCGCAGCACGGACTCGTGCACGTCGACGAGGCCGGGCTCACCGCGAACGCGTCGGCGTCGCGGCTCCAGCCCCGACGCCCCTGTCGGGCGGGCGCCCTAGCCTCGTCGCACCGGGCGGGCGGCGTCTCGGGGACCGAACAGCGCGGACAGCAGCCGGGCGAACGGTGACTGCCGCACGGGCTTCGTCTCGGTCGTCCGGGTCGGGGCATGGAACGCGAGGTCGTGCAGCATGTTCCGCTTCGAGCCGTCCCAGTTGGCGAAGAGGTAGGCGCCGCCGAGGAACGTCATGCTCCGCACCGGCGTGCGCTTCCAGGAGTCCGCGGCGACGTAGTAGCCGGCGTGACCGGCGTGGATGTGCTGGATCACCGTGTCGACGTCGATGACGCTGGTCGTCGTCACGACGGTGGTGATGCCCGTTCGGTCACGGGCGACGTACTCGATGAGGTGTTCGGTCACGAGGGGCTCTTGTTCGCAGTTCGCGCCCGTCGTACCGGTGAGGGAACGCACGACGAGGCATGGCCGGAATCGTCGTTGCTTCCGGACCTGAGGATACGCTCTGGCGGTCCCTCGTGACGAGGCGTCCCACCGTCCACTGCGCTTGGTGCACAACCGGCGTCCCGCGGGGCGGTCGCCGTGCGCACCGGTTCGGTGGCACGCTGACCGGGTGCCCCTCTCGCGTCCCGCTGTCACCGCTGCCCTGCCCGGCGTCGCCCTGGCGGTGGCGATCGGCCTCGTCGCGACGCTCGTCGCCACCGCCGTCCCGGTGGTCGGTGGCCCCGTCCCGGCGGTGGTGATCGGTGCCGTGGTCGGCTGGCTGGTCCGACGGCGCAGCGCGAGCGACGCGGGGGCGCCGGCGACCGCGATCGGCACCGCCAGCGCGGCCACCGCGAGCGGTCTCGGCGCGCTCCAGCCCGGCGTGAAGTTCGCGTCCGCTCGGGTGCTGCAGTTCGCCGTCGTCCTGCTCGGCGCGCAGCTCTCCATCGGCGAGGTGCTCCGCATCGGGGGCGAGACGCTGCCGGTCATGCTCTCGACGTTGGTCGTGTGCCTCCTGGCCGCCTGGGGGATCGGCCGCCTGCTGCGGGTGTCGAGCGCCCTCCGCACGCTCATCGGCGTCGGCACCGGCATCTGCGGCGCATCGGCGATCGCCGCGGTCACGCCCGTCATCGGTGCGGTGAGCGCGGACGTCGCATACGCGATGTCGACGATCTTCCTGTGCAACATCGCCGCCGTCTTCGTCTTCCCCCTGCTCGGGCACGCCCTCGGCCTCAGCCAGCACGCCTTCGGCGTCTTCGCCGGGACCGCCGTGAACGACACGTCGTCGGTGGTCGCCACCGCGACGGTCTACGGTCGCCAGGCGACCGACACCGCCGTGGTGGTGAAGCTGGTCCGGACCCTCATGATCATCCCGATCGTCGTCGGGTTGGCCGGTCTGGAGGCGCGGCGCACCGCCCGCGAGCAGGCCGCGTCCGTCGGTGCGCCGGGTCGCGCCGGTGGCGTCCGCGTGTTCCGCCTGGTCCCGTGGTTCCTCATCGGCTTCCTCGTGGTGGTGCTGCTCCGCACCGTCGGTGTCCTGCCCGCCGCGGCGGCACCCGGGTTCTCGACCGCGGCGACCTTCCTCATCACGGTGGCGCTCGCCGCGATCGGGCTCTCGACGGACTTCGCGGCGCTGCGGCGGGCGGGATTCCGACCGATGCTCCTCGGCATCGCGCTCTGGGTGCTCGTCGCGGGGACGAGCCTCGGCGCGCAGGCGGTGTTCGGGCTCCTCTGACCGCGGGGTCCCGATGGAGCCGGCCGGACGCCCGGCCGGACGCGCGCGCCTGACCGGACGCCCGATCGGGTTCGCCCGGCCGGACGCGCGCGCCGGTCAGCCGTCGGCGTCCGTCGGCGACGCGGTCCGGACGTGGGTCGGCAGCCCCGCTACTGCGGCCCCCCACGCCCACGCCGCCCCGGCGAAGACCAGCGCGGTGAGCGCCCAGAGCGCCCACGGCACCGGGGAGTCGAGGAGCCCGAGCGTCAGCGGGAACAGTGCCATCCCGACCGAGCCCGCCGTCTGGAAGACCCCGATCGCCCGACCGCGGACCCGCGGGTGCGGCGCCTCGGCCATGACGGCGTTCGCGGCCGGCAGGGCGACCATGTCCGCGACCGCCAGCAGCACGGCAACGAGCACGACGAAGGACCACGCCGCGAGCCCGTCGAGGGGTGAGAGCGCCACGAGCGGGACGACGGCGAGCGCCGTGAGTCCCGCGCCGACGGCGACGAGTCGACCGCGGTCCCGCCCCGCGACCCACCGGGTGAGGGAGGTCTGCAGGCAGGCGGCGAGCCCGGTCGCGACGGCGAACTGCACCGGCGCCACCGCGGCGGGCATGTGCCACCGCTCGACGAACAGGACGCTGAGTGCCACGTTCGGCAGCACCATCGCGGGGCCGATCAGGAACTGCCCGAGCGTGACGAGGCGCATCGACCGGTCGGCGGCGAACTCCCGGAGCGACCCCGTCCGGACGTCCGCGAGGTCGCGCGGCACCGGCTCGGGACGCCGGGCGCCGCCGGTCCGCTGGGTCGCGAACACGACCGCCGCGGCGACGCTGGTCACGACGTTCGCCAGGACGAGCCACCGCAGGCCGTCCTGACCGCCACCCGCCAGGGTGATCGCGGCGACGACCGCGCCGGCACCGAGGGCCGCGGCCTTGGTCGCCTCGAGGAAGGCGAACCACCGCTCGAACGGTCGGCCGGCGGAGAGGTCGTGGACGTAGGCCGTCCACGACGTCCAGTAGAGCCGCTCGGACGCGTTCGCGAGGAAGATCGCCGCGAAGACCAGGGCCGGGTCGTGGGCGACCAGGTACAGGGTGAACCCGGCGGCGGACAGCAGGTTGTTCGTGATCATCGACGCCTTCGCGCCGAACCGGTCGGTGACCACGCCGCCGAGGAGCCCGACGGGCAGGGCGAGCAGGGACGCGGCGGTCGAGAGCAGCCCGATCGTCGCGAGCGAGAGGTCGGTGGTCAGGGTGAAGTAGACGATCGTCAGCGGCAGGGTCAGGCCGGCGCCGATCGTGTCGACGAGGACGGCGAACGTGACGAAGCGGTGTTCGGCGAGCGTGGCGGTCGATGCCCGGAGGCGGGCGCGGATGGAGAACACGGGGAGTCCCTCGGAGTCGTCGCACGGCATCGGTGCCGCGCGGGCGTACTGGAAGCGCGCGGACCGGTGCGGTCCGCGTGGAGGGGGAGCCGGCTCTGGTGCCGGCTCAGCGCTTCGTTGCCATGACTCCGCTGTCGTGTGGGTTCCGGGTCCGCCGCTCCTCGGCTCGAGGACGACCCGGCCACGTTACCGCGGGACGGCGCTCCCGCCAAGGCGCCCGTGGACGGAGCGTCGGACGGCCGGGACGCAGCTGACGGCGGTCACCACGGCACCGAGGACGAACGCGACGAGGGGGCCGGCCGCGCCGACAACCACGCCGGCCGCAGCCGCGCCGACCGCCTGACCCAGCACGAGCGCGACGAACAGCATGGAGGTGCCCGCTGCGGCACGGTCGGGATCGATCTCGGTCGTCCAGGCGATGAGCGCTCCGGTCGCTGCCGTGTAGCCCCACCCGAAGACGACGCAGGCGACCAGTGCGACCACCGTCGACCGCGGGACGGCCCCGAGCGCGAGGACGGCGACCGCGACCGACGCGGTCGTGACCACCCAGAGCGTCCGGGCCCGGAGCCTGCTCGTCCAGCGTGCCGTGACCGCGACCGCCGCGCCGCCGAGCCCGAGCGCGGTCCAGGCCGAGACCGACACCGCCACCGGTGCCCCGGCGTCGACGAGCAGCGAGCGGCCGTACGTCCAGACGACCGCCGACCCCGCGCCGAAGAGCAGGGCGAGGACGAGCACCGCCCGGTGCGCGACGAACCACGCCCGTCCCGGGACCCCGCCGGGCCGGGCGCGGTCGTCGGGCTCGTCAGCGGTGCGCCGTCCGGCCGCGCCGAGCAGCACCGCACCGACCACGAGCGCGACGACCCCGGACCACGCCCAGGCCGTGCGCCAGTCCGGCAGCAGCACGAGCGCGAGGACGCCGGCGCCGACGAGACCCGGACCGGTGCCCGAGTTGACGACCGCCTGTGCCCGGGAGACCGCCGGGCCGGGGACCTGCTCGGCGACGAGTCGCACCAGCGCGGGCGAGGCCAGTCCGGCGCCGCCCGACGCGAGGACGGCCGCGACGCCGAACGGCACCGGGCCGGACGCCGCCGCCATCGCGAGGGCCCCGCCGCCCGCGACGATCGCCGACGCAGCGACGAGGGTGCGCGGCACGCGGGCCGCGCACACGAACCCGACGACGGCGGCGACGCAGTACACGGCGGACGCCCCCGACGAGATCCAGCCCGCGGCACCGGCGCGCACGCCGAGGTCGTGCTGCACGTCGGGGAGGAAGAGCCCGTACGCGAGCCGGACGAGTCCGTAGGTCGCGGCGATGAGCCCGAGCCCCGAGCCGACCAGGACCTGTTGTCGTAACGAAAACGATCGTTTCACTTCTGAGAGCCTAGGGTGCTTCCATGGCGATGCGTCCAGGGACCGAGGCGAAGCTCCTCGACGCCGCGGAGGAGCTCTTCTTCACCCGGGGGATCGCCGCGACCCCGATCGACGCCGTCCTCGAGCGCGCCCGGATCTCGAGCGCCACGCTCTACCGCGGGTACCCCAGCAAGGAGTCGCTCGTCGCCGCTGCGCTCCGGCGCCGACACGACGACTGGCTCGCGACCTGGGACCGCGCCGTCGACGCGGCACCGGACGACCGCGGCCGGCTGCTGGCGGTGTTCGACGCGCTCGACGACTACCGGTCGACCCCGGCCGGATCGCGCTGGTGCGCCTTCCTCGGCACCGCCGCCGAGTACGCCGACGCACCCGGCGAGGTGCGCGACGTGCTCGACCTCGAGACCGGCACGCTCCGGAGCCGGCTCGGCGGTTTCGCCGAGGCGCTCCCGGTCTCCGAGCGTGGAGCGGCGTCGGCGCTCGCCGACCAGCTCCTGCTCGTGCTGTCCGGGTACCTCGCGATGCGCCTGCGTGACGCGGCGCTCGGCACCGGGACCGCCCGGGTGGTCGCGGCTGCCCTGGTGGACGCGGCGACCATCCCGTCGTGAGGCGCGACGGCCGTTCCCCGGTCCGTGCCACCTCCTGCGCGTCCTCACATCCACCGTCGCCGAGTTCCCGGCCGTTCCTCCCCACCGGACTCGGTACGGTGCCGGGTGTGCAGCGCATCTCCTCCACCCTGGTCACGGAGCACGTGAGCTCCGAGGGCACGGCGCCCCGCGCATGACCGGCTCGCGTGCCGGTCGGATCACCCGCCGGTCCCTCATCGTCGGTGGCGCGGCCGTCGTCGGAGCCGGCGCCGTGGCGGAGGCGGTGAACCTGCGCGTGCTGCCCGGCCGCTCGACGATGTACCGGGTGCTCGGTCTCGACGGTCCGGCCGGCACCGTCCCCGACGTCCGGCCCGTGCCCACGACCTCGGGGACGTTCGTGTCCACCGCCCGACGGAACAAGCGGGTCGGGTGGACGATCGCGGCGCCGGATGCGTCCGGACCCCTGCCGGTCGTGGTCGCCCTGCACGGCTACGGCAGCGACCACACCGACTTCTTCGGCACGCACCTCGGCTACGACCGCTTCCTCGCCGCACACGTCGCGTCCGGGGGTGCACCGTTCGCGATCGCCGCGGTCGACGGCGGGAACCGGTACTGGCACCGACGGGCCGACGGGGACGACCCGTCCGCCATGGTCGTCGACGAGTTCCTCCCACTCCTGGCCCGCCGCGGGTTCGACACGGCACGGCTCGGGTTCGTCGGCAACTCGATGGGCGGGTACGGCGCCCTGCACCTCGGCGGCCTGCTCGGGTCGTCCCGGGTGCGGGCCGTCTCCGCGATCAGCCCGGCGCTCTGGACGGCGGCGGGTGACACCGCACGCGGAGCGTTCGACGACGCGGCCGACTTCCGGGCGAACACGGTGCTCGGCCGACAGCGTGCCCTCGACGGCGTCGCCGTGCGGGTCGACTGCGGGACCGGCGACGGCTTCGAACCCGCCGTGCGCACCTACGTCGACGGCTTCACGCACCGACCTGCGGGCGGCTTCCAGGCCGGCGGCCACACGCACGCCTACTGGCGGCGGATGGCGCCCGAGCAGCTCGCCTTCCTGGGGGCCCACCTCCACGCCTGACCCCGTGGTGCGGCGACGACGGGCCGCACCCGACACCGGTCGGACGGGAGGCGCGGCGGAGGTGACCGACGCCGGTCACCTCCGCCGCGCCTCCAGACC
The DNA here is from genome assembly GCF_048755855.1 of Curtobacterium sp. L1-20. Taxonomy (GTDB): domain Bacteria; phylum Actinomycetota; class Actinomycetes; order Actinomycetales; family Microbacteriaceae; genus Curtobacterium. The sequence continues at coordinate 3,566,862 of NZ_CP151473.1, read as the reverse complement.
GGTGGTCAGCGCGCGAGCGCGCCCAGTGCGTCGACCGCCTCGACGACCGTCGCCACCTCGGTGCGGGTCGTGTAGTCGACGTGCACGTCGGCGAAGCGTACGGCGCCGTCCGCGTCGATGACGAAGACGGAGGGGAACGGGATGCGTGCGGTGTCGTCGGCGTTGCTGTCGGCGACGTCGAAGCCGAGCTGCGTGTGCGCTGCGCGAGCGGCCGCGGACGGCTCCGTGACGATGCCGAACCGACCGGCCAGCACGTTCTCCGGGTCGGACAGCACCGGGAACGCGAGCTCGCCGTTCGCGATGGCGGTCTCGGTGCCCTCCGGCGTCTGCGGCGAGACGGCGACGAGCTGCGCGCCCCGCTCCTGCAGCGCGGGCAGGAGCTCCTGCTGGTAGGTGCGGAGCGTGAGGTTGCAGTACGGGCACCAGGCGCCGCGGTAGAAGACGAGGACGGTCGGCGTGCCGGCGCGCACCGCGTCGAGCGTCGTCGCGGCACCCTTCGGGTCGGTCAGCGGTGCGTCGGGAGCGGTCGCGCCGACGCCGAGCGCGGACGACGGCACCCCCGCGGCGCGCAGGTCGGCCTGCTCGCCGTCGAACACCGCGGACAGCTCCGGCCCGATCTGGGCGGTGAAGCCCTCGTTGAAGGTCTCCACCTGGTGGGCGATCGTCTGGTCGGTCATGGCGCTCCTCGGGTCGGGCAGTCGGGTCCCGCGGCGGCGGCGCGGCGGGACCGGCAGCCGTGTCGCCGCCGGTGCAGGGAGCGTAGGCACGACGGCCGGCGCTCGGCGAGGGGCTGCGTCACGCTGCGTCACACCGCGCCGCCGGGTCGGGTGGTCAGGCGCGTCCGCGGTTGCGCCGGCGGATCTCCTTCGGCGCACGCCCCGCCATGAACGACCGCGCCGGGTCGACCAGGAAGCCCTGGCGCAGTGCCTCGCGCCCGACGAGCATCCGGAACCCCATCTGGTCGCGGTTGCTCAGCGTGACCTCGGCCTGGAGGACGCGGCCGGCGAGGGCCATCTCGGTGAGGACGACGATCCGCTCCTGGGTGTGCCCCGTCGAACTGCGGATGGTGCGGCGGTCGTGCACGTCGCACTCGATCGTGACCGCGTCGGCGTCGGTGTCCTGCCACGGGTGGACCGAGTATCGCACCCGGTCGCCGGGGAGTTCCTCGAGGTCGAAGGCGTGCAGTGCCGAGCTCCGCGCACCGGTGTCGAGCTTCACCTTGATCCACGGGATGCTGAGATCCGGCAGGGCCGCCCACTCCCGCCAGCCGGCGACGACGAGGCCGCCGTTCGGGGACTTCGGGACGCGGGCCATGTGCCCATCCTGTCGCATGCGCGGATCGTGCGCCCGCACGTCGGGACGCCGCGTCCGCGTGCTTTGATGGAGCGTCGCCGTCGACCCCGACCCCGCGGAGAACCCCTCGATGAAACTCGCCATCCTGTCGCGCGCGCCCCAGGCGTACTCGACCCAGCGCCTCCGCGCGGCGGCCCTCGACCGCGGGCACGAGGTCAAGGTCCTCAACACGCTGCGGTTCGCGATCGACCTGGCCGGCGAGGACCCGGACCTGCTCTACCGCGGCAAGCTCCTCAGCGACTACGACGCCGTGCTGCCCCGGATCGGCAACTCGATCACGTACTACGGCACCGCCGTCGTCCGGCAGTTCGAGCAGATGGACGTCTACACGCCGAACACCGCCAACGGGATCACCAACTCCCGCGACAAGCTCCGCGCGAACCAGATCCTCTCGCGACACGACATCGGCATGCCGGCGACGACCTTCGTGGCCGGCCGCAACGACGTCCGCGGCGCGATCGAACGGGTCGGCGGCGCCCCGGTCGTCATCAAGCTGCTCGAGGGCACGCAGGGCATCGGGGTGATCCTGGCCCCGGAGGCGAAGGTCGCCGAGTCGATCGTCGAGACGCTGCACTCCACGAAGCAGAACGTCCTCATCCAGTCGTTCATCTCGGAGAGCCGCGGCCGGGACATCCGCGCGCTCGTCGTCGGCGACCGGGTGGTGGCCGCGATGCGCCGGACCGCGTCCGGCGACGAGTTCCGCTCGAACGTGCACCGCGGCGGCACCGTCGAGAAGGTCACGCTCTCGCCCGAGTACGAGGCCGTCGCCGTCCGTTCGGCGCAGATCATGGGCCTCAAGGTGGCGGGCGTCGACATGCTCGAGGGCAACGACGGTCCGCTCGTGATGGAGGTGAACTCGTCGCCCGGCCTCGAGGGCGTCGAGCGTGCCACCGGGCTCGACATCGCGGGTGCCATCGTCGACTTCATCGCGAACCAGGTCGCCTTCCCGGAGATCGACGTGCGCCAACGCCTGTCCGTGTCGACCGGGTACGGCGTCGCCGAACTCCTCGTGCACACCAACGCGGACCTGGTCGGCAAGACCATCAAGGAGTCGGGCCTCTGGGACCGGGACATCACGGTCCTGACCCTGCACCGCGGTTCGAGCGTCATCCCGAACCCGCGGAGCGGCGTCGCGCTGGAGTCCGGTGACCGCCTGCTCTGCTTCGGCAAGCTCGAGGAGATGCGGTCGATGATCCCGGAGCGTCGGAAGCGCCGCGCGAAGGTGCGGAAGCTGCCGAAGGAGCCCCTGCCGACCGACGTCTGAGCGCGACGCGCCACCCGCAGCGCCTCCATCCAGCGCAACCGGATCGCGTACTCAGGCGGAATGGGGAAGTATGTGTCGGTGACGATCATGACGGAACGGCCGGTCGACCAGGCGACGAGCGACGAGCAGGAGCGGCCGGGCAACGCCACGGCGAAGCACCAGAACGTCTCGCTGCTGTCGGTGGCGACGACCACGGCCGAGCGGGTGACCACCTCGGCGGACATCGAGGCGCGTCTCCGCGGGGTCCTCCGTCGACTCCGTCTGCCGATGGGCCTGCTCGAACGCGTCGCCGGTGTCACCGAGCGCCGCAACTGGGGCGAGGGCCAGACCTTCCAGGACGCCGCGATCGACGCCGGCCGCCGAGCGATGGCCGACGCGGGCGTGCGCCCCGAGGACATCGGGCTGCTGATCAACACGTCGGTCACCCGCCCGCACCTCGAGCCGTCGGTCGCCGTCCGCCTGCACCACGGGCTCGGCCTGCCCACCTCGGCGATCAACTTCGACATCGCCAACGCGTGCCTCGGCTTCGTCAACGCGATGAGCGTCGCCGCGGGCATGATCGACTCCGGCCAGATCAAGTACGCGCTCGTCGTGGACGGCGAGGACGCCGACCAGGTGCAGCTCAACACGATCGACCGCCTGAACCAGGGCGGCCGGAACCGCAAGGACTTCATGAGCGAGTTCGCGAGCCTGACCCTCGGGTCCGGTGCGGCGGCGGCGGTGCTCGGCCCGTCGGACGCGCACCCCGAGGGGCACCGCATCGTCGGTGGGGTGACCCGTGCGGCGACGCAGTGGTACGACCTCTGCGTCGGCAGCGTCGACGGCATGTTCACCGACGCGAAGATGCTGCTCAAGGGCGGCATGGAGCTCGTCGTCGCCGCCTGGAACGAGGCCCGCGCCCACTTCGACTGGGCAGACATGGACCGCTACGTCCTGCACCAGGTCTCCGACGTGCACACGAACGCCTTCGTCGAGGCGATCGGCATCCCGCGCGACAAGGTCCCGACGACGTACCAGCGGTTCGGCAACGTCGGCCCCGCGTCCATCCCGATCACCCTCGCCGACGAGGTCGCGAACGGCGGCATCACCCGCGGCGACCGGGTCTTCCTCGGTGGCGTGGGCTCCGGCATCAACACGGCGATGATGGAACTGCGCTGGTGAGGTCCGGCCTCCCGCGCGTCGCCGCCGCAACGGCTCCGGCGACGCTCCCGCCGCCCCTGCCCGGACTCGACCCCGCCTGGTCGCGCATCGTCACGGTCCCGGGCGCTCTGGACGGCGGTCCTGGAGGCGCGGCCCGCCCCGAGCGGTCGTGGCACCTCCTCGACACGGCCGGCTCCCTGGACGAGCTCGGCGTGCGCCCGGTGGGCACCCTGCTGTGCGTGCACGGCAACCCCACCTGGTCGTACCTCTGGCGGTCGGTCGCCGCGCGGTCGCTCGCGGTCGCTCGGGCGGGCGGTCCGGTGTGGCGCGTGGTCGCGGTCGACCAGCTCGACATGGGCTTCTCGGAGCGCACCGGGCAGCAGCGCGGGCTCCCCGAGCGCGTCCGTGACCTCGGCGCGCTGACCGACGCGCTCGGCCTCAGCGGCCCCGTGGTCACCCTCGGCCACGACTGGGGCGGCGTGGTCTCCCTCGGGTGGGCCGTCGACCACCCGGACCTCGTGGTGGCCGTGGCGACGTGCAACACCGCCGTGCACCAACCCGCGGACGCCCCGATCCCGGCCCCGCTCCGACTGGCCCTCCGCCCCGGACTGCTCGGCCGTGCGACCGTCCTGACGCCCGCGTTCCTCGAGACGACCCTCGCGATCGCGCACCCGAAGCTCGACCGTGCGACGGCGGGCGCCTACCGGGCGCCGTACCGCGGTGCGGCACGGCGTGGCGGGATCGGCGGCTTCGTCGCGGACATCCCCGTCGACGCCGGGCACCCGAGCGCGCCCGGACTCGATCGCATCGCCGCGGGGGTGGCGGCGCTCGACGTGCCCGCGCTGATCATGTGGGGGCCGCGGGACCCGGTGTTCCTCGAGCGCTACCTCGACGACCTCGCCGCGCGTCTGCCGCAGGCCGACGTCCACCGGTTCGAGGGGGCCGGCCACCTGCTGCCGGACGACGCCGACGTCGCCGGGACCGTCTTCGAGTGGCTCGGCGACCGCCTGCCGGACGGGCACGTGGCCGTCGGCGACGAGCCGCGCCTCCCGACCGACACCGACACCGACACCGCCGTGAGCCGCCCGCTCTGGGCCGCCCTCGATGCGTTGCGCGACAGCGACGAGGCGGCGCTGGTCGAGATGGCTGCGCCGGGCGGCGTCCGTACCGTCTCGTGGCGGTTGCTGGCCCGGCGGGTCGACGAGATCGCGGCCGGACTCGTCGACCTCGGTGTCCGCCCCGGCGAGCGCGTCTCGTTGCTCGTCACACCGGGCGCGGACCTCACCGCCGTCCTCTACGCCTGCGTGCGGATCGGCGCGGTCGTCGTCGTGGCCGACGCAGGACTCGGACTGCGCGGGCTGACGCGTGCCGTCCGCGGGGCCCGGCCCGACTGGGTCATCGGCGCCCTGCCCGGACTCGGGGCCGCTCGTGCACTCGGCTGGCCCGGTCGGCGCATCGCGACCGTCGCGCTCCCGGCCGCGGTGCGGCGGGCGCTCCGCGTCGAGCACACGCTCGTCGCCGTCGCACGTCGAGGTGCTGCGCGGCTCGCGGCCGGCGAGGCCCTGCCGACCGCGCCGGCGTCGGACGCACCCGCAGCGGTGCTGTTCACCTCCGGGTCGACGGGGCCCGCGAAGGGCGTCGTCTACACGCACGGGCAGCTCGGCGCAGTCCGTGACGTCCTGGCGACCCAGTACGACATCGGCGTCGGGACGGGCCTCGTCGCCGGGTTCGCGCCGTTCGCCCTGCTCGGACCCGCGCTCGGCGCGCGGTCCGTCGCCCCGGACATGGACGTGACCGCCCCGCGGACCCTCACGGCGACGGCGGTCGCGGCATCGGTGACCGCGGCGGACGCGACCGTCGTGTTCCTGTCGCCGGCGGCCCTCGCCAACGTGGTCGCGACGGCGTCCGCGCTCACCGACGCGGACCGCGCCGCGCTCGGCCGCGTGCGCCTCTTCCTGTCCGCCGGCGCGCCCGTGTCCGCCGCGCTGCTCACCGCGGCGACGGAGCTCATGCCGAACGCGAGCGCGCACACGCCCTACGGCATGACCGAGGGGCTTCTCATGACGGACGTCGACCTCGACGGCGTGCGCGCCGCGTCGGAGTCGACGGACGAGGGCATCTGCGTCGGGGTCCCCGCGGCGAACGTGCGCGTGCGGATCGCTCCGCTCGACACCGCCGGTCAGCCGACGGGCGCGCTGACCGATGCGGCCGGCGTCACCGGCGAGATCGTCGTCGCCGCACCGCACGTCCGGCAGCAGTACGACCGGCTCTGGCGGCAGAACCGGGTCTCCCGGCTCGGCGTGGCGGACCCGCGCGGGCACCGCACCGGGGACGTCGGGCACCTCGACGCCGCCGGTCGGCTCTGGGTCGAGGGACGGCTGCAGCACGTGCTGACCACTCCGGACGGTGTCGTGACCCCGGTCGGCCCCGAGCAGCGCATGGAGCGCGTCGACGGCGTCGGCCGGGCCGGCCTCGCCGGCATCGGCCCGGTCGGCACGCAGCAGGCCGTCGCCGTGGTCGAGGTGACGGGACCACGCCCGCGTCGTCGAGGTCGTCGTCGTCCAGGGCTCGCCGATCCGGCGCTGGCCGCGTCCGTGCGGGCAGCCGCGGGGATCCCGCTCGCGGCGGTGCTCACCGTGCCGGTGCTGCCCACCGACATCCGGCACAACTCGAAGGTCGACCGCGCGCTGCTGTCCCGCTGGGCGGCGTCCGTGCTGTCCGGCGGACGGATGGTCCGCCCGTGACCGTCCTCGTCACCGGGGCGAGCGGGTTCCTCGGGCAGGCTGTCGCCGCTGCCGTGCGGGACGCCGGACACGACGTGCGGACGTTCCAGCGCCGTCCCTCCCGCGTCGCCGGGGTGACCGACGTGCTCGGCACGATGACCGATCCCGCGGCCCTCGGCCGAGCAGTGGACGGCGTCGAGGCCGTCGTCCACCTCGCCGCGAAGGTCTCGCTCGCCGGTGACCCGGCTGACTTCGTCCGTGTCAACGTCGACGGCACGCGCGCGCTCGTCGACGCGGCCCGTCGTGCCGGGGTCCGCCGTGTCGTGTTCGTCTCGTCGCCGTCCGTCGCCCACACGGGGTCGTCGCTCGTCGGCGTCGACGCGGGTCCGGCCGAACCGGAGCTCGCCCGGGGTGACTACGCCCGGACGAAGGCCGCCGCCGAGCTGATCGCACTCGGTGCGGACGCGCCGGACTTCGCGGTGGTCGCGGTCCGGCCGCACCTGGTGTGGGGACTGGGCGACACGCAGCTGGTCGGACGGATCGTCGAGCGGGCCCGGACCGGACGGCTGCCGCTGCTCGACTCCGGCGCTGCCCTCATCGACACCCTCTACGTCGACAACGCCGCGTCCGCCGTGGTCGCCGCGCTGGCGCACGCAGCCGACGACGGGGTGCACGGGAACGCCTACGTCGTGACGAACGGCGAACCGCGGCCCGTCGCCGAACTGCTCGCGGGCATCTGCACGGCGTCGGGGGTGCCGGCGCCGCGACGGCACGTGCCGGCCGGAGTCGCCCGCGCCGCCGGGTCGCTCGTCGAGGCCGTGTGGCGGGTGCGCCCGGGGGAGGACGAGCCGCCGATGACGCGGTTCCTTGCCGAGCAGCTGTCGACCGCGCACTGGTTCGACCAGCGACGGACCCGCCACGACCTGCAGTGGGCCCCGACGGTGTCGATCGACGAGGGCCTGGCGCGTCTGGCGGCCGCCGCGCGCTGAGGCCGTCGGCGGGCCGAGGCCGCCCGCGCGGGGTCAGGCCTGGTCGGCAGCCACGTAGACCCACGCACTCCGCCCCGAGGCGAGCTCGACCCGGACGCGCTGGTAGTCCGCGACCTCGTAGTCGTCGACCGCGCGGAGCTGCCACTCGTACCCGAGGCTGAGGACCGACCCCTCGACGACGTCGCCACGGTCGCCACGGCGGAGGATCGGGTGGCGGTCGGAACCGCTGGTCCGGACCACGTCGGGGTCCGTGATCGTCACCCAGTCGAGCCGCCAGCCGGGCAGTGCGTCCTCGTCGGTCGGCACGTGGCCGCCGAACAGGGCCTCCTGCACGAGGGGCTGCCGGAGGGTGCCGTACGAGAACACCCGGTGCGTGTCGCCGGCGACCGGTGCGGGGCGCACGAGGGGCTTCGGACCGATCGTGGGCGTGGACGTCCAGACGAGGGCGCCCACGAGGCCCGTCGCCCCGAGGTGCAGCAGCCCGATGACGCCGAGGACGCTGCCCCAGACGATGCCGGAATCATCGCCGAGACACCGGTCCATCGGCCATGACTCCCCGTCACCGAGACACCCGTAGCGGTTCGTGAGTCCGACCGAGAGCCCGATGACGCCGACGACGAGGCAGACCAGCGCGAACCCGCCGAGACCGATGACCCAGCGCTGGCCGGGGGAGAGACGCTTCACGTCGCGAGGGTAGCGGACCGGGGGCGCGGACCACGCGAGCCGATCGGCCCGTGTGGTCCGCGCCTCCCGGTCGGGCGCGGTCCGGCAGCGACGTCAGCCGCAGAACTCCGTCGGCGCCGACTGGTCGACGGTGCTCACCCAGATCGAATCGGCTCGGTCTCCGGACCCGACGGGCGGGAACCGGAAGCTGACGAACACACCGTTGATCGTCGTCGTCCATCCGCCGTAGGGCGAGTCGGATGGCTGCGCGTCGTCGTTGCCCGGCTCCGTGTAGTGCAGGTCGGGGTACGCCGCTCGCAGCTCCGCGAGCGTGCTGCCGACCCCGAGCCCCTCGGCCGTGGTGGGGCCGTTGCTCGGGGCGTCCGGAGCGCCGGTCCCGATCTCCACGCTCTGCACCGTGCCGTCGTCCGCCCGGACCACGGTCAGCTCCGGGAAGTCCCGGGACAGCCAGAACGCGACGTCCGGGTTGAGGCAGCTGTCGTCCACGGTGTACAGGCCGTCGAGGTCGTCCGTCTCGGCGGCGTACTGCCCGCCGAGCGCGATCGGGCCGACCTCGGTGCCGGAGATCGTCCACGTGGAGGGATCGGACAGTGCGTACGGCGGCCGGGTCGACGTCGGCGACGGCGTCGAGGTCGGTGTGGGACTGTCGACGACCGGCGCACCCGACGGCGTCTCGGTCTCGGTCGGGCCGGTGGTCGGGCTCGCGGACGGTACCGGCTCCGCGGTGATCGAGGTCGGGATGAGACCGAGCGCGACCCCGCCGCCGGCGGCACCGAGGAGGAGCACCCCCACGACGCCGAGCGCGATGCCGGTCCGGTGGCCGCGTCGCCTCGGGCGCGGGGTGGCCCGCTCGAGGACGTTCTGCTTCATCGAGACGAGCATGCGGTGCAGGTCGTCTCCCACGGGAGGCTCAGTGTTCATCGTGCGTCACCGCCTTCCTGAGTCGTCGACGGGACCGTGAGACCCGCTGGGTCACTGCTCCGACGCTGAGGCCGAGGAGCTGGGCGGCCTCGGCGTAGGAGTACCCCTGCAACAGGCAGAGTTCGCAGATGCGCCGGTCGGTCTCCGGGAGCGCGGCGATCTCGTCGCGCACCCAGCGGAGCTGTTCGGCGGCGTCCGTGGTCACGGTCGGGGCGGCGAGCTCGCCCGGCAGCTCGTCGCCGGCGTGCTTCGCCGTCCGGCGGCCGAGGTTGCGGGCGTGGTTGCGGCACACGACCAGCAGCCAGGGCAGGAGCGTGCCGGTGGGGAGCTGGAGCCCGTCGGCTCGTTGCCAGAGGGTCAGGAACGTGTCCTGCACGACCTCCTCGACGTCCTGCCGACTGCTCACGATCGCCCACGCGTACCGGGTGAGCGTCGGCGCGAACCGGTCGAACGCGGTCGCGAGCGCTGCTCTGTCCCCCGATGCGAGGCGCCGTGCGAGGCCGGCGTCGTCATCTGCGGTGTTGTCCACGGTGCTCCCTTCACTAGGACAATGTCGGGGACGGGCCGGACATGACACGGATCACGACGCGGGTCGTGCACGTCGTGATCCGAGTGTGATGCGCGGGGAGCGCGGGGGCGGCGCTCAGCCGGTGAACCGACCCCAGAGCTCGGTGACGATCGGCCACACGTCACCGGCGCGGTCGGCCGACCCGACGGCGACGAGCACGACCGGGACGACCGTGACGGCGACGCTGACCAGGACGGCGAGCACCACGGCGGCGGTCGCGGTCGCCGTGTGGCGGCGGGTGAAGGCGAGCACGAGCAGCGCGAGGACGACCAGTGCGCCCGCCACCGCGATCAGGGCCACCCGGACGAACGGGAACGGGACGAGCCCGGAGGTGGTGGCGGTGACGCCGGCGAGGAAGCCGACGAGGGGCAGGAACGCGCCGAGTGCGGTCCCGAGGACGAGGACGACGCCGATCCCGCCGGCGATCCACACGCCGCGCGGTCGGGGCGGGCGGAGCCTGCTCCGTCGGTTCCCCGACCAGGCGGTGGTCACGCCCGGTCCTGGCGGTGACGAGCGGCGTCGTTCCCGGGTGCGGCGTCGACGGCGGTCGTCGCGGCGGCGTCGGCGGACCCCGCAGCAGCGGCAGCGGCGTCCTCGGCGGCGTCGGCGACGTCGACCACCACGTCGCGGGCCTGCTCGGCCGCGTCCTTCGCCGACGTCGCCGCGTCGGCGGCCTGCTCGGACGCCCGGGCGAGGGACTGCGCGGCGGCGTCACGGACGCGCTCGGCGGTGTCGGTGGTGCTGTCGACGGCACGCTCCGTGGCGTCGGCGGTCGCGCTCGCCGCCTGCTGGGTGGCCTCGGCGGTGGCGTCCGCCGCGCGCTTCGCCACGTCGGCAGTGGCCGATGCGGCGCGCTTCGTCGCGTCGGCGGTCGCCTCCGCGGTGCGCTTCGTCGCGTCGGCCGTGGCTGCCGCCGCACGCTTCGTCGCGTCCGCGGTGGTCCGGGCTGCCTGCTTGGCGGCGTCGCCGGTGGTCCGGGCCGCCTGCTCGACGGCGTCGGTCGCGGTCTCGGTCGCACGGCCCAACGGTGACTGCCCGTCGTCGAACGGCCCGTGGACGTCCAGGACGCGCACGTCCACGCTGGTGGGCACGTCGGACACCTGCCGGGTCGCCGCGGTGACCTGCTCGCGGACCTGCTGCGCGACCTCCTGCACGGGTCGCGGCCAGCGCACGACGATGGCGACCTGCACGCTGAGCGCGCCGTCCTCGTCGTCGACCTGCACCCCGGCGGTGCCGGCGCTGCGGCCGAGCTGCTTCCGGAACTGGTCGGCGGCGCGTGCGGCGATCCCGCCGAGGTGGTGCACGCCGGGCACGCCGAGCGCGGTCTCGGCAGCGGTGCGGGCCACGATCGTCACGGTGTTCGCGTCGTCGGGCAACGGCTCGGTGAGCTCGGCGGGCAGGGGCACCTCGGTGACCTGCGTGTTCGCGTTCGGGTCGTGCTGCATGCTGTTCTCCTCGTTCGGGATCCGCCGGAACGCGTCGGGGCACCCGACTGCGCGGGTGCCCCGACACGGATCGTGGGAGCTAGTTCTTGAAGACGTCCTTGACGTCCTCGCCGGTCTGCTTCACGTTCGCGGCGGCCTGGTCCTTCTTGCCCTCGGCGACCTTCGAGTCGTCGTCGGTCGCCTTGCCCAGGGCTTCCTTCGCCTTGCCGGCGATGTCCTGTGCGGCGTTCTTGATCTTGTCGTCGAGTCCCATGACGGGTCCTTCCTGTGATCGGGCTCACGCCCGGTGGGTGGTGTGGTGGGGCCGGGAGGCCCGGGTTGCGTCCGACCGACGGCTGTCAGTGGACGCGGGTCGGCTTCGCGAGCGCGGAGCGGGTGCCGCCGGTGAGGTGCACGAGCACCGGCACCTGGCGGCCGAGGGTGCGGTCGAGGACCGCGATGGCCCGGTCGACGGCGTCGAGCACGGTGACCGCGTCCCCGCCGCGGCGGACCGCGACGCGGATCCGGGCGGCACGCTGCCGTCGGACCACGTAGGTGTCGACGTGCGAGCCGACGACGTCACGGACGCCGTTCAGTTCGTGGTCCACGACGTCGCGGACGAGCGCCACGTTGACCGTCACCTGGTCGTCCCCGGTGCGTTCCCGCACGGCGACGGAGGTGCCGCCGCCACCGCGGGTGAAGACCCACACGAGGGCGAGCACGATGACGAGTGCACAGACGCCGGCGACGATCCAGAGCGAGGACGCGGGCACGTCGAGGCTGCGGGGGAGTTCGACGGTGGGCGAGACCGCGTCGCGCACGGCGGGCAGGACTCCTGCGCCGATCGTGAGGCCGACGAGCACCGCCACGAGGCCGAGCACGAACAGGATGATCCGGTTGAGGGTCCGGTTGCTCTTGGTCATGCCAGGGTTCCCTTCTCCTCGACGCGGACGCGGACGCTCCGGCCGAAGCGGTCGTCGAGACCGCTCAGGCGGTCCTGGACGGCGGTGCGGACGGCGGCCTCGTCGACCGGGATGCCGCTGACGGGGACCACGCGGACGTCGGTCCGACGGCCGCGAGCGGTCGCCGAGGCGTTGCCCTCCGGCACGCCGGCGGCGGAGCCGGCCGCGTTCGCCGCGGTCGACGCCAGGATCCGGCTGTCGATGATGACGGCGCCGCGTTCGTGCTCGATGACCGATCGGTGCTGGCGGCCCGGCTTGAGCGCCAGGACGACCAACACGATGCCGAGCACCACGAGCACGACGGCGATGACCTCGGCGATCGTGACGAAGGACGCGTCGGGTCGGAGTGCCGCGTCGACCGCGGTCTGCGGATCGGCGAGGAGCGGCGGCCGTCCGATCGCGCGGAGGACCGACTCGGTGCCGATCCACGCGGCCACCAGCACCAGCACGACCAGGGCGATCGCGACGGCGGTCGAGCGGGAGCGATGCACGCTCCGGCGACGGATGCGTCGTTCGACGGAACCGTTGCTCATGATGGCCTCCTAGACGGTCCGGGTCTCGCGCTCGCGCACGAGTCCGGTGAGTTCGATGTGGGCACTGCCGACGCGGCGGCCGGTGAGCTCACCCACGCGACCCTTGACCTCCTCGGCGACCCGGGACGAGCGGCCGACGATGTCGTCGCCCGCCGCGATCGGTCCGGTGATGTCGAGGGAGAGCGCGCCGGACGCGTCGCCGAGTCCGACCCGCACCCGCTTGGCGGGAGCGCCGAGCCGTTCGGCTGCGACGGCCCGCGCCAGCGAGTTCAGCGCGCGAGCAGTGATCTCGACGCGGCCCGGGACGTCCGGGCCGGCGTTCACCGGGAGCTCCGGCGTCCGGTCAGCACGTCGGTGAGGGCGCCCCGGTCGATCTTGCCGGTCACGAGCGCGGCCACGAGGGCCCCGACCGCACCGAAGACGACGACGAGCACGAAGCCCCAGAACCCGAACTGCAACGCCACGACGGCGAGGATGGCGCCGATGAGGGCGCCGGTCATCGTGTTGCTCATGCGACGCGCGCTTCCTTCTTCTCGTCGTCCTTGTTGTCGTCGTCGTCACCCGGGATGAAGACGTCCTGGACGGTCACGTTGACCTCGGCGACCTCCATGCCGACGATCTGCTCGAGCGCACGGGCCACACCGGCGCGGACGCCGTCGGCGACCTGCTGGAGCGAGACCGGGTACTCGGCGACGATGACGATGTCCGCGGCGACCTGCTTCTCGCCGACCTCGACCTTGACGCCCTGACCGAAGTCGCGCTGGCCGATGGCGTCGCGGAGGGCGCCGATCGCGCGGGCCGCGCCACCACCGAGGGAGTGGACGCCGTTGACCTCACGGGCGGCGATGCCGGCGACCTTCGACACGACGGCGTCGTCGATGACGGTCTTGCCCGTGACGCCGCTCGGAGACGGGGTGGTGCTCCGCGCTGCGACGGTGCTCGTCGTCACGGGGGTGCTGGTGGTGTCTGCCATGGTCGTTCCTTCCGATCGTCCCGCCGGGCGTTCCCAGCGGTTGCTGTTCACGGATGAGACGGGGTTGATCAGAGGTTCGTCACACATCGGTCACCGGTTTCAGCCGATCTCCAGGGAAACGGTCCGATCCCCGTGTCGGCGTACCCCGCGGGTGGTTCGGCTCAGTCGACCGCGCGGGATCCGGCTGCGTGGCTGCGCTCCGACGCGCTGCGGATCGACCGGACGGCCGCCGTCGGGGACTCGCCCCGTTCCTCCTGGAAGAGCTGCTGGAGTCGTCGGGGACGCACGCCGGCCGCATCGGCGATCTCCTGGACCGTCAGGTCCTCGTCACGGTGCTGTTCGATGAAGGCGAGCGCGCGTCGCAGGCGCCAGGACGGTCGCCCGGTCTCGGGTCGTGGCGCCAGCGCGGCGCGGAGCGTCACGCCGGGGTCCTCGCCGAACCGCTCGCGGTACGCGGCCGCGAAGCGTCCCGGGTTCGTGAACCCCCACCGTCGGCCGAGTGCGGCGACGCCCTCGTCGCCGTCCCCGCGGAGGAGCTCCTGCCGGACACGGTCCAGCCGGTGGTCGCGGAGGAATCGGTGCGGGGTCGAGTCGAGCGTCCGCGCGAAGACGTCCTGCAGGCCGCGCTGGCTGAGGCCGCACGCCGCGGCGATCTCGGGCACCGACGGTCGGTCGGCGGCGTTGGCCTCGATGAACCGGATCGCGTCCCGCAGCCGGTTCGCCACGGGCACGTCGGTGCCGCGGTTCCGGATCGGGAAGGTGTCGAGCACGACGACCGCGAGCCGGCGGTTCAGCTCGGTCCGCATCGCACCGAGCACCCGGTCGTCGACGAGCAGCGGCCCGATCTCGTGGATGAGGTGCCGGAGCGGTCCGCGACGGGCGACGACCTCGTCCTGCTGGTCGAACAGGAGAGGGCCGGTCGGCAGGCGGAACCCGAGGTCCGCGCCGACCTCGCGGAGGAACCGGTCGGCGACGTGGACGCCGTTGTAGACGGTGTCCGACGACTCGAAGCGGTACGCCTCGGACGCCGACGCGATGTACGGGCTCCCCGGCTGCACGACCCGGGACCGGTCGGTGAAGTGCATCTCGAGCCGGCCCTTCGTGAGCCAGAAGACGACGTGGTCGTCGCGTGGGCCGATCACACCGCCGCGCCGTCCGCCCTCGGCCCGCATGGTGCGGAGGGTGAGGTCGTCGTCCCCGACCACCGTGTACTCGTAACGGGCGTCGTCGGTCGCGAAGGTGTCGGAGGCGAACTCCGACCCGTGGTACTCGGCGGCGAAGATGTCCGAGTAGTCGGAGCCGTCGCCGTCGGTGAACCGCAGTCTGCGGAAGCCGTTCGGCGACGAGGCGGTCATGCGCGCATCCTGCCACGGTTGCGTCGACATGGCGAAGCGGTACCCTAGGGGGGTACCGTACCGACTCGGTGGAGGACACGATGCACGAACACGTTGGCTACATCGGCGACAAGGACGACCTGCTCAAGCGACTCCGTCGCGCCGAGGGGCAGGTGCGCGGCATCGCGCGGATGGTCGAGGACGAGACGTACTGCATCGACGTCCTCACCCAGATCTCCGCGGCGAACCGCGCGCTCGAACGGGTCGCGCTCTCGCTGCTCGAGGACCACCTCAAGCACTGCGTCGCCGAGGCCGTCGCCGAGGGCGGCGAGGCGGCGGACGCGAAGGTCCGCGAAGCCAGCGACGCCATCGCACGACTCGTCCGCTCCTGACGACCACCCGCACCCCGAAGGGAAGCACCGTGAACACCGAACTCCTGCTCGTCGAGGGCATGACCTGCGAACACTGCGTGATGAGCGTCACCGAGGAACTCTCCGAGGTCGACGGGGTGTCCGCCGTCGCGGTGCAGCTCGTGCCCGGCGGTCGGTCCGAGGTCACCGTCACGTCGGACGCCCCGGTCCCCGCCGAAACCCTCCGCGGCGCCGTCGCCGAGGCCGGGTACGAGGTCGTGCGGTCGTGACGGACGGCGCCGTCGAGCTCGACATCACGGGGATGACGTGCGCGTCGTGCGCGAACCGCATCGAACGGAGGCTCGGCAAGCTCCCCGGCGTGACGGCGACCGTGAACTACGCGACCGAGAAGGCGACCGTGTCCGGGAGCACCGACACCGAGGCCCTCATCGCGGCCGTGGAGTCCGCCGGGTACGGCGCGTCCGTCCCCGCTCCGCCCGCCTCGGACGGCGCCCCCGGCGACGGGACCGACGACCCCGCCGCGCCGCTCCGCCAGCGCCTGGTCGTCTCGGCGGTCCTCGCGGTGCCCGTCGTCGTCCTGTCGATGGTGCCCGCGCTGCAGTTCCCGAACTGGCAGTGGCTGGCCCTCGCACTCGCCGCACCGGTCGCCGTGTGGGGAGCCCTGCCGTTCCACCGCGCCGCGTGGGTGAACGCGCGGCACGGCGCCGCCACGATGGACACCCTGGTCAGCGTCGGCGTGCTCGCGGCCTTCGGCTGGTCGCTGTACGCGCTGTTCCTCGGCGACGCCGGGAGGACCGGCATGCACATGACCTTCTCGTGGTTCGCGACGGACCCCGAGGCGACCGACCTGTACCTCGAGGTCGCCTCCGCGGTGACCGTCTTCATCCTCGCCGGCCGGTACATGGAGGCCCGGGCGAAGCAGCAGTCCGGCGCGGCGCTCCGCGCCCTGCTCGAACTCGGCGCGAAGGACGCCACCGTGCTCCGCGACGGTCCGTCCGGCCCGACCGAGGCCCGCGTGCCCGTGACGTCGCTGGTGGTGGGCGACGTCGTCGTCGTCCGGCCGGGGGAACGGATCCCGAGCGACGGCACCGTGCGCGAAGGCTCGTCCGCTGTCGACCTCAGCATGCTCACCGGTGAGTCCGTCCCCGTCGAGGTGCGGCCCGGTGACGGTGTCACCGGAGCGACGATCAACGTCGGTGGCCGGCTCGTCGTGGCGATCACCCGCGTCGGTGCCGACACCGAACTCGCCCGCATGGCGCGCCTCGTCGAGGACGCGCAGACCGGCAAGGCCGAGGTGCAGCGACTGGCCGACCGGGTGTCCGGCGTCTTCGTCCCGATCGTCATCGGGCTGGCCGTCCTGGCCTTCGTCGGGTGGCTCGTGCTCGACGGCTCCGTGACCGCCGCGTTCACCGCCGCGGTCGCGACCCTGATCATCGCCTGCCCGTGTGCGCTCGGCCTCGCGACGCCGACGGCGCTCCTGGTCGGCACCGGACGCGGTTCGCAGCTCGGCATCCTCATCGGCGGACCGCAGGTGCTCGAGCAGACGCGCGGCGTCGACACGATCGTCCTCGACAAGACCGGCACCGTGACCACCGGCTCGATGACCCTCCACTCGGTGACGGGGACGCCCGACGCCGACGAGGACACCGTGCTGCGGCTCGCCGCGGCGGCGGAGGACGGCTCGGAGCACCCCGTCGCCCGTGCGGTCGTCCAGGCCGCCCGTGCGCGCGGGCTCGCCGTCACCGGCGCCGAGCAGTTCACCGCCACCCCGGGCGCGGGCGTCCAGGCGGTCGTGGACGGCGACGTCGTCCTGGTCGGCACGCTCCGGTGGCTCGTCGACGCGTGGTCGGTCCGCGTGCCGGACGCCGTGTCCGATGCGGTCGGCGCAGCCGAGTCCGACGGCGGTACCGCGGTCGTCGTCGCCCGGAACGGGTCCGCGCTGGGCGTGGTCGTGGTCGGTGACACGGTGAAGCCGGAGGCCGCCGACGCCGTCCGCCGCTTCGTCGAGCTCGGCCTGCACCCGGTGCTGCTCACCGGCGACAACGAGGGCGCTGCCCGTGCCGTCGCTGCCTCGGTGGGCATCGACGAGGTGCACGCCCGCGCGACCCCGGCGTCGAAGCTCGACACGGTCCGTCGGCTGCAGGCCGAGGGGCGGAGCGTCGCGATGGTCGGCGACGGCGTGAACGACGCGGCGGCGCTCGCGGCGGCGGACCTCGGCATCGCGATGGGTGTCGGGACGGACGCGGCGATCGCGGCGAGCGACATCACCGTGGTGAGCGGTCGCCTGACCGTCGTGACGGAGGCGCTCCGGTTGTCCCGGGCCACCCTCCGCACCATCAAGGGGAACCTGTTCTGGGCGCTCGCGTACAACGTGGCGGCGATCCCGCTCGCGATGGCGGGGTTGCTCAACCCGGTGGTGGCGGGTGCCGCGATGGCGTTCTCGTCGGTGTTCGTCGTGACGAACAGCCTGCGGCTCCGCCGCTTCACGCCGCTGCCCTGACGGGCAGGATGGGGGCATGGTGCCGCTGCCCGGGGTCCTCGGATCCGTCGCTCCCGTCCACGTCGCCCCGATGGCGGGCGGCCCGAGCACCCCGACCCTCGTCGCGGCCGCGGCGCGAGTCGGTTCGTTCGCCCAGCTGGCGGCGGGGTACACGACACCCGAGGCGCTCGCCGCCGAGATCGCCGCGGTGCGGCGGACGGGGGCCGGGGCGTTCGGCGTGAACCTCTTCGTGCCGAACCCGGTGCCGATCGGCGACGCCGAGTACGACCGCTACCGGGGACTCCTCGCGCACGAGCCCGGCGCCGCCGCGGTGCCGAAGCGCGAGGACGACGACGCCTGGGACGCCAAGGTCGCCCTCCTGCTCGCCGACCCCGTGCCCGTGGTGTCGTTCACGTTCGGGCTGCCGGACGCCGCGACCGTCCGGGCGTTCCGGCAGCGCGGCACGCTGACGGTCCAGTCGGTGACGGACCCGGACGAGGCGCGGGCGGCGGAGGAACGTGGCGTGGACGCGCTCATCGTGCAGGGCGTCTCGGCAGGCGGGCACTCCGCGGTGCTCGACCCCGCGCGGGCACTCGCCGACAGACCGCTCCCCGAGCTGGTGCAGGCCGTTGCGGCCGCGACCGCGCTGCCCGTCGTGGCGGCGGGCGGGATCGGCAGCCGTGACGACGTTGCTGCTGCGCTCGCCGCGGGAGCGAGTGCCACCGCGGTCGGCACGGTCGTGCTGCGCACCGACGAGGCGGGCACGAGCGACACGCACCGCGACGCGCTGGTCGATCCCGCGTTCGACGACACCGTCCTCACCCGGGCGTTCACCGGGCGCCCCGCCCGGGCGCTGGTCAACGACTTCGTCCGGCGCCACCCGGACGCGCCGCTCGGCTACCCGGCCCTGCACCACCTCACGCGGCCGATCCGGAGCGCCGCCGCAGCCGCCCACGACCCGCAGCGGCTCCACCTCTGGGCCGGACGCGCCTGGCGTGCCGCGCGCACCGGCCCGGTCGCGGATGCCCTCGCCACGCTGCTGCCGTGACGCGCGCAGCGAACGCGCCCCGTGCCTCCAGGCCGGCGGTGCGCACCACCGGCCGGACGGCGCTACGCTCGGAGACGGTCCGCGACGCAGCGCTGCGGTGACCCGCGGTCCAGTACGTCTTGAAGGTACCCAGGAGGACCGAAGTGACCGAATCCGCTCCCGTCGACCCCACATCGACCGAAGGCTGGAAGCAGCTGTCCGGCATCGCCGACGGCTTCACCCCGGACCTGCGCGGCTGGTTCGACAGCGACCCCGGTCGCGCCGAGCGCTACACGTTCCAGGCGGCCGACCTCACCGTCGACCTGTCGAAGGGCCTCGTCGACGACGAGATCCTGTCGCACCTGCTGCAGGTCGCGAAGGACACCGGCGTCGCCGAGCGCTTCCAGACGATGCTCGCCGGTGAGCACATCAACGCCACCGAGGACCGTGCCGTGCTGCACACCGCCCTGCGCCGCCCGAAGGGCGCCTCGCCGGCGCTCGTCGTCGACGGCCAGGACGTCGACGCCGACGTGCACGCCACGCTCGACAAGGTGTACGCCTTCGCGTCGAAGGTGCGCGACGGGTCGTGGACGGGTGTCACCGGCAAGCGCATCGAGACCGTCGTCAACATCGGCATCGGCGGCTCCGACCTCGGACCGGTCATGGTCTACGAGGCGCTGAAGCCGTACGTCCAGCAGGGCCTCGGGGCGCGCTTCGTCTCGAACATCGACCCCGCGGACATCTACGAGAAGACCGCCGACCTCGACCCCGAGACGACGCTCTTCATCGTCGCGTCGAAGACCTTCGGCACCCTCGAGACCCTGACGAACGCCCGCCTCGCACGCCAGTGGCTGTGGGAGCGGCTCGGCCTGACCGACGCGTCCGACGACGAGAAGTCGAACGCCGTCGCGAAGCACTTCGTCGCCGTCTCGACCGCCCTCGACAAGGTCGCGGCGTTCGGCATCGACCCCGAGAACGCCTTCGGCTTCTGGGACTGGGTGGGCGGCCGCTACTCCGTCGACTCGGCCATCGGCACGAGCGTCGTCATCGCCATCGGCCAGGAGAACTGGGAGCAGTTCCTCGCCGGGTTCCACGCCATCGACGAGCACGTCCGCACCACCCCGCTCGAGCAGAACGTCCCCGTCCTCATGGGCCTGCTCAACGTCTGGTACTCGAACTTCCTCGGCGCGCAGAGCCACGCGGTCCTGCCGTACACGCAGTACCTGCACCGCTTCGCCGCGTACCTGCAGCAGCTCACCATGGAGTCGAACGGCAAGCGCGTCCGCTGGGACGGCTCGCCCGTGACCACCGAGACCGGCGAGGTCTTCTGGGGCGAGCCGGGCACGAACGGTCAGCACGCGTTCTACCAGCTCATCCACCAGGGCACCCGCCTCATCCCGACGGACTTCATCACCGTCGCGAAGCCGGCCCGCCCGCTGAAGGACCAGTCCGGCGACGGCAAGGCCGTGCAGCCGGGCCAGGACGTGCACGCGCTGTTCCTCGCGAACTTCTTCGCGCAGACGAAGGCGCTCGCGTTCGGCAAGACCGCCGACGAGGTCCGCGCCGAGGGCACCACCGACGAAGCGATCGTCGCCGCCCGTACGTTCACCGGCAACAAGCCGTCGACGTCGATCCTCGCGCCGGAGCTGACCCCGAGCGTGCTCGGCCAACTCATCGCGCTGTACGAGCACATCGTGTTCACCGAGGGCACCATCTGGGGCATCGACTCGTTCGACCAGTGGGGTGTGGAGCTCGGCAAGCAGCTGGCGCTGCAGATCGCCCCGGCGGTCGACGGCGACCAGGCTGCGCTGGACGCGCAGGACTCGTCCACCAAGGCACTCATCGCGAAGTACCTGGAGCTGCGCGGCGAGTAGCCCACGCACCTGACGGACGGACGGGAGGCGCGGTGCCAGCTGGCACCGCGCCTCCCGTCCGTCTGCTGGTTGCGCTGGATGCGGGGCGGACGCGGCCCGAGACTCGCCTCGGCGGACACTTTTGTGCCCGTGCAGTCGCGGAAGTGTCCGCGGGGCCGAGTCTCGGTGGCGGGGCCGCGCCGGCGCAGCCGGGCGCGTCAGCGGCCGAGCGGGTCCAGGTTGAGCGACGTGCCCTCGTAGAGGTGCTGGTCCTCGCCGAACACCTGCACGCCCTGGTTGAGCCACACGAGGTCCTTCACGGAGATCCCGAAGCGGGCGGCCACGTCGCCGATCAGGTCGTCCGGCGCCACCGTGTACGACTTCGGCGCGCCCGCGGCGGTCGAGGCGGTGACCTGCCCCGTGGCGTTCGGGCGCGCGCCGGCGTCCTTCGGGTGCACGTTCGTCTGCCGCGCCGGCACCGACCAGCGCACCGACGTCACCGCGAGGACCTTGTCCGCCGCGATCTCGACGGGCACGGCCTGTCCGGGCGCCGCAGCCGAGTAGGTCACGAGGGTGCCGAGGTGCGAGGGGTCGACGCCGGAGCCGCTCAACGGGACGTTCGCCGCGATCGCCCCGGACGTGGGGCCACCGAGGGTGTGGTCGCCGACACCGTGGTAGGTCAGGCCGTCGCCGACCTTCCGTGGCAGGTCGAAGAGCCCGACGGCGATCGGCACCGGCAGTGTCGAGGTGATCCCGGAGTACTGCGCGGTGAACGTGTCGTCGCCGTTCGCCACCATTCGGAAGCGGAAGTGGATGCTGCCCTTCGGTGACGCCACGTCGCCCTGTGCCAGCACGGTGCCGGCGGGGATGGGCGTCAGCACCGGGTCGGGAGCCGCGGCCTCGGTCGGTTCCGGCGTGGGCGTCCGCGGGTTCGCGGAGGCCTCGAGCAGGTCGGACGCGGACTCGCCGGCCGGTGTCGGGGTGGGGGAGCCGGTCGGGGTCGGTGCCGTCGCCGGCGGGGTGGACGGAGCCGGGAGGGCTCCGTCCGACCCGCGCAGCAACGAGCAACCGGACAACGCGACGGTCGCCAGCACGACGGCGCCGACCGTCACGAACCGCTTCATGATTCCCCCACGCCACGATGCTAACGCCGGGTCCGGCGCTGCTCGGCGGATCGTTGCGAGGATGTGTCCGAGGACCCACCGGGCTGGTCCCCGCCGCGTCCCGTGTCCACGCGGTGTCGGCCGGAGCGGCTACCGTCGAGGACATGGAGCGTTCGGAGATCCTCGCCGCGGCCGCCGCCGCGCACGCCGCCCGCATCGCGGAGGAAGGCGGCGACGACACCGCGGCCCGCGAACGGGCCGAGCTGGTCCGGCGTCGCGCCGACGGCCTCACCGACCGGTTCGAGACCGTCGAGGGGGCGAGCGAGTCCGAGACGCGTGACGCCGACCGTCGCCGCGCCGCCGAGGCCGACCGGGCTGCCTCGCGCACCGAGGGCTCGTTGTCCGACTGGCACCGGATGGGGACGCGCCGCGGGGTCACCCCGGACGACCAGGTCCGCACCGCGTGGACCGTCACCGGTGTCCCCGAGGCCGGCGAGGCCCGGGCTCTCGCGAACGTCCTGCTGTCGACCGCCGGGCACGCCGGGCGCGTGGCAGATGCCGCACGCCGGAACCCGCGGTTGGCGGGGGCCGCCAGTGCGGCCGCCCGGCGGACGGTCCGTCGGTACACCGACCACGGCGCCGACATGGCCTCGCTCGGAGACCTGCTCGACGAACCCGGCACGGACCGGGAGTGACGGCGACGCTCCACGACCAGATGTCGTCCCGACCGCTCCGGCGAGCCGTGCATGAACATGTCCGATTGACAGGACATGGGTTCGGGGTACCATCCTTCCCAGCGATGCAGCCTGTTCACTGACGAAGGAGTCACCAACATGGTCGACGTCTCATCGACACCCCAGAAGACGGCGCTCCCACCGGTCGGATCGGGGCCGCACGTCCGACGCCTCGGCGTCCTCGCCCTCGTGGCGACCTTCGGCGGCCTGCTCTTCGGCTACGACACCGGCGTGATCAACGGTGCCCTCCTGCCGATGAAGCAGGAGCTCGGCCTCACGAACCTCACCGAGGGGGTCGTCACCAGTTCCCTCCTGTTCGGTGCAGCCTTCGGCGCGATGCTCGGCGGGCGCATCGCGGACGGATGGGGTCGCCGGAAGACGATCATCCTGCTCGCGGTGACCTTCTTCGTCGGCACCCTCGTCTGCGTCGGAGCCCCGGTCTTCGGCGTGATGGTCGTGGGGCGGGTGCTGCTCGGTCTCGCCGTCGGTGGTGCCTCGACGGTGGTCCCGGTGTTCCTCGCCGAGCTCGCCCCCTACGAGATCCGCGGCTCGCTGTCGGGCCGCAACGAGCTCATGATCGTCATCGGCCAGCTCGCCGCCTTCGTGGTGAACGCGGTCATCGGCAACCTCTGGGGTGAGGGCGACGGGGTCTGGCGCGTCATGCTCGCCGTCTGCGCCCTGCCCGCGATCGCCCTCTTCGTCGGCATGCTGCGTGTGCCGGAGTCACCCCGCTGGCTGGCGTCGAAGGGCCGCAACGACGAGGCGCTGGCGGTGCTCCGCCAGATCCGGTCGACCGAGCGCGCCACGGCCGAACTCGACGACATCCGGCGGTCGAACGACCTCGAGGCCAAGGCCACACGCGAGCGCGGCTGGCGGGTCCTGGTCGGCAACAAGTGGCTGGTCCGGATCGTGCTCGTCGGGGCCGGCATCGGCATCGCGCAGCAGCTGACCGGCATCAACTCGATCATGTACTACGGCCAGACCGTCCTGATCGAGTCGGGGTTCGAGCAGTCCGCGGCCCTCATCGCGAACATCGCGCCCGGTGTGATCGCCGTCATCGGTGGCTTCGTCGCGATCGCCAACATGGAGCGGATCAACCGCCGGACGACGCTGATCCTCGGCTACTCGCTGACGACGGTCTGCCACTTCCTGATCGGGATCGCCTCGATGACGCTCGTCGAGGGCAACCCGGCCCGGCCGTGGGTGATCCTGTTCCTCGTCGTGGCCTTCGTCGGGTCGATGCAGACGTTCCTCAACATCGCGACGTGGGTGATCCTGTCCGAGATCTTCCCGACGCAG
This sequence comes from Curtobacterium sp. L1-20, assembly GCF_048755855.1. GTDB lineage: Bacteria > Actinomycetota > Actinomycetes > Actinomycetales > Microbacteriaceae > Curtobacterium. The sequence continues at coordinate 3,543,128 of NZ_CP151473.1, read as the reverse complement.
ATCCGCGCGCTCGGGATGGGGATCGCGGTGTTCTGCCTCTGGATCGCGAACGCGCTCCTCGGACTCACCTTCCCGTCGATCGTCGCCGCGACGGGCATCACGGGGACCTTCTTCGGCTTCGCCGTCGTCGGGGTGCTCGCGCTGCTCTTCATCTGGAGGTTCGTGCCGGAGAGTCGCGGCCGCACGCTCGAGGAGGTCGAGGAGGGCGTCACCACCGGCAACATCTTCACGGTCCCCGTGAAGCAGGCGCGGCGGTAGGACCCGCCAACGGACAGGAGGCGCGGTGCCAGCTGGCACCGCGCCTCCTGTCCGGGCTCGGTCGGTACGCCCCGCACAACGCTTCGCGGCCGCTCAGCGGGGCGCGTGCGTCCGTCCGGTGGTCGCGCTACGGGCGCAGGAGCACCTTGCCGACGCGGCCGGCGGTGTCGCTGGCGCGCACGGCGTCACGGACCTGCTCGAAGGCGAAGGTCTCGGCGACGGGGAGCGTCAGCGAGCCGTCGAGCACGCGGGTGATGAGCTCACCGAAGAGCTGCCCCTTGGTCTCGTCCGGCATCGTCCTGCTGACGACGGAGCCCCAGAAGCCCTTCACGGTGAGCTGGCCGAAGATGACCTTGCCCGACGGGATCTCGAGCGTCGGCGACGCCATCGCGCCGAAGACGACGAGGGTGGCGTTCTCGCCCAGCACGGACGCGATGTCACCGGCGGCCTTGCCACCGACCGACTCGACGCCCGCGATGATCGGGGCGCCACCGGTGATCGCGGCGACCTGGTCCTGCCAGTCGTCGGCGTCGGTGGCGACGATGCGCTCGATGCCCTGCTCGCGGAGCTCGTCGACACCGGCGGCGCGACGGACGAGTCCGATCACGTTGATGCCGCGGGCGGCACCGAGCTGGGCGACCATGCGACCGACCGCGCCGTTGGCGGCGTTCTGGATGATCCAGTCGCCCTCGTGCAGGTCGAGCGAGTGGAGCAGGCTGATCGCGCTGAACGGCATCGACACGAGCTGGGCTGCGGCCTCGTCGGACATCGCGTCCGGCACCGGGACGAGCCCGGCGGCCTTCGCCGTGTAGTACTCGGCCCAGACGCCGAACGCGCCGCCGGCGACACGCTGGCCGACCTGCAGCTCGGTGACGCCCTCGCCGAGCGCCTCGACGACGCCGAGCGCCTCGGTGCCCGACGCGGCGGGGAGCTCCGGCTTGAAGCCGTAGGTGCCGCGGACGGTCCACAGGTCGTGGTTGTGGATGGGGGAGAGGACCGTGCGGACGAGGACCTCGCCGGCGCCGGGAGTCGGGACGGGGCGCTCCTGCACCTCGAGGACGTCGGCGGGCTCGGCGAACGTCTCGTGGACGACGGCGCGCATGGTGGTGGGGGTGGTGCTCACGGGTCAGTCCTCCGAGACGACGATGGTGACGTCGATGTTGCCGCGCGTGGCGTTCGAGTACGGGCAGACCTGGTGGGCTGCGTCCGCGAGGGCCTGCGCCTGGTCGTGCTCCATGCCGGGGATGACGACCTCGAGCATGACGGCGAGCTGGAAGCCGCCCTGTCCGTTCGGGCCGATCTGCACGCGGCCGCCGACCGACGAGTCGGTGATCTTCACCTTCTGGCTGCGGGCGACGCCCTGCAGTGCGGAGTGGAAGCACGCGGCGTAGCCGGCAGCGAAGAGCTGCTCGGGGTTCGCGCCGTTGCCGGAGCCGCCCATGTCCTTCGGGATGGCCATGTCGAGGTCGACGCGGCCGTCGCTCGTGGCGACGTGGCCGTTGCGGCCCTCGCCCGTGGAGAGCGCTTCTGCGGTGTAGAGGACGTCCATGTGGGTCCTTCCTTCCTTCGTGGGGTCAGTGGTCCGCGGCGGCGCGCTCGGGCGTCGTGGCGGGGTCGGTCGTGGTGGCGCGCTCCGGCGTCGCGGCCGCGTGCATGGTCTCGGTCAGCCGGTGCAGCGTCGCGATGAGCTCGGCGGCCGCTCGCTCGTCCGGCAGGCCCATGCCGGCGGCGATGGCCGACGGGACGTGGGCGAGCTCGGCGCGGAGGGCGTGCCCGCGGTCGCCGATGGTGATCGTGACGACCCGCTCGTCGGTGCTCCGGCGCTCCCGTCGGACGAGGTCCGACTGCTCCATGCGTCGGAGGAGCGGCGAGAGCGTGCCGGAGTCGAGCTGCAGGTGGTCACCGAGGCTCGAGACGGTCTGGTCGCCCTCGATCCACAGGGTCACGAGGACGAGGTACTGCGGGTACGTCAGCCCCCACGGCTCGAGGAGCGTCCGGTACGCCTGGGTCGTCGCACGGGAGGCCGCGTAGAGGGAGAAGCACACCATCTCGTCGGTCACGGGCATGCAACAAGCATTGCACGCAACTCGGTTGCGCACAACCGAACGCCTCTGTCAGTCGTCGTACCCCAGCTCGCCCAGGGCGCGTCGGGCGTCCCGGAACGACGAGTACGGCACGTGCGCGCCGCGGATGTCCCGGTAGTCGGTCAGCCCGGGTCCGGCCCAGTACACGACGCCGTCGTCACCGACCTCGGCGATCGCGCGGCGGATGGCCCGTGCCGGGTCCGGCTCCTCGACGACGAGCGTGCCGGTGGCGGCCACGGACCGGGCGCCCTGCAGGATCGCGGCGCGGATCGGCCCGGGCGCCTCGAACCGCGGGTGGTGGTCGGCCACGACGACGACGTCCGCCCGGCCGGCGGCGACCTCGCCCATCGCCCGGCGCTTGCTCGGGTCGCGGTCGCCGTCGGCCCCGAGGACGATCCCGATCCGCCCCGTGGAGAAGGCCCGGACCGCGTCGAGGCTCTTCGCGAAGGCGTCCGGGGTGTGCGCGAAGTCGACGTAGACACGGGGGCCGGCCGCCGCGGACGCGTCGGCCATGCGCCCAGGCACGACGACGTCGAGCGGGGTGGCCAGCGCCGTCCGCAGGTCGTCCACCGCGACGCCCGAGGTCGCCAGCAGCGCGACGGCGAGCCCGGTGTCGGCAGCTGCGTGCACGCCGAGCAGGGGGACCTCGAAGGGCACGGTCGTGTCGTCCGGTGTCGTGACGACACCGAGGGTCCGGTCCGGGTGCTGCTCGTGGACGGCGACGCGCCAGTCCGCGGCCACCCCGGGGACCGTGGTGATCGTCGTCACGGGCACCGATGACTCGGCCGCCACCCGGACGCCGGCCGCCGAGTCGAGCGACACGACCCCGCTGCGGGACCGCGTCGGTGTGAAGAGCGCGGCCTTGGCGGCGAGGTACTCGTCCATGTCGGCGTAGTCGTCGAGGTGGTCGTGCGACAGGTTGGTGAAGCCGACGACGTCGAGGACGAGTCCGTCGACCCGGTGCCGCGTGACCGCCTGCGCGCTGACCTCGAGCACCGCGGCGTCCACCCCGTGCTCGACGGCCGCGGCGAGGAAGGCGTGCAGCTCCGGGGCCTCCGGCGTCGTGAGTGCGCTCGGTGCGGCGGTGTCCCCGATGCGCCGTTCGACGGTCGAGCTGGATGCGGTCCGCCGTCCGAGTCGACGCAGCACGGCGTCGAGCACGTGGACGGTCGTCGTCTTGCCGTTCGTCCCGGTCACCCCGATGACCGGGAACGGCAGTCGGTGCGTCCCGTGCACCAGGGCGGCGACGGGGCCGAGGACGTCCCGGGGTCGGTCGACCACCAGGACGGGGAGCCCGGCGGAGCGCGCTCGCTCCGCCCCCGCAGGGTCGGTGAGCACCGCGACCGCACCCGCCCGGCGTGCCGCGTCCACGTGGTCGGCGCCGTGCGTCCGGCGTCCGGGCAGGGCGGCGAAGAGCGCACCGGGCCGGACGTCCTGCGCCGCGACGGCGACGCCGTGCACGAGGGGGCGACCGTCCTCCGTGACGGCGGGCCGGCCCCGCGCGGAGTCGGACCCGATCGGTGTGACGCCGAGGACGCGCGCCACCTCCCCGAGCGGGACGGGGACCGGACGGTCCGGACTGAACGCGTGCGCCATCGCTGCCTCTCGTCGTGCTGCCAGGACGACGATCCGCCCCGACGGCCGAGACCCCCTCCAGCCGGTGCGCACCGCGGATGGTGTGATGCCGTGTCCTGGGGTGATCCGGGCCGTCGGGACGCGGATCCCTGCGGACGGTTAGGCTGACGTGACCCACGATGACCAGCAACCACCTCGACCACACCGCGACCCCTGGCCCCGGCGACACCAGCCGCACCGGGAGGGCGTCGTCCCACGGCAAGACGATCCTGATCGGGGAGCACGCCGTGGTCTACGGCGCACCCGCGCTCGTGCTGCCGGTCCTCGACGCTCGGGTCGTGGCCACGGTCACCCCGACCGGAGCCGCCGGACACCACCTCGAGTCCACCGTCCACACCGGTCCGCTCGACCTCGCGCCCGCTGCCGTGATGCCCACCGTGACGGCCGTCACCGCGACCCTCCGCCACTTCGGCAGCACCGACCGGCAGTTCCACGTCCGGGTGGACAGCGAGGTGCCGACCGCCAGGGGGATGGGGTCCAGCGCAGCGGTCGCGGCCGCCGTGACCGCCGCCGTCGCCGACGCCCTGGGCGAGACGCTCGACGTCGAGACGCACCACGAGCTGATCCAGGAGTGCGAGCGCGTCGCCCACGGCCGTCCGTCCGGCCTCGACGCACGCGGGGTCGTCGCCGATGCCCCCGTCTGGTTCGAGGGCGGCCGCATCGAGCCGGTCGAGCTCGGCGCGCGGTTCGCCTTCGTCGTCGCGGACACCGGCGTGCCCGGGCACACGCGCGAGGCCGTGTCCGCGGTCCGTGCCCGTCACGAGGCCAACCCCGACGCGGTCGACGCCGTCATCGGCCGCATCGGTGCGCTCGCGCGTCGCGCGCGGGGGACGCTCGTCGACGGCGATGCCCAGGCGCTCGGTGCGACGATGGACGCCGCGCACGGCCTCCTCGCCACGCTCGACGTGTCAAGCGACGACCTGGACCGGCTCGTCGACGCCGCGCACGCCGCGGACGCCCTCGGCGCGAAGCTGACCGGCGGCGGACGTGGCGGGTGCGTGCTCGCCCTCGCCGCGGACGCCCTGCACGCGGACCGCATCGCGGCCGCACTGCGCGGCGCAGGTGCCGCAGCCACCTGGACCACCACGATCGGAGACCGCGCTTGATGACCGCCACTGCCGTCGCGCACCCCAACATCGCCCTCGTCAAGTACTGGGGCAAGGCGGACGCGACGCTCGCGCTGCCCGCCACGGGCAGCGTCTCGATGGGGCTCGACGTGTTCCCGACGACGACGACCGTCACGGTGGACGGCGGGGCACCGGTCGGCCACGGGGCGCAGGACGCGTTCACGCTGAACGGTCACGTCGTCGACGACGGAGCACTGGTGCGCGTGACGCAGTTCCTCGACCTCGTGCGGGACCTCGCCGGCAGCGACGAGCGGGCGAGTGTCGTCTCCGAGAACACGGTGCCGACGGGTGCTGGTCTGGCGTCCAGCGCATCGGGCTTCGCGGCGCTCGCGACCGCCGCGGCCGCCGCGTACGGACTCGACCTGTCCCAGCGCGACTTGTCCCGCCTGGCCCGGCGTGGGTCCGGTTCGGCGACCCGGTCGATCCCGGGCGGGGTGGCCGTCTGGCACGCCGGCGACGACCAGGGTTCGTACGCGGAACCGGTCACGGCCCCGCCGATGGCGATGGTCGTGGTGACGATCGACGCCGGCCCGAAGCCGATCGGTTCGCGCGAGGCGATGCGCCGCACCATCGCCACCTCGCCGTTCTACCCGTCGTGGGTCACGTCCACCACCGAGACCGTCGGCGACATGCTCACCGCCTGTGCCGCCGGTGACTTCACCCGGATCGGGGAGCTCACCGAGAGCAACGCGCTCCGGATGCACGCCACGATCGAGGGCGCGTTCCCCCCGATCCGCTACCTGAACGCACGCAGCGTCGCCGTGTTCGACGCGGTCGCCGAGCTCCGCGCCGCCGGTACCGAGGCGTACGCCACGGCCGACGCCGGACCGAACGTCGTGGTGCTCACGAAGCCCGCTGACCGGGGCGCCGTCGCGTCCGCGTTGGCCGGGTTCGGCGACGTCATCGAGTCCGGCACCGGACCCGCCGCGCGCCTGGTCCGCTCCGAAGGAACGGGGACGCCCGATCCGGGCGCCACCCCCGACCCCGAGGAGAGCACCGAGTGATCGAGTTCCGCGCCCACGGCAAGCTGTTCGTCGCGGGCGAGTACGCCGTCGTCGAGCCGGGCCAGCCGTCCGTGCTCATCGCTCTCGACCGCGCCATCACCGCGCGGGTGACCGAGGGGCACGGTGCTGGGAGCGTGCACTCCGAGGAGTACGGCCACCTGCCGCTCACGTGGACCCGGGCCGAGGACGGCATCGCCCTCGACACCGAGCACCACCCCTACGACTACGTGATGGCGACGATCGACCTCGTCGAGAAGCTCCGTGCCGAGCAGGGCATCGCTCCGCGCTTCCACGACCTCCGCATCGAGAGCCAGCTCGACGACGCCAGCGGCCGGAAGTTCGGGCTCGGCTCGTCCGCCGCGGTGACCGTGGCGACGGTGGGCGCCCTCGACCGCTTCTACGGCCTCGGGCTCACCCAGCGGAAGCGCTTCCAGGTCGCCCTGCTCGCGACGATCCGCGTCAACCCGCGCGCGTCCGGCGGTGACCTCGCCGCGAGTACGTTCGGCGGTTGGCTCCGCTACAGCGCGCCGGACCGCGAGCGCCTCGCGACGCAGCTCGACACCCGCTCGGTCAGCGACGTCCTCGCCGACCAGGAGGCGTGGGAGGGCTTCGACGTCCAGCGGCTGCCCGCCCCGGAGAACCTCGAACTGCTCGTCGGGTGGACCGGGTCACCGGCCTCCACCACGAAGCTCGTCGGCGTCGTCCGGCGGCACCGCAACGGCGGCTACCAGGCGTTCCTCGACGAGAGCCGGGCCTGCGTGGACGACCTGACCGCGGGCCTCCAGGACGGCGACGCCGAGCGGACGCTCGGCGCCCTCCGTCGGGCACGCGGGCTGCTGCAGCGCCTCGGCGCGTCCGTCGGCTCGCAGATCGAGACCGACCGGCTCGCCACACTGTGCGACGTCGTCGAGGCCGCGGGCGGGGCTGCGAAGCCGTCCGGCGCCGGCGGCGGAGACTGCGGCATCGCGCTCGTCCCGTCCGACACCGACCTCGCCGGCATCCACCGCGCCTGGGAGGCGCACGACATCAGACACCTCAGCGTCGCGGTGCAAGCGCCCGAAGGGAGCGTCGAATGACCGACCTGCTGACCCCGATCCCCACGAAGTGGGTGGGGCCGATCCGCATCAGCGGCAACGCGGTGGAGGGCGAGCACGAGGTGCCCCTCGCCACGTACGAGTCCCCGCTGTGGCCGTCCGTCGGCCGTGGCGCCCGGGTGTCCCGGATGGTCGAGGGCGGGATCGTCTCGACCGTCGTCGACGAACGCATGACCCGGTCCGTCGTCGTCCGCGCCGAGAACGCCGCGGCCGCACACCTCGCCACCGGACGCATCCTCGCGCGGCAGGCCGAGCTCGAGCAGATCGTCGCCGGGCAGAGCCGGTTCGCCAAGCTCATCGAGGTGCACCCGGAGATCGTCGGGGACCTGCTGTTCCTGCGCTTCGCGTTCACCACCGGCGACGCCTCCGGGCACAACATGGTCACGCAGGCCGCGGACAAGCTGCTCCCCGCGATCCTCGCGTGGGAACCGGGCCTGCGGTACGTCTCCGTCTCCGGCAACTTCTGCACCGACAAGAAGGCCACCGCGGTGAACGGCATCCGCGGGCGGGGCCGCAACACGGTCGCCGAGATCCTCATCCCGGGCGAGGTCGTCGAGAAGCGTCTGCGGTCGTCGGCCGCACGCATCGCCGAGCTCAACGTCGCGAAGAACCTCGTCGGGTCGACCATCGCCGGCGCGATCCGCTCCGCGAACGCGCACTACGCGAACATGCTCCTCGGGTTCTACCTGGCGACGGGCCAGGACGCCGCGAACATCGTCGAGGGGTCCCAGGGCATCACGAGCGCCGAGGACCGCGACGGCGACCTGTACTTCGCGACGTCGCTCCCGCACCTCATCGTCGGCACGGTCGGCAACGGCAAGGGCGGCGACCTGCCCGTCGTCGAGGACGCCCTCGTCCGGCTCGGCTGCCGCGAGGACCGCGAGCCCGGCGCGAACGCCCGACGACTCGCCGCCCTCTGCGCCGCGACCGTCCTCTGCGGCGAGCTCTCCCTGCTCGCCGCGCAGACCAACCCGGGCGAGCTGATGGCCGCCCACGTCGCCATGGAACGTCGTGGCGCCCGACCGGCAGGAGGCGCAGCATGACCGCGCAGCAGACCACCGGGCAGTCGCTGTCCGTCGGCATCCACGACATCGCGATCGCGACCGGGCACCACGTCCTCGAGCTCGACGACCTCGCCGAGCGCCTCGGGGTCGACCCGGCGAAGTACCACGTCGGCATCGGCCAGGACGCCTTCAGCGTGCCCGCCGCCGACGAGGACATCGTCACGATGGGGGCCGCTGCCGCGAAGGAGGTCATCGACCGCCACGGACCCGACGGCATCCGCACGGTGCTCTTCGCGACCGAGTCGGGCGTCGACCAGTCGAAGGCGGCCGGCGTGTTCGTGCACGGACTCCTCGGGCTGCCGCAGAACGTCCGCGTCGTCGAGCTGAAGCAGGCCTGCTACGGCGGGACGGCCGCCGTGCAGCTCGCCCTCGGCATCGTCGCCCGCGCCCCGCACGAGCGCGTCCTGGTGATCGCCGCGGACGTCGCCCGTTACGACGTCGACACCGCCGCCGAACCGACCCAGGGCGCCGGTGCGGCAGCGATCCTGATCGCCGCCGACCCCGACCTCGTCGAGCTCGAACCCGCGGCCGGGGTCTTCACCGCGGACGTCGACGACTTCTGGCGGCCCAACGACCGCTCCACCGCGCTCGTCGACGGGCGGCTGTCCGTGAGTGCCTACGTCAACGCGTTCGTCGGCGCGTGGGACGACCTCGCCGCGCAGGGCGGCCCGGCGTACGCCGACATCGTGCGCTTCGTGCACCACCAGCCGTTCACGAAGATGGCGATCAAGGCGCACCGGAAGCTGACGCAGCACGTCGGAGAGCCCTTCGACGAGTCGGAGCTCGCGATGGGCTTCACGTACAACCGGCAGACCGGCAACACCTACACGGCGTCGCTCTGGATCGGGCTGGCGGCGCTGCTCGACCTCGACGACGACCTCGGCGGGGAGCGCATCGCCCTGTTCAGCTACGGCTCCGGCAGCGTCGGCGAGCTCATCACCGGGATCGTACGGCCGTCCTACCGCGAGCACCGCCGCGTCGGCCGGGTGCGTGAGCTCCTCGACGCCCGGGTGCCGCTGAGCGTGGACGACTACCGCGCGCTGCACGCGGGCGGAGCCGCGACGAGCGAGGACGTCGAGCGTCCGCGGGTGACCGGCGCGCCGTTCCGGTTCGCCGGCGTGCGCGGCGGCGCCCGTCACTACGAGGCGACCGACCCGGCCTGACCCGCGACGACCCGACGGACGGGGGGCGCGGTGCGGGCCCGCACCGCGCCTCCCGTCCGTCGGGTCGGACGCCGGTCAGGACCGCGTCTGCCCCGGCGCAGCCGTGTCCGCCACCACTGCGTCGAGCTGCCCGAACGCCTGCGTGTACCCCTCGAGCATGCCCATCTCGAGCAGCTGGTCGAGATCCTCGGTCGACGCGAACGTGGTGCGGAGCGTGACCCGCGAACCCGGACCGGTCGCCTCGAAGGCCAGCACCGTCTCGCTGCCGGGCATCGACCCGTCCACCGCGCCGTCCTCGGTGGCGAAGAGGTCGCGGACGACGATGCGACGGGGCTCGTCGACCTCGACGACCTGCCAGAGCGACAGGAACTCCTCGCCCTCGGCCGAGGTCATCCGGTAGTGCGCGACCCCGCCGGGGCGCAGGTCGAACGAGGTGAAGGTGGCGGGCAGGGTCGGCGGTCCCCAGAAGCGCTCCAGCTGCCGCGGGTCCGCGAAGGCAACCCAGAGGCGCTCGACGGGGACCGGCAGGTCGGCGACGAGGGTCACCGACCGCTCCTCGGGGTCGGTGTGGACGGACGTGGTCGGCATCTGTGGCTCCCGTGCGGTCGGTGGTGTCCTGGCGGTGCAGCAGGCCGGCCGGTGGCCCGCCCCACCCCAACGCTGCCCACTCGCCGCCCCACACACAACCCCTCGGTGTACAAGGACGCATGGGCCAGCTCATCTACGACGGCGAGGTGCTCGACCTCCGGATCGACGACCGCGCCTTGACGCACCTCCAGATCGTCATCGTGAACATGCTGCGGCGCGACCACCGCTTCGTGTTCTCGTGGAAGGACGACGTCGTGCACGGTGACGGCCGCAGCAGCATCTGGCTCCACCCGAACGTGAGCCTGCACTTCTCGTTCTCCGGCAGCCGGGTGCCGTCGATCAACCGGAGCTGGCTCGAGGACCTCTACGCCGCCGCGACTTCGGGAGCCGGTCTGGTCCTGACCGCGGAGCCAGCGGACACGAGCACGGCGGACGACTCCGCGTGGTCGCGGGCCGTCGTGCCGGGCGACATCGAGGCCGACGGCGACGGGCGCCGCGCGCGCTAACACATGAGCGTCACTCGGTCAACGGGTACCGCATGCAGGGAGTGACACGTAGCGTGTGCTCCACCGCGACGCGTCCACGCCGGCCCAGGGAGCCGGCACGGGCACCAGCGGTCGAGGGGGCACCACGTGTGGGGCCCAGGGGAGCCTGGGATCAGGAGCCTCCCCGCTCACGCGCCCCTCATCGTCGCCCCGGTCGCGGATTCGGGTTCCGCACCGGGGCGACGTCGTGGCAGGACCGACCAGGCTCGCCCGCGCTCAGTAGACGTCGCGCACGTACCGCTTCCCGCGGCGCATGTCGGCGAGGTACGCCTGCGCGTCGTCCGCACCGCGACCGCGTTGCGAGCCGATGACCGACAGGAGCGCAGCCTCGACGTCCTTCGCCATCCGCGACGCGTCGCCGCACACGAACACGTGGCCGCCGTCCTCGAGCCAGGCGTAGAGCTCCGCCGCGTGTTCGAGCATCCGGGTCTGCACGTAGACCTTCTCGGTCTGGTCGCGCGAGAACGCCAGGTCCAGGCGGTGCAGCACGCCCTGGTCCTGCAGCTCGGTCAGCTCGTCCTCGTAGACGAAGTCGGTCGCACGGTGCTGGTCGCCGAAGAACAACCAGTTCCTGCCGCTCGCGCCGGACGCGGCGCGCTCGTGCAGGAAGCCACGGAACGGTGCGACGCCGGTCCCCGGACCGATCATGATCATCGGCGCGCTGTCGTCGGCGGGCACACCGAACGCGGCGTTCGGCTGGAGGTACACGTCGACGGTGCCGTCCGGGTCGACCCGGTCGGCCAGGAACGTCGACGCGACCCCCGCGTGCATCCGGTGCGGGTCGCCGTAGCGCACCGACGCGATCGTCAGGTGGATGCGGTCCGGGTGCGCGAGGGGACTCGACGAGATCGAGTACTGCCGTGCCTGCAGGGGCCGGAGGTTCGGCAGGAGCTCGTCCAGGCCGGGAGCGGCCTCCCCGGCACCGCGGAGCAGGTCGAGGACGTCGCGCCCCCAGAGCCAACGGTCCAGCTCGTGCTTGTCCCCGTGGGACACCACGGCCGCGAGTTCACTCGTCGGTGCCCGCTGCACGAGGTCCGCGACGAGGTCCTTCGACGGGGTCCGGATCTCGCGGTCGGTCCGCAGGACCTCGGCGACCGCGCGCCCGTCGAGGGTCTCCGAACCGTTCGCGCCGACCTGCTCCAGCAGCTGCTCGACGAACACCGGGTCGTTGGTCGGCACCACCGCGAGGGCGTCACCGGCCGTGTACGCGATCCCCGAGTCGCCGAGGTCGAACTCGTAGTGCCGGATCTCCTTCGCACTGCGCGGCGAGGAGAGCAGCCGGTTCTCGACGAGCGTCGACGGGTACGGGTTCCGCTTGTTCCACTGCGACCCCGGACGGGAGGCGCGGCTCGCCCCCGCCCCGTCGGACGCGCCGGCAGCCACGCCGGCTCCACCGCCCGTGGTCGCGCCGGGGGCGGCCGTCGCGCCGGCCTCGGCGGCGAGCCGGTCGAGGACGCCGGCGGTCCAGAGCGCGGCCGGGTCCTCGAAGTCCACGTCGCAGTCGACCCGGTCGTGGATCCGGGTGGCGCCGAGCTGCTCGAGGCGGGTGTCGATGAGCTTGCCGGCCTGGCAGAACTCGTCGTAGCTCGTGTCGCCGAGGCCGAGGACCGCGTACTGCAGCCCCTCGAGCCGCGGCACGGTGGTGGCCTGGAGCGCCTCCCAGAACAGTCCGGCGTTGTCGGGCATCTCGCCCTCGCCGTAGGTCGAGGTGACGACGAGCACGTGCGACATCGCGGCGAGCTGTTCCGGGGAGACGGCGTCGAGCGCGGTGGCACGCCCGCCGAGCCCTCGGGCCCTGGCGCCGGCGACGAGCTCGTCGGCGAGGAACTCGGCGTTGCCGGTCTGGGTGCCGAAGAGCACGTCCACGGTCGTCGTCGGCGCGGCGGGCGCTGCCTTCTTGCCCGCGGCCGCGATGCCCGCGATGAACCCGGCCAGCCAGGACTCCTGCGCTGCGGAGAACGGTGCGTCGACCGGGATCAGCGACCCGGTCGGTGGGAGCAGGCTCACGCGGTCACCGCCTCGGCCGGCACCTCGGGGGCGCGACGGGCGATGTCCTCGAGCGCCGCGGTGGCGAGCAGCTCGTCGAAGCGGGCCGCTCGGACCCGGCCGGTGTTCTTGGCGTTCTGGTGCATGATCCACCCGGTGGTGCCCGGCGCGTCCATGCTGCGGTTGTTCCGCTGCGTGAGCGCGCGCTTGTGGTCGTCGAGGCGCTTGATGGCGATGAGGGTCGACAGCTCGTCGTCGGCGAACCGCTCGAGCGTGCCGCGGAGGTACTTCACGACGCGTTGCTTGACGAAGAAGTCCTCGGTGAGCACGAGGTTCCTGACGGCCTCGGTCACGCGGGGGTCGTTCGGCCCCGCGGCACCCGGCACCCGCTCGAGCGCGAGGTCCTGGGCGACGCCGAGCACCGTGTACGACGACAGCAGCGAGAACATGTCCCCGCCCTGGTCGCCGAGCGCCGGGGCTCGGCCGTCGAGCACGGCCCGCTGGTCGCGGTAGTCGACCTTGAACGCGCGGAGCTTGTCCGTCGCGATCGACGTCGCCAGTTCGTCGAGCAGCTCGTTCCGCGTCGCGGCGGCGAGGATCTCGTCGGAGTCCTGCGCGAGGAGGAGCGCCCGGGGCATGCCGACGTACACGTGCTGCCGGGTGGTGTCCCAGTCGGCGAGCAGTCGTGCGGCGAGCTCCGACCCGGTGGCCTCGAGGTGCCACTCGAGCAGCAGCCGTGCGGCGTCCTCGTGGAAGGCGCCACGGGTGGTGTCGGTGACGGGGAACACCAGCAGCGAGTCGGTGCTGGCGCGCTCCGTGACCCGACCGGACGGGTCGTACTGGTACAGGAACCCGCCGGACATGCCGTTGCCGAGCCCCTTGCCGAACGACCCGAGGTTGAACACGGCGCCGCCGGTCATGTACTCGCAGCCGAAGTCGCCGACACCCTCGACGACCGCGGTGGCCCCCGAGTTGCGCACGGCGAAGCGGTCGCCCGCCTCGCCCTCGACGAACGTGCGGCCGCCCGTCGCGCCGAACAGCGCGAAGTTGCCGACGAGGACGTTGCCACCCGGCACCGCGCTGCCGCCGCCCGGCGCGCGGACGACGATCCGTCCGCCGCTCTGGCTCTTGCCGACGCCGTCGTTGGCGGTGCCGGTGTGGTCGAGGGTGATGCCGTCGTTGGTGAACACCCCGTAGGACTGGCCGGCGGAGCCGCTCGTGCGGACGGTCACCGCGCCGTCGACGAGCCGGCGGCGGCCGCGGTCGTCGGTGGTGATGGCCGGGTGCGCGGACAGGTCGGCGTCGCGCAGTTCGTGGTTCAGCAGGCGCTCGACGTCGATGCCGAGCTGCCCGCCGACGGACTTGTCCGCGTTGCCGAGGACGACGCCGTCGACCAGGAGGTCGTGGTCGTGACCGTCGACCAGGGCGGCGCGGACGCGGGCGATGAGCGCGTCGTCGGTGCGGTAGTCCTTCTCGAGGTACTCGGGGTCGGTGACGACCTTCTCCGGCACCTGCGCCAGGAGCGCGCGGACGTCGAGCCGTCCGACGCTCGCCGGGTGGTCGAGGAGCTGCAGCAGGTCGGTGCGGCCCCGGGCCTCGCGCAGGGAGCGCAGGCCGAGGCGGGCGAGGATCTGCCGGACGTCGTGGGCGATGTTCAGCAGGTACTGCGCGAGCGCGCGCGGGTCGCCCTCGAACGCCTCGGCGTTCGTGGTGAGGCCCGCCGGGCACTTCACGTTGCAGTTCTTCGCCATCACGCAGCCGAGCATCATGAGCGCCGTCGTGCCGAACTCGAAGCTGTCGCCGCCGAGCAGGGCGCTCGTGACGACGTCGCTGCCGGTCTGGTGCGCGCCCGAGCAGCGCAGCGTGACCTTCTGGCGCAGACCGTTCGCGACGAGGGCCTGGTGCACCTCGGCCACGCCGATCTCCGCGGAGCGACCGGCGTACTTCAGGCTCGTGACCGCCGCCGCGCCGGTGCCGCCGGTGTTGCCCGCGACGTTGATGACGTCCGCGCCGGCCTTGGCGACGCCGACCGCGATGGTGCCGATGCCCTCGGAGGAGACGAGCTTCACGATCACCCGGACGCGGGCCGCCTTGCAGTCGTGGATGAGCTGCGCGAGGTCCTCGATCGAGTACGTGTCGTGGTGCGGCGGCGGGGAGATCAGCTCGACACCGGGGGTCCCGCCACGGGCCGCGGCGATGTCCACCGTGACCTTCGGCGCCGGCAGCTGCCCGCCCTCGCCGGGCTTCGCACCCTGGCCGATCTTGATCTCGATCTCCTCGAGCATCGGGTCGGCGAGGTACCCCGCCCAGATGCCGAACCGGCCCGAGGCGAACTGCTTGATGCGCGAACCGCGGATCGTGCCGTAGCGGGAGTGGTGCTCGCCGCCCTCGCCGCTGTTCGACATCCCGCCCACCATGTTCGTGCCGTGCGCGACGGCCTCGTGGGCGGTGGCGACCAGGGCGCCGTGGCTCATCGCACCGGACGCCAGGGTCCGGGTGACCTCGTGCGCGGGCTGGACCTCGTCGAGCGCGACGCTCGCCGGGGCGCTCCGCAGCAGCGCGAGCAGCTCCGCCGCGGTGCCGGTGGCGCGGAGCGTCACCTGGTCCGCGTCGACGGAGTCGACGTCCACCTGGCCGGGGTGGAGCAGCGCGAGCCCGTCCGCGAGGGCCGCGTGGCGCAGTGCACCCGTGGTCCCCGTGGAGGTGAGCTGCAGGCGGAAGCGGGTCGTGCCTCCCGGCAGGTCCTGCTCGTCCGCCGGACGCGAGCCGGACAGGCCGCGCACGGTGATGCTGGCGTTGCCGCAGGTCGCGAACCGCCCGAGCTCGCGGGCGAAGTCCTCGGCCTCGTCGATGCCGGTGACGTCGGCGGGCAGGGCGAGCACGTCGCGGAGCGCGGCCGGACGGCGCGACCGCTCGTCGTGGGTCGTCTGCAGGAAGGTGACGTAGCCCGGTGTGATGCGGTGCGCGTCGATCTCGGCGTCGCTCAGCCGGTCGTACCCGGTGTTCCGGTACGCGGCGTCGGTGATGCCGAACGCGTCGTCGAGCTGGCCGAGCGTGAGCAGGCGCAGCGCGTCCGAGTCGCCGGAGCGTTCGAACGCCGGTCGCTCCTCGGTCATGCCGCCGAAGCCACGGACGCTCGCGACGCCGAACGAGTGGCCGGCGCCGTCGGACCGCTCCTTGAACAGGCCGAGCAGGGGGACCTGCCCCTCCGACGCGACCGTCCGGGCACGCTCGTGCCAGTCCGTCGCGGCCTGGGCGATGCGGGCGAAGCCGACACCGCCGACCGGCGCCTGCATGTGCGGGAAGACCCGGGCGAACAGGTCGTCGCGGGTGTCGAGGTAGTTCGGTTCGAAGAACTCGCCACCGATGTAGCTCTCGGCCGTGCACAGCCCGACGCGGCCCATCGTCTTCGCGAGGGCCTTCTCGGCGGCCTTCCGGAAGCGCTTCAGGGCGAGGTCGGTCGCGGTGAGCTCGCCGGCCGGCGCCGGGGCGGCGGGGTACTTCTCCTCCGCACGCAGCCGTGCCGACAGGCTGTACACAGCCGCGGCACCGAAGCCGAGGGCCGTCGCGACGTGGTGGGACGACGGCAACTGACCGGACTCGGCGACCACGGAGACCCGCAGGCGCAGACCGGTCTCGATGAGCCGCTGGTTGACCGCCGCGACCGCGAGGATCACGGGGAGGGGGGCACGGGTGGTCGAGACCTCGCGGTCCGAGACCACGGCGATGCCACCGGTCGTGCGGGCGAACTGCTCGACGGCGGCGCAGAGCGTGTCGACGGCGGCGCGCACCGCGTCCGCGTTGGCCTGCTCGTCGCCGAGCACCGGCGTGTAGAGCATGTCGAAGCGCTCGAGCGGCACGACGTCCTGGTCGCGCAGTCGCACCATGTCCAGGTGCCCGAGGATCGGCGACTGCACGACGAGCTGCCGGGTCGGCGTCCCGGTGGCGCTGCCCGTCCCGTCCGGCTTGCTGCCGAGCGAGACCCGCATGCTCATGCCGTCCGCCTCGCGGATCGAGTCGAGCGGCGGGTTCGTCACCTGGGCGAAGCGCTGCGAGAAGTACTTCGCCATCCCGCCCTCGGTGTCGCTCAGGGCGTTGATCGCGTTGCCGTAGCCCATCGCCGAGATGCGCTCCGACCCGTTCTGCAGCATCGGGTCGAGCATGAACCGGAAGCTCTCCTGGTTCAGCGAGTACGCGACGTAGCGGCCGGCGAGCGACAGGTCGCCGTCGTAGCCCAGGGTCGAGGTCGTGCGCTCGTAGTCCGGTGCGGGCAGGTCGTCGAGGTTCACCCGCGCCTGCTCCAGGAGGGTGCCGTAGTCACGTCGCGCGGCGAGCATCGCGAGGACGTCGTCCGTGCGCATGAGCGAGCCCGTGCGGTGGTCGACGACGAGCATGCCGCCGGCCTCGATGCGACCGCGGTGCACGACCTCGTCCGCGGCGAACGTGACCTGGCCGGCCTCGGACGACACCATGAGGTACTCGTCGGTCTGCACCGAGCGCAGCGGCCGGAGACCCAGGCGGTCCAGACGCGCGCCGACCACGTCGCCGTCGCTGAAGATGACCGCGGCGGGACCGTCGTTCTTCTCCTCGTAGAGCGAGAAGTACTCGAGCATGTCCCGGACCTCGGGCGACAGGCTGCGGTCGTTCTCCCACGCCGGCGGCATGAGCGACACCACGGCCTCGACGATCTCGAGGCCGTCGTCGAACACGCGGCTCTGCAGGGTCTGGTCGAGGCGGCTGGAGTCCGACTGCCCGGGCGGACGGACGATGCTCCGGGTGCGCGCCCGCGCCAGGGCGTCGTCGGACAGGCGGTTCTTCCGGTCGGTGTTCAACTCGCCGTTGTGCGCCATCAGCCGGAACGGCTGCGCCATCGTCGGGTGCGGCTCGGTGTTGGTCGAGAAGCGGGTGTGGAAGTACAGCGTCCGCACCGAGTGCCGCGGGTCGCGCAGGTCCGTGAAGTACCCGATGACCTCGCCCGAGTTCAGCCGGCCCTTCAGGATCTGGGTCCGCGCGCTCAACGACAGCGGGTACAGGGCTGCGTGCTCGGCGCGCTGCTGGGCGGCCTCGCCGTAGGAGACGACCTCGATCGCGAGCAGGGCGCGATTCGCGGCGGCGTCGACCTCGGTGCGCTCCCACTCCGACGGCGCGCGGAAGACCCACTGCACGATCGGCAGCTGGTACTGCTCGGCCTCGGGGCGGGCGACGGAGTGGTCCACCGGGACGTCGCGGACGAGCAGGAGCTCGAAGCCCTCGTGCTCGATCGCCGACGTCACGACCTGCTCGGCGACGGCGCGCTCGGCGGCGTCCGACGGCACGAAGCAGTTCGCGACGCCGAAGTGGCCGGCGCGGAGCTGCTGGCCGGTGATCGCGCTGAAGAACTCGACGGACAGGTCGATGCTCACGCCGGCACCGTCCCCGACGCCCTCGGCGGACTTGCCGCCGCGGTGCGGGATCGAGCAGAGGGCCTCGTCGCCCTTGCGGATGACGTCGTGGCTCGGCGTGCCGTCGAGTCGGGTGATGAACCCGACGCCGCAGTCGGACGATTCGCGGGCAGGGTCGTGGAGACCGGGGAAGGAGGGGTACACGGGCGGGTCCAGAGGGGCGTTGCCGGCAGCGGACGGCCAGGCTGCATCGATGGAGCGCTCGCCGCGGGCAGACCGGTGGTGACAGTCGGGCCCTGTGGGGTTGTGGTGCGGTGAGGCGATGCTACGGGTTGGTATACCGCCGACGCAACACTGCTCCTCCAGGCGTCACGCGGCGCGCTCGTCCGCCGCGACGGGCTCCGTCCCGATGGTGGGCTCTCCCGCGTCGGGGACGGTGGCGGCGCGGAGGATCTCCGGGCGCCGGCGGCTCCGGAACACCCACGCCTTGAACAGGACGAACCGCACCCCGGTCGCCACGAGGTTCGCGGTGGTGAGCACCAGGACCTCGGTACTGTGCGACGCTTCCGGTGTGCTCGCGTGGAGCAGCACGAGCGACCCGGCGGTGATCGCCCACGCGATGCCGAACACGACGAGCCCCTGCACGTGGTGCCGACCGGCGCCGGCTCGACCCCGGACCCCGAAGGTGAACCGGCGGTTGAGTGCGGTGTTGCCGACCGCCGTGACGAGCAGGGCCAGGAAGTCGGCCGTCTGTGCGCCGATCGCCGGACGGAACAGGGCGTAGAGCAGGGCGAACGCGACGGTGGACAGCACACCGATCGTGCCGAAGCGCAGCACCTGCCCGACGATGCCCACGTGCGGCGTCGTGAAGGGCCGTCGTCCGATGGCGTCGTACACGGGTGCGATCGGGATCCGGCCGGTCGCGAGGCCGCGGGAGACGCGCCACATGCCCTTGATGTCCTCGGTCGCCGTCGAGGAGATGTGCACCGAGCTGTTCACGTCGTCCACCCAGTCGACCGGGACCTCGTGGATGCGCAGTCCGGCGTGCTCGGCCAGCACGAGGAGCTCGGTGTCGAAGAACCACGCGTCGTCCTCGCAGAGGGGGAGCAGGTGGTCCGCGGCCTCGCGGGTGACGGCCTTGAAGCCGCACTGCGCGTCGGAGAACGAGACGCCCATGGTGCTGCGGAGGAGCAGGTTGTACGAGCGGGAGATGAACTCCCGCTTGCCGCCCCGCACGACCCGCGAGGAACCCGCCAACCGGGTGCCGATCGCCACGTCGGAGTGTCCGGAGAGCAGGGGCGCGACGAGCGGCTCGAGCGCTGCGAGGTCGGTGGAGAGGTCCTCGTCCACGTACACGAGCACGGCTGCGGGGGAGTCACCCCACACGGCCTTGAGTGCCCGGCCCCGGCCCTTGAGCGGCAGGTGCACGGCGTGCACCTCGGGCAGCATCGCGGCCAGGTCGTCCGCGATCCGTGCGGTGTCGTCGGTCGAGGCGTTGTCGGCGATGGTGATGCGCCACGAGTGCTGCAGGGACGTCCGGCAGAACGCGTGCAACCGCCGGACGTGTGCAGCGAGGGTGTCCTGCTCGTCGTGGCAGGGCACGACGATGTCGATGTCGAGGGTCTGGTCCGTGTCGGTCATGCCGCTCATGCTCGGCAGCGCGGGCAAGCGGACCGGAGCAGCCCCCTGTGGCCCGTCTAAGAACGCTTGCCGTCCGCATCACGGCTGGCGTGTGACATGTGACGCTGGAGACGTCGTACGTGCTCGATGCACTGAGCACCGAGAAGTGGGCCCGAGACCCATCCGGACGGTTGGGCGCTCGGGTCCCGCGCCCTCCCGGCTGGCCACGGCGTACCGCTCGACACCTCCGCGCAGGGTTCAGCGGGGCAGCAGGATCTGGACCACCGCGACGACGGCGAGGACGGCGATCGGCACGCCGGCGATCCAGGCGCCGGCACGGAACTGGGTCCGCCGGATCGTCGGGGCGGCGTGCGATGTCCGGGCGAACTCGGTCGCGGCGACGAGCTCCGGCGCTGCCGCCGGCGGTGCCGGCTCGGGCGCCGGCCGGTCGTCCTCGAAGGCCGGGACCTCGACCACGAGGTCCTCTGCCCGAGGTCGATCGGGCAGTCGTGTGAAGTCGTCCTCGTTCGTCACTGCGGTCCCCTCGTCCCGGTGGACCCAGTGTGCGTCCGCCCGGGCGGAGCCGTCAACGGCAGGTCCACGGTGAACGCCGTGCGCCCCGGCTCCGAGGCCACACGCACGCTCCCGCCGTGCGACGACACCACGCCCCGCACGATGGCGAGACCGAGCCCGCTCGTACCGTGCTCCCGCGACCTCGACGCCTCCCCCCGGGTGAACCGGTCGAACAGCGTCGGCAGCGCGTCGGGCGGGATCGCCGGCCCGTCGTTCGCCACCACGAACCGCACGACCTCCCCGACCCGCTGCAGCGACACGACGACCGCAGTCCCGGAGGGGGTGTGCGTCCGGGCGTTCACGATCAGGTTCGTCACCACGCGTCGCAGCTGTCGCGGATCGCCGGACACCACGAGCGGATGGTCGTCGAGCACCTGCAGCGTCCAGCGGTGTCCGGGCGCGGTCGCGCGGGCGTTCATGGTCGCCTCGACGACGAGCGAGGTCAGGTCGACGGGTTCCCGTGCGGGGTCCGGACCAGAGGCCATCGCACTCGCGTCGAGGCGCGCGAGCAGCAGGAGCTCCTCGACGAGGTCGCCCATCCGGACCGCCTCGCGCTCGATCCGGTCGACGTTCCGGTGGATGGCCTCGACGTCCGACGACGACGCGGTGAGCTCGGCGTACGCCCGCACGGTGGCGATCGGCGTCCGCAGTTCGTGCGAGGCGTCGGCGATGAACGTCCGCATCCCGGCTTCGGCGTCGCGTCGGACGACGAGCGCGCGGGCGACGTGCCCGAGCAGCCGGTTCAGGGCGGTGCCGACCTGTCCGACCTCGCGGTTGGCCGCGAGGTCGGAGGGCAGGACGCGGACCGGGATCGCCGGATCGCCGCGCTCCAGGTCGAGCGCGGTCACGTCGGACGCCACGGACGCGACGCGCTCGAGCGGTCGGAGGGAACGCCGGACGAGCAGTCGCAGGACGAGGGCGGCGACGATCAGCCCGACGACCGTGACGACGCCGATGACGAGCAGGAGCCGGGCGATCGCGGCGTCGAGGTCCCCGAGGGGGAGCGCGGTGACGAAGCGGTCGCCGTCGTGCTCCACCGTCTGCACCCGGTAGGCGCCCAGGCCGCCGAGGGTGATCGTCACCGGGACCGCTCCGTTGTCGACGGCGGCGAGGGTGCGTTCCTGCGCGGACGTCAGGCCGTGCTGGTCGCCCTCGCTGTCGGTGTACCCGCCGAGGACGACGCTCCCGTCGCGGACGATCGCGACGACCGTGCCGGCGGCCTGTCCGGGCGCTCCGATGAAGGCGTTGTCGGGGTCCGGTCGGTCCGACGAGGACGATCCGGGCGGCGGTCCGGTGGGTGCGTCCGCGCCGTCGCGGCCGCCGGCGGTCCGGTCCGCCGCCGTCGACAGGTCCGCGTCGAGCCGGTCGACCAGGTAACCCCGGAACGCGACGACGGTCACCGCCCCGACGACCACGTTGGTCGCGACGAGCAGCAGCGCCACGGCCGCCACGATCCGCCACCGCAACGACGGCACCCGGGACGGCCGGGAGGCGCGGGTCGCCTCCCCGCGTCGACTCACGTCGTCGGCCGGAGCACGTAGCCCGCGCCCCGCACCGTCTGCACCATCGGCTCGCGTCCGACGTCGAGCTTCTTCCGCAGGTACGACACGTACATGTCCACGAGGTTGGACGACGTGCCGAAGTCCATCCCCCACACGCTCGCCAGCAGCTGTTCCCGTGACAGGACACGGTTGGCGTTCCTGACGAGGTGCCGGAGCAGCTCGTACTCGGTCGGCGTGAGGTCGACCGGCTCACCGGCCCGGCTGACGGCCCGGGCGTCCTCGTCGAGCCGGAGGTCGCCCACCACCACCTCCGTGCCGCCCACCGAGGCGACCCGGGCCGAGGTGCGCGCGAGGATGCGTGCCCTAACGAGCAGCTCGGCGATGCCGAACGGCTTCGTCAGGTAGTCGTCCCCGCCGCCGGTGAGTCCGGCGAGCCGGTCCTCCGGGGCGTCGCGGGCGGTGAGGAACAGCACGCGGACGTCGTCACGGGCGTCCCGCAGCCGCTCGAGCACCTCGAAGCCGTCGATGTCGGGCAGCATCACGTCGAGCACGACGACGTCGGGTCGGAACTCCCGAGCCGCGAACAGCACGTCGCGGCCGCGGTGCACGGACCGCACGGCCCAGCCGTCCTCCTCGAACGCGAGCGCCACGGCGTCGGCCAGGGCGTGCTCGTCGTCGACGACGAGGGCGCGGACGGGGGTGCCGTCGGTGCGCTGCAGCGGTTGGCCGGTCACGTCGGGGAGCCTATCCACCGCGCCCTCGTCGTCAATCACTTCGTGGTGCGCAGGTCGTAGACGGTCTGCCCGCCGACCGTCGTCGACTCGAAGTGCGCCGCGACCCACTCCTGGATCGCCGAGGCGGTGGACGAACCGCCGCCCATGCCGCCGCCACCGGAGCCGGAGGAGACGTAGTACCCGATGTCCCCGTCGGCGACGTACGCCTTGAACTGGGCGAGCGTCGGTGCCGGGTCGCTCGACCAGCCACCGATCGCCATCACCGCGGTGTCGGTGTCGAGTTCGAGCTGCGCGGCCGACTGCGATCCGTTGACGGCAGCCGCCCACTTCGCGTCGGACGCCTCGAGCAGCTCCTTGAGCGCCGACGAGGTCGTCGACCCCTCGCCGCCCGCGCCGCCGGTGCCGCTGGGCGGGCCGTCGGTGGAGCCGTCGGTGGTGCCGTCGGCGGAGCCGCCGGGCGCCTCGCCGGTCGCGCCCTGCGGTGCCTCGCCGGTCATGCCCTCAGGAGGGGTCCCGCCGGGACCCTGCCGGGAGTCCGACGAGCCGTCGGAACTCCCCGAGTCGGAACCGGAGCCCGACTCGCCCGGCCCGCCCGCGCCTCCCGGGAAGCCCCCGGTGCCACCGCCACCCGCTCCGCCGGAGCCGCTGCCCGCCGGACCGACGCTCGGGATCGAACCGGAGTGCGCGACGGTCGTCGTGACGAGGGCGTAGGCCGTGGTGCCGGTGAGGCCGAACAGGCTGCCCACGAGGACACCGATCGTGACGAGCCGGCGGAGTGACGGGACGCTGCCGAGGACGATGAGCGCTGCCGACAGCAGACCGCCGGCCAGCACCACCCAGCGGAGCCAGGGCAGCCACGTCGGGTCCTCGTTCAGCAGGCACCAGCTCCAGAACGCCGTCGCGCCGGTCATCGCGGCGAGGCCGAGGCGGCCGAGCAACCGCTCCCGGGCGTGCCAGAGCAGCGCACCGCCGGTCCCGACGAGCCCCGCGATCGCCGGGGCCAACGCCACCGTGTAGTACGGGTGGATCGTGCCGGACATGAACGAGAAGACGAGGCCGGTGACCAGGAGCCAGCCACCCCACAGGACGAGTCCGGCGCGGGCCGGGTCGGCGAGGTGACGGCGTCCGACGACGACCAGACCGACCACGAGTGCGATGAGCGCTGCGGGCAGGAGCCACGAGATCTCGAGGCCCATCTCGGACGAGAACAGCCGGTTCAGGCCCGTCGACCCACCGAAGGAGCCACCAGCGGTGCCGCCGGTCGTGCCGCCGCCTCCGCCGCCGTTGCCCGAGCCGCCGAAGATCCGGCCGAGGCCGTTGTAGCCGAACACCAGGTCGAGGACGGTGTTGTTCGTCGATCCGCCGATGTACGGGCGGGACTCGGCGGGCCAGAGCCACACGGCGACGACCCACCAGCCGGCGGCCACGACGAGGGAGACAGCGGCGATGAGCAGGCCGATCACCCGCCGGCCCCAGCCGGTGCGGGCGGCGAACAGGTAGACGAGGCCGAAGGCGGGCAGGACGAGCAGGCCCTGCAGCATCTTCGTCAGGAACGCGAACCCGAGGGCGACCCCGGCGAGGGCGATCCACCTCCAGCTGCCCTTCGGCAGTGCTCGCACCGTGCAGTACGCCCCGGCGGTCATGAGCAGCACGAGCAGGGCGTCCGGGTTGTCGAAGCGGAACATCAGCGCCGCCGCCGGGGTCGCCGCGACGACGAAGCCCGCGAGCAGGGCGCCGACGTTCGCGGTGGTGGCGCCGAGTCGGGCCAGGGTGCGGCGGACCGTGCCCCAGACCAGGGCGACGGAACCGACGGCCATCAGCGCCTGGGGGAGCAGCAGGCTGGTGCTCGAGAAGCCGAACAGCCGGGCGGACAGCACCATCACCCAGAGCGAGGCCGGGGGCTTGTCCACTGTGATGAAGTTCGACGAGTCGAGGGAGCCGAAGAAGAACGCCTCCCACGACTTCGTGCCGGCCTGCACGGCTGCGGCGTAGAAGCTGTTGGCGTAGCCGGAGACGCTGAGGTCCCAGAGGTACACCACGGCGGTCAGGGCGAGGAGCGCCCAGAACGCCGGTCGGAGCCAGCGAGCGTCCTCGCGCTCGCCGAGGAACAGCCGGGCGACGGGCGGGCGGCGCCGATCCTGCGCGGCACTGCGCGCGGCATCGCTTCGATCGGTCACGGGTACCGGGTAGGTGGTCATGCCGATGAGCATCCGGGGCGTTCCCCGACCGCGGCACTGCGCGGCCTGTGCGTCGCCTAAGGAGTCGGCGCCGTCACGCGTACCGGCGCGCGGCGCGCAGGGCCGCCGCCGTGTAGGACCCGCCGAACAGGTACACGTGCAGGAGCAGCGGCGCGAGCTGGTGCAGTTCGACGCGCTCCTGCCAGCCGTCGGCGAGCCGGGACTCGGCGTCGTACCCGGCGAGCACCGTCTCGAGCCGCGGGAGGCCGAACAGTGCGAGGAGCGCCAGGTCCGTCTCGGCGTGCCCACCGTGCGGGGTCGCGTCGATGAGCACCGCGCCCGTCGGCTCGGTCGTGTCGGTCGGCCAGAGCACGTTGCCCGCCCAGAGGTCCCCGTGCAACCGCGCCGGTCCGTCCCCGACGAGCGCCGGCTGCGGGGAACCGAGCGTCCCGTCCTCGAGCCGGTCGGCGACCCGGTCGAACACGGCGGCCTCGGCGGCGTCGAAGCCCCCGCGGTCGACGATCCGCTGCACGAAGTCGCGGATGCGGTACTCGGCGAAGAACGCTCCCCAGGTCGCCGGGGCGTCGGCCGCCGACGTGAAGGGCGTGCGGGACCGACCCATGCGCAGGCCGTTCGCGGTGGGGAAGCCCGGCGACGGCGCGCCCCAGTGCGCGGCGCCGGCGGCGTGGGTGCGCGCCAGGGACCGGCCGAAGCGCTCCGCCTGGGCGCGGGTCGGGGCTCCGTCGCTGATCCGTTCGAGGTGCAGGACGGTCGGCGACGGCTGTGCGAGGACCCGGGCGATCCGGGTGCCGCCCGTGTCCTCGGCCTCGGCGAGCCAGGCCAGGCCGGCGGCCTCGGCGGTCGCCTCGTCGGGGTCGGTGAAGGTCTTGACGTGGGTCTCGGGCACGGGTCCATCGTGCCCGTCCGGCCGCGCCGCTGTTCGACCGGTCGGTGGTCACACAGCGTCGACGAGGGCGCGCGCGAGCGGGTGCCAGGCGCGCGAGGACGGCCCGCTCAGCACCAGCGTCCGCTCGAGGCGTCGTGCCATCGGCACCATCACGAGGTCCGGCGGCAGCATCACGCGGCCGAGCGTCGGCACGATCGAGACCCCCTCGCCCCGCTCGATCATCCCGAACATGGTGCTCATCTCCCGCACGCGGTGGGCGTAGCGGAAGGGCTGCCCGTCGAGCTCGTGCAGGCGCTGGATCTGGTACTCGCAGCCGCCGCCACCGGCGACCAGGCCGTCCTCGTGCAGGTCGTCGAGCGTCAGGGCCGGCAGGTCCGCGAGCGGGTGGTCGCGACGGACGACGGCGGCCATCTCGTCCTGCGCGACGACCACGCCGCCGTCGGGCACGGGTGACGGGTCGACCAGCACCGCGGCGTCGACGGTGCCGGCCTCGAGCCACTCGGGCATCTCGTCGTCGTCGCCCTCGTAGACCTGCACGTCGACGTCGGGCAGGGTCACCGCCCACAGTTCGCGGAGGCGCGGCAGCAGGCCCTGGCAGACGGTGGGGACGGCGGCGAGCCGCACGGTGCCGCGCGCCGTGGCGGGCCGGACCACCGCCTCCAGGGCGTCGACGGAGGCGAGCACGCTGCGGGCGTGCGCGAGGAGGCGGTCGCCGAGCGGGGTGGTCGCGGCGGTCCCGCCGCGTCGGACGACCGCGCCGCCGACCTCGCGCTCGAGCCCGGCGACCGCGTGCGACACGGCGGACTGGCCGACCCCGAGCGCGACGGCCGCCCCGGTGAACGACCCCGCGTCGACGGTGGCGGTGAAGGCCCGGAGTTGGGGGATCGAAACGCTCATGTGCCGTCCTCATGCCGTCATGAACCGCATGCGTTTGCCGCATGCGAGAGTCGGTGTCGACACTAGGCCACATGAACGCCGTCCTCTACCTCCTCGTCGCACTCACGTGGGGATCGAGCTTCCTGTTCGCCAAGATCGGCCTCGACGGTCTGGCGCCGCAGCAGGTGGCCACCGTCCGCACGGTCCTCGGGGCCCTCACGCTCGTGGTCGTCCTGCTGGCCACCCGGCGGCGCTGGCCCCGCGAACCGCGGGTGTGGGGCCACCTGCTCGTCGTCTCGGTGTTCCTCAACGCGGTGCCGTCCTCGCTCATGGCCTGGGCCGAGCAGACGGTGCCGTCCGGGCTCGCGAGCATCTACAACGCGACGACGCCGATCATGACGATGGCGGCGCTCGCGGTGCTCGTGCCCTCCGAGAAGCTCCGCGGTCGGCAGGTCGTCGGCATCGTGCTCGGCATCGTCGGCGTGCTCGTGCTGGTCGGGCCGTGGGACGTCCTCGCCGATCCGGCCGTGCTCGCGAGCGTTCCCGGACAGGTCGCGCTGCTCGGCATGACGGCCTGCTACGGCGTCGGGCTCGCCTACCTCCGCCGCGTGGCCGTCGCGAGTTCGTACGACCCGGTGACGCTCGCGACGGTGCAGCTGACGCTGGCGTCCGGTCTGCTCCTGCTCGTCGCGCCCGTCATCGCCACCGGCCCGGTGCGGCTGGACTGGAGGATCGTGGCCGCGATGGTCGCGCTCGGTTGCGTCGGCACGGGGCTGGCCTACGCCTGGAACACGCGGCTGGTGCAGGCCTGGGGAGCGGGCCGCGCGTCCACCGTCACGTACCTGACGCCGGTGGTCGGGGTGGCGCTCGGCGTGGTCGTGCTCGGCGAGCGGGTGCGGTGGAACGAGCCGGTGGGCGGGCTCGTCGTGCTCGTCGGGATCGCCTTGGCGTCCGGGGTGCTCACCCGTCGGCGTGCACCCGCGACGGCTGCTGCCTGAGCGGCTGCGTGCTCGTGTCGTGCAGGCCGCGGCCGGTCGTCTCCGGGGCCATCGCCTGCGACAGCACGGCGCCGACCACGCAGATCGCCGCCGCCACGAGCATGCACGCGCCGATCCCGATCGAGTCGATCCCGACCGGCAGCAGGAAGGTCCCGGCGGCGGCACCGACACGGCTGACCGCTGCGGCGAAGCCGACGCCCGTGGACCGCACCTCGGTGGGCAGGACCTCGATCGGGTAGACGGCGGTGAGGTTCCCCTGCAGCGCGTTCATGAACGAGAACACCGCGAAACAGAGCACCACGACGATGCCCGGCGCCGAACCCCAGACGCCGACGGCGGCGAGCGCGACCGCCATGATCCAGAACGGCGGGATGAGCTGTCGGCGACGACCGAGGTGCTCGATCGTGAGCATGCCGACGAGGGCCCCGACCGCGGCCATGGCGTTGACGGTGATGGTGCCGGCCGCCTCGTTCGACAACTGCAGTGACTTCAGGACGGTCGGGGCGAACGTGAAGATCGCGAAGTACGGCGCGACGTTGCACGCCCAGAACAGTGAGATGAAGGCGAGCCGACCGCGGTTGCCCGGCGCGAAGAGCACGCGGTAGCCGCCGGGGCGCGCCTCCTCGGCGGCGTACTGCTCCCGCGTGAAGTAGTCGTCCCCGCCCAGGTGCGCCCGGACCACTGCGCGGGCCTCGTCCTCGCGCCCCTTGCCGAGCAGCCACCGGGGCGACTCCGGGAAGCCGATGCGGGCGACCGCGGTCACGACGGCGGGGACGGCACTCGTGACGAGCACCCAGCGCCAGCTCAGCCCGACCGCGTCGATGAGCACGTACGCCGTCACCACCGCCACGAGGTACCCGCCGTACCAGCTGACGAGCAGACCCGACAACCGACGACCACGGTCCTTCGACGGCGCGAACTCGGCGAGCATCGCGGCGCCGATCGAGTACTCCGCCCCGATCGCGACCCCGAGCAGCACCCGGACGACGAACAGCTGCCAGCCGTCGGCGACGAACGCCTGCAGCAGGCCGAGCACGATGAACGCGAGCACGTCGACGGTGAAGACGCGGCGTCGGCCGAAGCGGTCGGTGAGCCACCCGGCGAGCGGGGCGCCGATGAAGATGCCGATGAGCGAGCTCGCACCGATCAGCCCCGCGAGCGCCGGGTCGAGGTGGAGCGCGGCGGTGATCGCCGGCAGGGCGACGCTGATGACCCCGAGGTCGAACCCGTCGAGTCCCTCGCCCCACGCGCAGGCGAAGGTCATCCGGCGGAGGAAGCCCCGGTTGCCCGGGGTGGTGGTGCGGTCGGCCGTCGTCATCGTCGCTCCTCGTCGTGCGTCGTGCGTCGTGCGTCCTGCGCTGGTCGGCGCGGCACCGGTCGGACCGTAGGCCGCACGGTGCACGTCGGCCCTCAGGATGTCCACCGAGTGCCCCCGTGACGATGCCGTCCCTCTTGTGAAATTGAAGTTTCACCGGCAGAGTTCTTCCTGTCCGGTGCATGGCCGGACCGAAGGGAGACCGATGAAGTTCCTCACCGCACCACCACGTGTCGCGCTCGCCGCGGTGGCGACCAGTGCCCTCTGCGCGTCGCTGCTCGTGGCGAGTCCGGCGACTGCCGCACCCGACACCACAACACTGGAAGCAGCTCGGGGGTCTCTGTCCGCCGAGACGTCCGAGCGGCTGGAGGCAGCGATCGATCGCCGAACTGACACGTTCGACGGCGCCGCGGCAAGGAAGTCGGGTGTCCCGTCCTCGATCACGGACGACTTCGCCACCGGCTGGGTAGCAGCAGGCAAGTCCGCTACGAACGCGGTCGTCGACTCCGACGAACTCGCTGCGGCTCGTCGGGTCGTCCCGGATGTTCGCGCGTGCGCCGGTAGGAACCGATGGGACTACACCGGCATCCAACTCAACGTCTACCTCAACTCGTGCAACACCACGCGGGTCATCGGCTTGATCAACACCGGCTCTGGCGTCGCGACGCTCGCCGCAGCGATCACGGCCTTCACCGGACTCGGCGTTGCGATCGCGGGCGCGTTGGCCGGTGTGTTGGGGATCGCTGGCGGGGTGCTGACGACGTGTTCCGCCAGGGGAAGGGGGATCGTCATCCACAACATCCCGCCGGGGCCCGTTGTCTGGTGCAATGGACAGTGACGTGGTGAGCGCTTCCCCAGGAGGGACGAAGTGAAGGTACTCGCGATCGGACTGGTCATCGTGGGATCGCTCGCGGCCCTCGGCGGGATACTCGTGAACGTCGTGGCGGTCCTCGATCCCGTGTCCCGGAACGCCGTGTTCCTGACCACCGGCTCTGGCCCGGTCCTGATGTTCGGTGCGGCGACCGTGGTCATCGGCGGCTGTCTGCTCCGACGCCCTCGCCGGTTCCCGTAGCTGCATGTGCGGAGCCCCGCGACGCCCTGAGCGGGGCTCCGCACGTTCTCGACGAGCCCGGTGCGGCAGCCGCTGACGGGTGGCCGCACTTCGTGCACTGGGATTTCCCGCAGCCGTCAGCCGTAGCCTTCGGTGATGCCCACCGGTCGACGACGCCCCCTGCCGATCCTGTTGCTCGAGTCGTCGCACCCGGGGCCGACCGTCACCGTGACGGTGCTCGCCGCCGTGCTCTCCGCCGCCGTCGGGCACCCGGCGTGGCTGGTGGTCCTCGTCGCCCTGACGGTCGTCGCCGGGCAGCTCTCGATCGGCCTCGCCAACGACTGGATCGACGCCGACCGCGACCGGGCCGTCGGGCGTTCCGACAAGCCCGTCGCGCAGGGGCTCGTCGCCGTCGGCACCGTCCGCGCGGCGGCGTTCGGCACCGCCGGGGCGGCCGTCGTGCTCTCGCTCTTCCTGGGCCCGGTCGCGGCCGTCGCGCACCTCGTGCTCGTCGCCGCGGGGTGGGCCTACGACGCCGGGCTGAAGCGGACGGTGTGGTCGGTCGTGCCCTTCGTCGTCGCGTTCGGACTGCTGCCGGTGGTGGCGGTCTCCGCCGGACCCGACGCGCCCTGGCCCACGTGGTGGGCGATCGCGACCGGCGCCGTCTTCGGGGTGGCGATCCACTGCACGAACGTGCTGCCCGACCTGGTCGACGACGAGGCGACCGGCGTGCGTGGGTTCCCGCACCGGCTCGGGCTCCGGGGCGCGGGCGTGACGGCGTTCGGGTCGCTCGTGGTGGCGGCGCTCCTGGTGCTCGGCGGGCAGCTCGTCGGCGACGACCCGGTCCGTGGTGCCGGGGTGGTGCTCGCCGTGGTCGGCACCGTCGTCGTGGTCGTCCTGGCGGCGGTGGGGATCCGGTTGGTGGTGGCCGGGCGGGCCTCGAGGACGCTGTTCCGGCTGGTCATCGTGTCCTCGCTCGTCCTGGTGGTCGAGCTCGGCCTCGCCGGGGCGCGCCTGGTCGCCTGACCCCGTCGGGCGTGGCCGCGTGGCACGGCCGGTCGGGTGTGAGTCGGGCGGGACCCGTCAGGACCAGCGCATGGCGTAGAGGCGGGCCAGCCCGTGCGCGGACGGGAGCGACAGGGCGGTCCGGAGCAGCGCCTCCCGGGCGGCCGCGCCGAACGCACCGAGCGGTCGGCCGAGCGCCATGTTCGCCTCGGCCTGCCGGGCGGCACGACGGGCGGAGGCCTGGCGTCGGCGTGCGTAGTCGGGCCACGGTCCGGCCGCGCCGGAGGCGACCGCGTCGGCGAGGAGCGGCACCAGCTCGGCCGCGTCGAGCCAGCCGAGGTTCATGCCCTGCCCGCCGATCGGGCTGATCTCGTGCGCGGCGTCGCCGACGAGTACGACCCGGCCGACGCCGACACGGTCCGCGGCCCGGCGGCGGACGCCGAAGCCGCTCGTCATCGAGCAACTCGTCGGGTCGGGGGCGACGCCGGTGCGGGCCGCGACGAGGGCGGCGAGTCGGGCGGCGACGGCCGGGTCGGGCTCGCCGTGCGCGGTCCCGGCGGCGAAGGCGGCGTCGTCGGGCACCAGTGCGACGTAGCGGCGCCGACCGTGGGGGAGCGGGAAGGACTCGACGACGCCGTCCGGGCCGACGTCGACCAGGGCCGCGCTCCGGTCCCCGGGGTGCTCCGGGTCGTCGAAGTCGCCCATCACGTAGCGGTCCGGGTAGTCCCGACCACTCGTCCCGACGCCGATCAGGTCGCGGACGACGCTGCGGGCACCGTCCGCTCCGACGACGAAGGCGGCCTGCAGGACGACCGGTGCGCCGTCCGGGCCGGTGCCGGTCGCGTCGACGCGGTCGGGGTGCCGGTCGAGCCCGGTGAGGGCCGTCCCGGTGCGGAGCGCCGTCGGCGCCAGGTCGGCGAGCCGCTCCCGCAGGAGGGTCTCCGTCCGGTGCTGGTCGAGCGTCACCACGTAGGGGTGGGAGTCCGAGGCGCGGTCGAAGCTGAGGGTGCCGAGCGGCCGTCCGCCGCTCCGGGCGACCCCCGTGCGCACGCGTGTGCCCTCGGCGAGGACGGGGCCGTCGAGGCCCACGGCGGCGAAGGCGTCGAGCGACGGCGGGTGGATGCCGATCGCACGGGATCCCACCGGGGGCTCGGCGCGACGTTCCCAGACGACCACGGCGACACCCCTGGCCGCCAGGAGCGCGGCCGCGAACAGGCCGACGGGGCCACCGCCGACGACGAGGACGTCGACGCGCTCCGTGGTCACGCCGCGAGCCTACGGGGCCACGGTGTCGCGGGTGTCCAGGCCACGCACCGGGCGCCGCGGCCCGGCCGGCCGTCGCTACCCGGCAGGCCGGCTCGACCCGTCAGGCTGTTCCGGCCCGTCAGGCCGTCGTGCGCTCGGTCCGGTCGGCGGACTCCTGCTCCGCGGACCCGCGTCCCGGTCGGTCGGCGGTCTCGCGTCCGGACCGGTCCGCAGCCCGCAGGCGTCGGGCCTCGCGGAAGCGCTTCCGGGCCTTCTCGACGGGCACCTCGACGGCGTACGCCGCAGCGACCGCGACGAGCAGGGCGACGGCCACGAGCCACACGTTGCCCCAGGTCCCGATGGCGAACGTGCCGAGCAGGGCGATCACGAGGGGGTGCCACAGGTAGGTCGAGTACGACACCCGACGGCCGAACCAGGACACCGGGGACCAGGCGAGCACTGCCGACACGGGCGTCCGCACGGACACCAGGCCGCCGATCAGCACCGCCGAGACGACACCGGTCACGGGGAGCACCACACCGAACGACGTCGCGTGCTGCGTCCAGTCGTCGTCGATCCAGAACTGCACGGCGACGAGCAGCGCCGCCCCGAGCCACGTCGCGACGTGCCCGGCGAGACCGGCAGCCCACGTGCGGATCCGAACGTCGTCGAGGAGCAGTGCCAGCAGGCAGCCGGTCGCGAGCGGGACGACGCCGAGGACCGGGGAGAAGTAGACGTCCGGCGTGGCCCCGCCGTTCGGGGTCCGGTAGCTCGCCCACGACGCCGCCGCGGCAGCCACGACGACGACGCCGAGCCCGATCACCACCCAGCGACGCCGCGACCGGAGGGCGAACAGCAGCACGAGGACCGGCGGCCACACGAGGTAGAACTGCTCCTCCATGGACAGGCTCCACGTGTGGGCGAACACGCCCTGCGTGGTGTCCCAGTACGAGCGGAAGAGGTTGCCGGTGTAGCTCAGTGCGATGAACGCTGCTTCGCCGGGGGAGAACGACGCGCCCTTGTAGTCGCCGACCCAGTTCCACAGCGCGAGGCCGACCACGACGAGCGCCAGCAGCGCCGGGTAGAGCCGGAGGAGCCGCTTCGTCCAGAACGAGCCGAGGCGGATGCGGCCGGTGCGCCGGTGCTCGCCGAGCAGCAGCGTCGAGATGAGGAACCCCGACAGCACGAAGAACACCGTCACACCGATGAACCCGCCCTCGAACTGCGGCACGTGCAGGTGGTAGAGGATCACGATCATGATCGCGACGGTGCGCAGGCCGTCGAGGGCCGGAGCGCGGTGGGTCAGGGGCGGCGGCGGGGTGGCACGGGCCCGGATGCCGGTCGGGGCGGCCGGGGCGGCGGTCCTGGTGGTCCGCTCCGGCGAGGGCGTGGTGGTCGTGGTGGTGGCCACGGGCGCCTCCTGCGAGATCGGGTCGACGAGGTCACGGACCGTGTGGTCGTGACCGGATCGTTACAGGATGCTCGACGAACCCAAGAGCCGTCTCAACGACCGGGGTGCACCAGGCTCGTCAGTGCGTCGAGGCGCTCGGCGGCGATCGCTCCGAACGGGCGGTCCTCGCCGTCGGCGATCCACTGGGCGAACGACAGGTGGAACACCGTGATCGCCGTCTCCGCTGCCATCGTCGCGGCGGGTTCCGGGACGCCGCGGTCGCGGAGTGCGTCACCGATGTGCACCTTCAGGCCCGCCAGCTTGCCGAGTTCGCGCTCGCCGAGGGCCGGGTGCGCGTCGATGACCACCTGGCGCTCCCGCGACCAGGTGCGACGGTCCTCGGGGAAGAAGGCTCCGGCCGCGTCGAGCGCACGCCGCACGAGCTCGAACGGCGCGGTGCCGTCCGGTGCCTGCTCGATCGGGTTCGTGAACATCGCGGTGAAGTCGTCCTGGCCGGCGAACAGCACCTCCCGCTTGTCGGCGAAGTGCCGGAAGAAGGTGCGCTCGGTGACCTCGGCCGCCGCGGCGATCTCCGCCACGGTCGTCTCGTCGTAGCCCTGAGTGGCGAAGAGCCGCAGGGCGGTCGCCTGCAGTCGACCACGCGTTCCGGGTTGCCATCGAGCCATGTCCGCAGTCTACTGATGACAGCGGCTGACATCGAGTGCTACGGTGACGTCAGTCCCTGACATCACGTCGGGGACACCAGTGGAAGGACTCACCATGCACGTGTTCGTCACCGGAGCCTCCGGATGGATCGGCTCGCACACCGTCGACGACCTGCTCGCCGCCGGACACACCGTCTCCGGGATCGCCCGCTCCGACTCGTCGTCCGCGGCGCTCGCGGCGAAGGGCGTCACCGTCCTCCGGGGCGACCTCGACGACCTCGACACCATCCGACGCGGTGCGGCCGACTCCGACGGCGTGCTGCATCTCGCGAACAAGCACGACTGGGGCAACCCCACGGCCACGAACGCGACCGAACGTGCGGCGGTCGAGACGATCGGCGAGGCCCTCGTCGGCACCGACCGGCCGTTCGTCGTCGCCTCGGGCGTGGCCGGGCTTGCGCAGGGCCGGCCCGCGACCGAGCAGGACCCGAACCCCTTCGTCGGACCGGACAGCATGCGCGGGGGCAGCGAGAACCGTGCCCTCGACTTCGTCGACCAGGGCGTCCGCAGCATCGCCGCCCGCTTCAGCCCGACCACCCACGGCACCGGCGACCACGGCTTCATCGCCGCGATCGTCGCCGCCGCCCGGGAGCGCGGTGTCTCCGGCTACGTCGGCGACGGCACGAACACCTGGGCCGCCGTGCACGTCACCGACGCTGCGCGGCTCGTCCGGCTCGGGCTCGAGCAGGCTCCGGCCGGCACGAAGCTGCACGCCGTCGCCGAGACCGCGATCCCGACCCGGGCCATCGCCGAGGCCGTCGGCGAGGGGCTCGGACTCCCGGTCACGTCGGTCGACCCGGCCGACGCCGAGGAACACTTCGGCTTCATCGGGCGGTTCTTCGCCATGGAGATGTCGGCGACCTCCGAGGGGACGCGCGAGCTCCTCGGATGGGAGCCGACCGGTCCGCGCCTGCTGGAGGACGTCGCCGCCGGCGCGTACGCCGAGGCAGCCCGGCGCTGAGCCGCCCGGGTCGTCTCGCTCGTCCGGATGGTCCGTCCGGGCTCCGACCCGGAACGACAGGACCGACGTCGCACGACGTCGGTCCTGTCGCTCGTTGCGCGCGCGGGATGTCGCGCTGCGCGCGGAGCGACGAAGTCGATGTCGTACGACATCGACCCTGTCGTACCGAGTCGGTCCGCGCCTAGTCGGTACGACATCGACGCTGTCGTACCGCGTCGGTCCGCGCCTACTCGGCCTTCTGCATCTGCCAGGGCTCCGGCTCGCGGTCGCCGTTCGGCCGCACGGGCCGGACGTCGCCCACGATCGGGATCGACCGCTTCCGCATGAACCACAGGTAGCGGACGAAGAAGTGCGACAACGTCGACAGACGGTTGCCGTTGCCGAGCAGCGACGCGATGTGCACGCCGACCCACGCCAGCCAGGCCACCGGCCCGACCATCGTGATGCCGCCGCGCAGCTGCGCGACCGCGGCGTTCGTGCCGATCGTCGCCATCGTGCCCTTGTCGAAGTACTTGAGGTGCTCCGTCGGCTTGCCCTCGAGCAGCCGGACGATCTGCCGCGCGGCGTGCTTGCCGCCCTGCAGCGCCGGCTGGGCGAGCTGGGCGAGGGCGTCGTCCTGCGCGGCGATGTCACCGGCCGAGAAGATCCGCTCGGCGCCCTTCACGCTGAGGTCGTCGTTCACCTGGATGCGCCCGCCGTGCGTCTGCGGCATGCCCCAGCCGGAGACCTCCTTGTGCGCGGCGACGCCGGTGGCCCAGATGACCTGCGACGCGGGGATGAACTCGCCCGCCGCCGTGACGACGCCGTCCGGCTTCACCTCGGCGACACCGGTGTTCAGTCGCAGCACGACCCCGCGCTTGCGCAGGATCTTCGCCGCGTACCGCCGGAGGCGCGGGGCGAAGGGCTTGAGGAGCTCACCGCTGCGGTGCACGAGCGTGATCGAGATGTTGCCGCGCTCGATCTCGGGGTAGGCGCCGACGAGCGCCTGGTCGCGGAGCTCGGCCAGCGCGCCCGCCATCTCGACCCCGGTCGCGCCGCCGCCCACGATCACGATGCGGATCTCGTCGGGCCCCTGCTTCGCCGCCGCCTGCTCGAGGCGCGTGAACAGCTCGTCACGGATGCGGAGCGCCTGCGAGCGGGAGTACATCGAGTACGCGTACTCGTACGCGCCCGGGGTGCCGAAGTAGCTCGTGTTGACGCCGTTCGCCAGGATCAGCCAGTCGTAGTGCAGGTGCTCGCCGTCGGACATCTCGGCGACGCGCTCGTCCGTCCGGATCCCGGTGAGCAGGCCGTGCCGGAACTCCGCGTTGTTCTGCTTCGCGCGGAGGCTGCGCAGGAAGTAGGTCACGTCCCCGGCGTTCAGGCCACCGGTCGCCACCTGGTACATGAGCGGCTGGAACATGTTGTAGACGTGCCGGTCGACCAGGGTGACCCGGACCGGGGCGTCCGCGAGCTCGCGCATCGCGGCGACACCGGCGAATCCACCGCCGACGATGACGACGTGCGGGCGGGTGTCCTGGGGCATGCTGGTTCCGGCTTTCCTGTGGTGGTGGAACGGTCACCTCAGAGGGTACGCGCGGTTGGCACCCGTCTCGTTCACGGCCGGCCCTGGTAGGTCAGGCCTCGAGCGGGCCGTAGGTGCTCAGGACGTTCCCCTTGCTCGTCACGGTGCTGCCGAGCAGCCGCAGGCGCGTGGGCGGGTCAGTCGGCTCGAAGAGCTTGCGTCCGGCGCCCGCGATCGCGGGGTGGACCATGAGCTGGAGTTCGTCGAGCAGCCCGGCGAAGAGCAGGTGACGGACCACCGTGACGCTGCCGCACACGGCGATGTCCGCCCCGTCCCGCTGCTTGAGGGACCGGACGAAGTCGTCGAGGTCGCCGCTGATCAGCGTGCTGTTCTCCCACGCCAGGTCGTCGTCGAGCGTGGTCGAGGCCACGTGCTTCTCGATCGGGTTGATCCACTGGCCGAACGGGTCCTCGGGGTGCGCGGGCCACCACTCGGCCCACTCGAGGTAGCTGTTCCGGCCGAGCAGGACGGTGTCCGTCCGGGCCATGAAGGCGCCCATGCCGGCGCCGAGTTCCTCGTCGAAGGAGTCGTACTGGAACCGGAAGGGGTCCTGCACGACGCCGTCGACGGAGGAGAACAGTCCTGCGGTGACCTTGCGCATGAGCGGAGCGTAGCGCTCAGCTGTTCATGGCGGAACCGGTCGCTGCCGAACCGGTGCCGTCAGTGCTGCCGGTGCCGCCGGTGCCCGTCCCGGTCCCGTCCGACCCGGTACCGCCGGTCCCTGTCCCGCCGCCGCCGCTGCTGCCGCCGGTCCCGCCGCTGCCGCCCTGCGTGCCGGAGCCGGGGAACCGCCCGCCGCCGGGGAGCTGGCCGGTCCCGCCGTCCGTGCCGGGGACCCGCGTGCTCGAGTGTCCCGAGCTCCCGATCGCGTGCCCGACGGCGAACCCGATCCCACCGCCGGCGAGGAGCGCCGCCAGCCCGACCGCCACGGCGAGGACGGGCCACAGCCACGGCGGCCGTGCGCCCGAGCGACGCCCCGTCGTCGGGGCGCCGTACCAGGGCGTCGCGCCGCTCGGCCCGTCGTGCTGCCGTCCGGTGCCGGGCGCGGGGACCCGGAACGGCGACCCGGCCTGGTACGGCGACCCGGCCTGGTACGGGTCCCAGGCCTGTCCACCGGCGGGCGCGGCGGACGGCGCAGGGGCGTCGATGGTCGAGGTGGAGGTCGGCGCGGGCGCCGCGCTCCATCCGGTGGGGTCCGCGCTCGCAGCGGGGGCAGCCGCCCGGGCGTGGTCCTGGTCGTGGTCCTGGTCGCGGTGGTGGTCAGCAGCAGTGGTGTCGTCGGTCATGGGCACGAGTGCACACGGGCGGCCTGTGGCGGGGTGATGACGACCCTGGCGGCTGGCTGTGACCGCGCCGCCTCGAGCGGCAGGCGGGTCAGCGGGGGTCGGCCGCCGCGAGCACCGCCTCGCGTGTCCGCGCGTCGCCGAGGATCCGGAAGTGTCCGCCGACCGGCACCCGCACGTTCGTCGCCCCGGCGAGCGCGCTGCCCTCCGGGATGAGCGTGTCGAAGACCCCGAAGACCGAGGTGATCCGCGCGTTCGCGTCGAGCTCCCGCGCCAGACCGGCGAGCACCGGGTCGGTGGCCCGGAACGCCCGCAGGTGCCGGACCGGGGCCAGTCGCGCGTACCCGGACCCGGCGAACGGCGTCGACACCGCTACCATGCGGTCGATCCGTCCGTGGTCGTCGAGTCGGGTCATGGCGTACTTCCCGATCAGCCCGCCCTTGCTGTGCGCGACGAGCAGCACGCTGTGCAGGTCGTGCTCCTGCAGGTACGCCAGCACCTCCTGCGCCGACTCCGGCACCGGTCGCAGGTTGTGCCGCAGCACCGGGAGCACGTGCACCGGGTGGCCGCGGTCGTGCAGTGCGTCCATCAGCGGTCGCATGAAGTGCCAGGTCTCGTAGACGCCCGGCACCACGACGACCGGTTGTCCGTCGCCGGTGCGGTAGTCGTCGGCGGTCGTCGGGCCGAGGCTCCGCAGCTGCCACCGGGCGGCGTACCACCAGTCGAGGACGGCCCACCAACCGCGGCGCACCAGCGGGATGCGGACGGGAGGCGCGGTGCGGTCCGTGCGCGTCGGTCCCGTCCCGGACGTGGGCGCGTCCGTCATCGGGTTCCTCCCGTGGTCCGGACGCGTCGGAACTCGTCGACCGTACGCGCGAACGCCACCGGCTGGTGTTCCTGCACGTGGTGCGGTCCGGGCAGCTCGACGAACTCGCCACGGGGAGCGGCGGCGGCGAGCCGGGTCGCCCAGTCCCGGCGGGCGATCGGGTCGCGGGAGCCGCGGACGACGAGCACCGGTCGGTCGACGTGGGGCAGGGTGTCCTCGAGCCGGTGCCGGAGCATGGGTCCGAGTTCGCGGAGGTACTGCGGGATGCTGCGGAGGTAGTCCGTCGTGACGACGCCGTTCATCCGGAGCCCCTCGACGAGGCAGTCACGGGCGAGGTCGAGCGCCTGCAGGACCGCGTGCCGCCGCCCCTCGACGACGACCGGTCCGATGAGGACCACCGACGCGACGGACCCGGGGTGTCGACGGGCGGCCTCGGCGACGACCTGTGTGCCCATCGACTGACCGACCAGGACCAGCGGACCGGTGCCGCGGCTCCGGACGGCTCGGACGACGAGGTCCGCGAGCTCCTCGATCTGCAGTCGGCGTCCGGCGCCGGGGAGCCCGCCGAAGCCGGGCAGGTCGACGCTGATCGTGCGGTGCGTCGCGGCGAGCGCCGCCTGCGTCCGCCGGAAGGACCGGTGCGACATTCCGATGCCGTGCACGAGGACGACCGTGGGGGCGAGGTCGTCCCGGACCCGGCCGGCCGTGGCGAGGGTGTGCAGGCGCACGGGGAGCCCATCGATCCGGACGGTCTCCACCTTGGCGCGCACGGTCCGAGGCTACGCGGACGGTCCTGCGCGCTCGGACCCTGCCGCTGGCGTGCTGGTCCGCGACCCGGCCTGGGCGGCGCGGTGCGCCCGTCGGCCCGTCAGGCCCCGGGCAGGAAGAAGCAGAACGGGTGCCCGTCGGGGTCGAGCATCACCCGGACGTCGTCCTGCGGCTGGTACGACGCCTGGCTCGCGCCGAGCTCCTCGGCCCGGGCCACCGCGCCGGGCAGGTCCTGCACCTCGAAGTCCAGGTGCA
The DNA here is from genome assembly GCF_048755855.1 of Curtobacterium sp. L1-20. Taxonomy (GTDB): domain Bacteria; phylum Actinomycetota; class Actinomycetes; order Actinomycetales; family Microbacteriaceae; genus Curtobacterium. The sequence continues at coordinate 3,503,424 of NZ_CP151473.1, read as the reverse complement.
GCTGCATGCCGGGGGCGTCGGTCGTGCCGGGCCAGGTCGGTGCCACGTACGCCGGTTCGTACTGCACGGAGATGCCGGGGCCGTCGTCCGGGCGGACGCGCGCCCAGGTGGGGTCGTCCTCGTGCACGGTCCACCCGGTGAGCGCCCCGTAGAACCGGGCGAGCGGGATCGCGTCCGGTGACTGCAGGACGGTGGCGGAGAGCGTCGGCATCGACGGGTCGTCGGCGGTCATGCGCCGGATGCTACGCCGTCAGCGTGCGGCGACGCTCGCACGGTCGACGATCCGGTGCGGGATGACGACGGTCTGCGGCGGGGCGTCCCGGTCCTCGATGCGGCGGGTGAGCAGGTCGAGGGCGGCGGTCGCGAAGGCCCGCCGGTCGAACGACACGGTGCTGAGGGCGGGGATCGCGAACGCGGCTCCGTCGACGTCGTCGAACCCCATGACGCTCACCTGCTCCGGGACCCGGACGCCGCGGGCGGCGAGGACGTGCAGCACCCCGAACGCGATCGAGTCCGTGAACGCGAAGACCGCGTCGGGCAGCGGGTTCGTGTCCAGCCAGTCCGCGAAGGCCGCGGCGGCCTCGCTCGTGGTCCAGCCGGCGAGCGGCACGCGCAGGGACGGCTCCGGGGCGATGCCCGCCGCCGCGAGGCCGGCCAGGTACCCGCGCTCCCGCAGCTCGCTCGTGGCCGTCGGCGCGGTGGCGCGGGCCGCTCCGACGATCGCGATCCGACGGTGCCCCGCTGCGACGAGGTGTGCGGTGACCTGCTCGGCGGCGGCACGGCTGTCGACGTGCACCTGGTCGACGTGCTCGGGCTCGACCTCGCCGATCACGACCGTCGGGGGGAGCCCCTCGGTCGAGGCGAGGACGCTGGCGCTGAGCGACACCGGGTTGAGGATGAGTCCGTCGACGAGGTGGGCGCGCGCCCGGGACACCAGGTCGCGTTCACGGTCGGGGTCGTTGCCGGTCTGGTCGAGCTGCACGGTCCAGGACCGTTCGCGGGCGAGTTCGACGAACCACTGCGCGAGCTCCGCGGAGTAGGCGCTCGCCATCTCGGGCAGCGTCAGCGCGATCGCCCCCGACCGGCCGTTCCGCAGGCCGCGCGCCGAGAGGTTCGGGACGTAGTCGAGCTCGGCGAGGGCCCGTTCGACCCGGGCCTTCGTGTCCGGGCGCACCGCCACACCGCCGTTGATCACGTTGGAGACGGTCTTCGGCGACACCCCGGCGAGGGCGGCCACGTCCCGCACGGTTGCGCGCATCGGGTCGAGCGTAGCGCGGGGGCGCCGTCCCGTGGCGGTCGTGCCCCGCGCCCGCGCCCCTGGGGTGCCGGAGGGTCAGCGGGACGTGGCGGCATCGACCGCCCTCGTCACCTCGGGCTCGAGGAACGGGGCCATCGACCTCGCGTACGTCTGCGTGACGTGCTGCACCTGCCGGTACACGACCACGCCGCCGATCACCGCGGGGCACGTGCCGTCCGTGCAGAACATCGCGGTCGAGTCGATGAGCGTCACGCCCGGCGTCGTCCGGGCCGCCTGGGCCACCGGGTCGTCGAGCAGGGAGTCGGCTTCGCTGACGTCGCAGGCCGCTCCGTCGCCGTGCTGTTCGACGCAGCTCGGCACGTCGGACACTCCGCCGATCCCGGGGTCCGGGTTGTCGCGCAGGGCGACGACCGCGGAACCCGCCTGCTGCAGCCGGACCCACGTGGTCGCGTAGGCCGCGGCGGCGGAGTCGCGGACGGCCGGCGTCAGCTCGTCGGGGTGTCGGACGAGACCGTGCGGCCAGGGGGTCCGTGAGAGCGCCGCGACGAAGACCACGTCGTAGCGCTCCTGCTGCAGGCGCTGGAGGGTGTCGGCCTTCCACGTGTCGCAGGACGGCGTGACGAGCGCCCGTGTCATCGGGCAGCCGGAGTGCAGGTACGTCGTGAGGCTCCAGTGCTTCGCCTTCGCGATGAGCTCCAGTGCCGGCACGTAGTTGGCGGCGTGCGAGTCGCCGACGATCGCGAGGCGCACGGTGCCGTCGGGGTCGCCCACCTCGCAGCCCTTCACGGTGGTGTCGTCACCGGCGACCTGGCACCCCCGGCCGCCCTCGTCGGCGAAGTCGTCGTCGGCGGCCTGCACCGGCGTCGGGGTGATGTCGTCGGCGTCCACCTGGGGGCAGTCCGCCCGGGGCTGCATCGCCGCGGCGCCGTAGCAGGCGGGGCTGCTGAGGGTCCCGCCCGAGGTGGTGACGCCGGTCGTGGCGCTCGCCGACTGCTCCCGCACGACGGAGCCGTACATCCCTGCGGCGGGCAGGGCGACGACGAGCATGCCGGCGACGGCCAGGACGAGGATGCCGCGGTGTCGGGGACGCGGTGCGCGCATGCGCTCCGTGGAGAACGCGATGACCGGCAGCTCGATGAGCCGGCGCGAGAAGTGGGCGAGCACGAGCGCCGTGGCCAGGACGACGCCCTTCGCCCAGAGCGGGGTCGCCTCGCCGGTGGTGCGTCCCAGGACGAACGGCATCACGACGAGCAGCGGCCAGTGCCAGAGGTAGAGCGAGTAGGACACGTCGCCGAGCCACTGCACCGTCCGCAGCCGGAACAGGACCGCCGGTCCCCACCGTGGCTCCGGCATCCCGCCCGCGATCACCAGCGCGACCCCGACCACCGGGACGATGGCGGTCCAGCTCGGGAACGGGGTCGACGCGTCGAAGCGGAGCGCGGTCGTGACGATGAGGGCGATGCCGGCCCAGCTCATCGTCGCGGCGAGCGCGTCCGGGATCCGCACACGCTGGAGACCCAGCCAGAGCAACCCGCCGGCCGCGAACTCCCACGCCCGCGTGGTGGTCAGGAAGTAGGCCGCGGGGGAGTGCGCGGTCTCCCAGATCGAGGACGCCAGGGACAGCACGAACACGGCGCCGAGCGCGACGGCGATCGCGGGCGCCAGCGACACCCCGCTGCGGCGGCGGCGACGGTACCGCAGGAACGCGCAGCCCCACAGGACGAGCGGCCACACCGCGTAGAACTGTTCCTCGGTCGACAGCGACCAGAAGTGCTGGACGATGCTCGAGTCGGACGCGAGCGCCGAGTAGTCCACCGAGTTCGCCGCGAGCGCCCAGTTCTCGACGTAGAGCGCGCTCGCGATGATCTGTTCGGTGAAGTCCTTCCAGAGCGTCCGCGGGACGAACACCGCGGTCAGCAGGAGGGTCACGAACAGGGTGGTCATCGACGCCGGCAGGAGTCGCCACGCCCGTCGGGCGTAGAAGACCCGGAAGCTGAAGCGGCCGGTGGCGAGCGGCTTCGCGATGTGGGCCGTGATGAGGAACCCGGAGATGACGAAGAACACGTCGACCCCGACGTACCCGCCGGGCAGGACGTCGGGGAACAGGTGGTACACGACGACCGCGGCGATGGCGAGCGCACGGACTGCCTGGATCTCGAGCCGGAGCGTCCGGGTCGACGCGGCCGTGCCCGGATGGCGCCTGGTCGGCCGGGGGCGCGAACGGTGGCGGGCGGCGGGGGCATGGCGCGCTGCGCGCGGCGGCGCGACGGTCACGGGACCCCCCTTGATCCACGGTCCACGGGCGGGACCGCGCGCTCCGAACCTACTGCCAGTCGCGACGGCGACACGAATCCGGAAGCCGCCACGGGCGGCCTGGAGGCGCGGTGCGGGCCCGCACCGCGCCTCCAGGCCGCCAGAGCGGACCGGCCACCCCCACCAGGTTGCCGGCGGAGAAGAGCGCCTGCGCCGTGAAGCCGGGGCCGCCGCCGATCCCGCCGGCGACCGGACCCGCGCCCTCCACCGGGTCGATGAACGAGTACGAGGTCGGCGCCGAGATCGCGTCCGCGACCGGTGCTCCCGCGGGGGAGTCCCAGCCGAACAGCGCGGCGGAGAAGGCGCGGAGGCGATCCGGCTCGGGGCCGATGAGCTCGACGTGCACGACGGCGTTCACCATGACGCCGTCGTACTCCGTGCGGGCCTGCCGACGGTGCGGACCATGCGGCGCTCCCGGACGCCTCCGTCGACCTGCTCGACGCCGTCGAACGCGAACCCGTGCTTCCGGTAGAACGCCTGTGCCCGTGGGTTCGGGTCCGCCACCCACAGCACCGCGTCCTGTCCGAGCCCGACGACCGCGTCGAGCAGGGCGCTCCCCGCACCGGAGCCGTGGTGTCCGTCGAGCAGGTACAGGACGTACAGCTGCACCGTGCCGGGCGATGCGTCCACAGCGGGGCCCGACATCGCGATGCCGACGACCTCGCCGGCGTGTTCGGCGACCGCGATCCGGTTCGCGGCGTACCGCTCGTCGGTGAGCGCGGCGTCCCAGAAGCCCTCGCGGCGGGCGGTGGAGCCCGGGTCGTCGAGCACGGCGTCCGGCATCAGTCCCCGGTAGGTGGTGCGCCACGACGCGACGTGGACGCGTGCCATCGCCGCTGCGTCCGCCGGTCGGGCGGGGCGGACGGTCACCGCAGCCACGTCGGCTCCGCGAACAGCGCCTCGAGCTCCGTGACCAGCCGTGACGCGTGGAACCCGTCGGCGGCGGCGTGGTTGACCTGCAGCGCCAGCGGCACGACCGTCCGCTCGCCCACGGTCCGGTAGCGCCCGAGCGTGATGATCGGCAGGAGGTGGTCGTACCCGTCGCGGACGTGCAGGGCGAACCCGGTGAACGACGTCCGCGGGAAGGTCGAGACGTCGAAGACGTTCCGCGGCCGGTCGTCCTGCGGGAACATCCGGACGTCGTCGCGGTACTCGTCGATCGTCCTCCGGGCCGCGGCGTGGAAGCGTCGGAAGTCGTCGTCGTACGACACGACCAGGGCGGAGAAGGTCTCGGTCTCCGGGTGGAACACGGTGAACATCGGGTGCACGACGTCCCAGACGGCGGGGGAGCCGTCGTCGAGCAGCTGCATCCGGAACTCGGGGTGCCGGTTGACGACGGTCGCGATCGCCCAGATCTGGGACGCGTACGTCGTCGCGTCGCTGCCCCGGACGGCCTCGACGAACGCGGTCACGTCGACGTCGACAGTGATCTCGTACGAGCACTGCGTGCGCTGTCGGTAGTGCTCGAAGTGCTCGCGTCGGGGCCACTGCGCGAGGTCGATCGGTCGGGGTTCCGTCACCGCTCCAGGGTGGCCCGGCGGGCGCTCCGTAGGGTGGAGCCATGCCGACGCTCGAACGAGTCCCCGCCCTGGTCGCGACCGGGTTCCTCGCGATCCCGGTCGCCGAGGCCCTCGTCGCGCTGCCGCATGAACTGCTGACGCGCATCGAGGGTGCACCCATCGATCCGGACCTGGCCGACACCGCGGCGTTCTCGGAGGCGTACGGCTTCCCCCTCGAGGGCGGTGCGAACTGCATCGTGGTCGCCGGCCGGCGCGGCGACGACGTCCGCTACGCCGCCTGCGTGGTCCTCGCGTCGACGAAGCTCGACGTGAACCGAGTCGTGAAGAAGCTCCTCGACGTGCGGAAGGCCAGCTTCGCGCCGATGGACGACGCGGTGGAGCTGACCGGGATGGAGTACGGCGGCATCACACCGATCGGCCTGCCCGCGTCGTGGCCCGTCTACGTCGACGAGCGCGTGCTGAGCGCACCCGACGTCGTGATCGGCGCCGGGCGCCGTGGCGCGAAGCTGTTCCTGCCCGGAGCGGTCCTCGGCGCACTGCCGAACGTGACCGTCGTCGGGGGCCTGGCGACCGAGCCGGTCAGTCCGACGGCCGGATGAGGCAGAACGGGTGCCCCGCCGGGTCGAGGTAGACCCGGAACGTGTCCGTCCCCGATCCGGTGGCCGTCGCACCGATCGCCAGCACCGCCGCCTCGCCGGTGTCGAGGTCGTCGACCTTCACGTCGAGGTGGCTCTGCTGCGGGACGTCCTGCCCGGGCCACTCCGGCTGCCGGTAGTCGGTGACCTGCTGGAAGGCGAGGATCGGGCGGTGGTCGGTGAAGGGGAGCGCCACCTCGGCCCAGTCCTCGTCGAAGCCGACGATCTCCCCGCCGAGCAGTTCGGCGTAGAAGCGGGCGAGTGTGCGCGGGTCCGGGCAGTCCAGGACGACGACGTCGAGTGTGCCGATCATGGGCGACACGCTAGACCGGTCAGCGGGCGGCCGTCAGGGCCTTCGTGATGCGCTGCAGCGAGACGGTCTCGGCGGTGCCGAGCTCCTGCGCGAACAGGCTGAGCCGGAACTCCTCGAGCATCCACCGGGCGTGCACGAGCTCCGGGTGCGCCCCGACCGCCGGAGGGAAGGTGCCGCCGGCGTCGACGTAGCGATCGGTGGCGACGGTGACCTCGCGCATCCAGGTGGCGTCGCGGCCGGGGTTCTGCAGGAGCTTCTGCACGCGGGCGTCGACGCCCTGCAGGTACACGCGGATGCGCCGGAGGCGGTCGAGCCCGGCCACCGAGACGAACCCGGGGAACACGAGCCGTTCCATCTGCTGTCGCATGTCGGTCAGCGCCGGCAGGAGTGACATCGAGTTCGCCTGCTTCAGCGATCGTTCGGCGGCGCGGTGCGCGGCGAGGACCGCTGCGACCTCGGACACCGCGGTGAACATCGTGTCGACGACCGTGGAGGACACGGCGTCCCGCACGGCGTCGAAGGCCGCCTTCGTGAACACCAGGCCGTCGGGGTGCTCGCGCCGGATCCCCGCGTCGACCACGGCGGCGAGGACGTCGTCGAACAGTGCCGCTGTGGAGGGGTAGGGACTGGCGGCGAGGGCGAGCTTCTCCTGTGCGGTCAGGTGCGACTGGATGTACGACACCGGCGACGGCACCGCGTGCATGACCAGGCGCCGGACGCCCGCGGGCATGCGGACGGTGCGGTCCGACGGGGTGGCGAGGAGCTGCACGCCGACGGTCGCCTTCGGCCCGTCGCCCTCCTCGACCAGCGCCGGGTACGCGCGGATGACACCGCCGGCCTGCTTCGTGTCGAGGACCTGCGGCAGGTCGTCGGACGGCCACGTGGTCAGGCCGGACCGTTCCACCTGCGGACCCGCGCCCGCGGACGCGACGCGAGCCGCGCCTCCTGGTCGGTTGGCGGCACGCACCGTCGCGGAGGCGACGCTCTGCTGGGTCCGGTCCTTCAGCTTGGTCTGCAGCGCCGCGAGGTCCTTGCCGGCCTCGACGCGGCGACCGCGCTCGTCGACCACGGCCCACGTCGGCAGCAGGTGTGCGGGGACCCGGGACAGGTCGAAGTCGGACTCGGACACCGGCACGTACGTCATCCGCTGGATCGCCTTCGCGAGGGTGGCGCGGAACGACTCGGTGGGTTCGGTCGGGGCGTCGTCCGGCAGTTCCGCGACGATCTTCTCGGCCCAGTCGGCGGCTGGCACGACGTTCTTCCGGATCTGCTTCGGCAGCGACTTGATGAGCGCGGTGACGAGCTCCTTGCGGAGGCCGCGCACCTGCCAGTCGAAGCCCTCCTCGCGCATGCGCGGGAGCAGCGCGAGGGGGACCTGCACGCTGACGCCGTCGTCCTGCGCGCCCGGCTCGAAGCGGTACTTGATCGCGAGCCGCTGGTCACCGCTCCGCCACTGGGTGGGGTACTCGGTGTCGTCCTCCGCTGCCTCGGCCGCGTCCTCGTCGAGGAGGTCCGAGCGGCGCATGGTGAGCAGGTCCGGCTGCTCGCGGCGGGTGGTGCGCCACCACCCCTCGAAGTCGCGCATCGTGGCGACGTCGGCGGGGACGCGGGCGTCGTAGAACTCGTAGACCTTCTCGTCGTCGAGCAGGATGTCGCGGCGACGGGTGCGTTCCTCGAGCTGCTCGAGTTCCTTGCGGAGGCGGCGGTTCGCGCGGTCGAAGGCCTGCTGCGACTCCCACTCGCCCTCGACGAGGGCGTGCCGGATGAACAGCTCGCGGGAGTGCACCGGATCGATGCGTGCGTACTGCACGCGGCGACGTTGCACCACCGGGACGCCGAACAGCGTGACGCGTTCGTACGCGACGACGGCGCCCTGCTTCTTCTCCCAGTGCGGCTCGCCGTAGGTGCGCTTGAGCAGGTCGCCGGCGAGCGGCTCGACCCAGGTCGGGTCGATGCGCCCGACGGTGCGCGCGAACAACCGGCTCGTCTCGACGAGCTCGGCAGCCATGACCGCGTCCGGCTGCTTCTTCGCCAGGACACTGCCCGGGAAGACCACGAACCGGGTGTTCCGGGAGCCGAGGTAGTCGCGCTTCTCGCGGTCGCGCAGTCCGATCTGGCTCAGCAGCCCCGCGAGCAGGGAACGGTGCACCGCGTCCCCGTCGTCGCTGCGGGACTGCCCGACCCGGACGTCGACCTGCTTCGCGGCGCGCGAGAGCTGGCGGTACAGGTCCTGCCACTCACGGATGCGGAGGTAGTTGAGGAACTCGGCCTTGCACAGCCGTCGGAACGCGCTCGACGACAGTTCCTCCTGCTTGTCCTCGATGTGGTTCCAGAGGTTGAGCAGCGTGAGGAAGTCGCTCGTCGGGTCGGCGAAGCGGGCGTGCAGCTGGTCGGCGTGCGCGCGCTTCTCGAGGGGGCGTTCGCGCGGGTCCTGGATGCTCAGGGCGCTGACGATCGCGATGACCTCGCGCCCGACACCCTGCCTGCCAGCCTCGAGCACCATCCGGCCGAGCCGCGGGTCGATCGGCAGACGGGTGAGCTGTCGACCGGTCTTCGTGATCTGCCCGCCCTTGTCGACGGCACGGAGCTCGCGCAGCAGGTCGAGGCCGTCCTTCACGCCGCGGGAGTCCGGTGGCTGCAGGAACGGGAACGACTCGATGTCGCCGAAGCCGAGCGAGATCATCTGCAGGATCACGGCGGCGAGGTTCGTGCGGAGGATCTCGGGGTCGGTGAACTCGGGGCGGCGCGCGAAGTCCTCTTCCGAGTACAGCCGGATCGCGATGCCCGCACTCGTGCGCCCCGCTCGGCCCGAGCGCTGGTTCGCGCTCGCCTGGCTGACCGCCTCGATCGGGAGCCGCTGCACCTTCGCCCGCGGCGAGTAGCGCGAGATGCGGGCGGTGCCCGTGTCGATGACGTACTTGATGCCGGGGACGGTCAGCGAGGTCTCGGCGACGTTCGTGGCGAGGACCACACGTCGACGGACGCCGGGGGAGTTCCGGCGTTCGAAGACGCGGTGCTGGTCGGCGGCGGACAGGCGGCCGTACAGGGGGAGGACCTCGGTGCCGGGGTAGCGCTTGCCCTCGATGGCGTCCTGCGCGTCGCGGATCTCGTTCTCGCCGGACAGGAACACGAGGACGTCGCCCGCGGATTCCTGGGCGAGTTCGTCGAGGGCGTCCGTGATGCCCTGCAGGGTGTCGCGGTCGTCGGCGCCGGTGCCGCTGTCGCCGGTGCGCGAGTCGGACTCGTCGTCCGCGTCGTCGTCGGCGACGTCCTCGGCGACGAGCGGGCGGTACCGGATCTCCACCGGGTACGTCCGCCCGGAGACCTCGATGATGGGGGCGCCACCGAAGTGCTTCGAGAAGGACTCGGGGTCGATCGTCGCACTCGTGATGATCAGCTTGAGGTCGGGTCGGCGGGCCAGCAGCCGCTTGAGGTACCCGAGCAGGAAGTCGATCGTCAGGGACCGCTCGTGCGCCTCGTCGATGATGATCGTGTCGTAGCGCTTCAGGTCGCGGTCGAAGTGGATCTCGTTGAGCAGGATGCCGTCCGTCATCACCTTGATGCGGGTGTCCGCGCTCACGCGGTCCGTGAAGCGCACCTGGTAGCCCACGAGGCCGCCGAGTTCGCCGCCGAGTTCCTCGGACACGCGCTCGGCGATGGTGCGCGCGGCGATGCGTCGTGGCTGCGTGTGCCCGATGTGCTCACGACCGAGTTCGAGGCAGATCTTCGGCAGCTGCGTCGTCTTGCCCGAACCGGTGGCGCCGGCCACGATGACGACCTGGTTGTCCCGGATGGCGGCCGCGATGTCGTCCCGCCGCTGCGAGACCGGCAGTTCGGGCGGGTAGGTGATGACGGGCGTGGTCGACATGAGCATTCCAGCTTACAACCGCGTGCGCAGCCGCTCAGCCGAGCCGGGTGTCGAGCGGGGCACCGAGCTGTGCAGCGAGTTCGTCGCCGGTCCGTGCCGGCAGAGCGCACACCCGGTCGTGGCACACGTACCCGGCGGGATCGGCGCCGTCGCGGGACGTGAACGCGTCGAAGCCGGCCGCCGACCACGCCCGCGCCTGCTCCGGGGTGACCAGGGCGACGACCGTGCCCGGCCGCCGTGCCGTCCGCGCCGCCACCCGGAGCGGGTCGGCGGGGTCGGACGCCACGACGACGACCTCGCGCGACGGCCGCCGCAGGGTCAGTGCGACCCCCAGGGCATCGGCGTGCCCGAGCGGCCGTTCCGTCCCGGTGACGGCCCGGTCGGCGACGAGCCGTGCGGCGGCGCTCCGGTAGGCGTCGTCGCCGGTCAGCGCCGCGAGGACGGCGGCGGCCGATGCCAGCCCGACCGTCCCGGAGCGCAGGGCGGTCTGCGGCTGCTCGCCCGTCGCCGTGCCGGCAGCGGCGAGCACCGGGTCCACGTCGAAGCGCCCGGCGAGACCGTCGTCGACCAGGCCGCGCGCGACCTCGGCGTACCGGACGTCGCCCGTCACGAGAGCGAGCTCGAGGAGCCCCTCGGCGAACAGGCCGACGTCCTCGATGGTCGGCGGCGCCGCGGACGCACCCCGGGTGGAGCTCGAGCGGACGGTGACGTGACCGTCCTGGACGTGCGTGGCGAGCAGTGCCTCGGCTGCACCGCGGGCCAACTCGACCATCTCGTCGTCGCCGTGGCGCGCCCCGGCGACGGCGAGCCCGCGGATCGCGAGGCCGTTCCACCCGGTCAGCACCTGGTCGTCGAGCGGCGGCGGGTCCAGGCGCGCGCGTTCGTCGAGCGGCAGCCGGTACCACTCGCCCTCGACACGGCGGCCGTCGATGGTCGACTCGCTGTCCTGGGCGGCGACGAACGCGCCGTCGTCGCGGCGGAGGGTGTCGCGCAGGAAGTCGGCGATGCCGCGCGACTGCTCCGCACCGGCGACGGGGAGCAGCCCGGCGTTGTCGTAGAGCATGCGTTCGTAGTGCGGGACGGACCAGTCGCGTCTGGTCGCGTAGCGGAAGACCCCGCCGTCGGCGTCGGTCAGCTCCGAGCGCCGGATCGCGTGCAGGGAGCGGTCGAGCAGGGCAGCCGCCCCGGCACCGACCCCGTCGCCGTCGGCTGCGACGTCGCCCAGGAACTCGAGCAGGGGTGCGCTCGGGAACTTCGGTGCGCCGCCGAACCCGCCGTACGTGGTGTCCTCGGCCTGCGCCAACTGGTCGGCGACGGCCCGGATGCGGTCCACCTCCGGGAGGCGCGGCTCGGCCCCGCCGCCGTCGGCACCCGTCCGGGCGGTCGCGTCCGCCTCGGCGCCCTGCCGGATCGCCGTCGCGATGGCGCTCGCGTTCGCGTCGACCTCGTGCCGACGCTCCGTCCACGCATCGAGCACCGCGGCGGTGATCTGCCGGAACGACGGCACCTGCCCGACCGGCGACGGCGGGAAGTAGGTCCCCGCGAAGAACACGTGCCCGTCCGGCGTCAGGAACGTCGTCAGCGGCCAGCCGAGCTGCTGGGTGAAGGCGCTCGCCGCGGCCATCAGGCTGGCGTCGACGTCGGGCCGTTCTTCCCGGTCGACCTTGACGGCGACGAAGTCCCGCCGCAGGAGTTCGCCGACCTCGGGGTCCGCGAAGGTCTCCCGTGCCATCACGTGGCACCAGTGGCACGTCGCGTACCCGACCGAGACGAGGACGGGGACACCCCGTTCCCGCGCTTCGGCGAAGGCGTCGGGACCCCACTCGCGCCAGTCCACCGGGTTGTCGGCGTGCAGGCGGAGGTACGGGCTGACCGAGGTGCCGAGCCGGTTGTCGTTCATGCCTCCAGCGTGCCCCGTCGTCGCTGGGCACGGCCGTCAGCGCCGTCGTGCGTGGAGAACTCGCCGTCCTCCACAGGCTCAGTCCGGGATCCACCCCGTCAGGGACGCGAGCCGACGCGCCACCGCGAGCGGGGCGGTGGAGTCGGTGTCCAGCCTGGTGACCGTGTCCGCGGTGGCCGTGTCGAGCCTCCCGGCCGTGCGCGTGCTGTGCGCGAGCTGCGCCTGCGGGGTCGAGCCGCCCGCCCGTCTGGTGAGCCGATCGGCGACGACGGCGTCGCCGGCCCGCAGCAGCACCACGGTGACGACCGGGTCGTCGCCCATCGCGGCGGCGAGACGCTCGTGTTCGAGCACCGACACGGTGTTCGTGTAGACGAGCCGGTGGTGACCCAGCTCGCGGTACCGGGCCCACATCGCGGCGAGGTTCCGCTCGGCGAGGTGCGCCTCCGGGTGCTCGACGTGGGGCGCGGGGTGGGCGAGGTCGAGGACGTCGCCCTCGATCACCGCGTGCCGGACGTCGGCGGCCACCAGCAGGTCGTGCAGCGCCGCGGCCGCGGTCGACTTCCCCACGCCGGAGCGACCCCCGACGAAGAGGACCTCGGACCGGGGCACGGGCTCAGCCCAGGCCGAGTGAGAGCAGGGCGAGCGCGGCGTCCTCGGGCCCGTAGTCGAACATGCGGTCCCAGAACGGGTCCTCCGCCCAGGGCACGTCGCCGTCGACGGGGACGGCGTGCGCGGTCTCGACGAGCCAGTCGAGCTCGGGCACGACGGCCGACGCGAACGACGGCGGAGACCAGCCGAGTGCCCTCGCGGCGGTGGTGTCGAGGACGAACGGCGACGGCGACGACCACGGCGTCGTCCCGACGAACGCCGGGGCGTCCTCGTCGAGCAGGACCTCGTCGAAGGTGTGGTCGAGGTGGCCGGCGATCGTCCGGACGATCTCGAGGACGGACGGCGCCGCGTCGTCCGCGACGTTGAGGATGCGACGGTCGGGAGCGTCCGCGAGGAGCCGCACGAGCGACCCGATGCCGCTCGCCGCGGTGGTGTGGTCGACGCCTCGACCGCGGTCGGCGAGCAGCACGCGCTCGCGGCCGTCGAGCACCCGCCGGACGACGAACCACTCACGCGGTCGACCGATGCCGACGCCGTACACCTTCGACGGGCGCAGCACCGTGACCGGGGCGCCGTGGTCGAGGAGGACCTGCTCGGCAGCGACCTTCGCGGCTCCGTAGCCGTCGCGGCTCGTCGGGTCGCCGTCCGCCGCGGTGAGGGTGGGCTGCAGCTCGGTGACCGCTCCGCCGAAGACCGGCTTGTCCGTCGAGTTGGCGTGTCGCCCCTGTTCGTCGACGTAGACGGCCTTCGAGGACACGAACACCGTCGACCCCACGTCGTCCAGGAACGGCCGGAGCTGCACGGCGTCGTCGCGGGTCGCGCCGACCGTGTCGACGAGGAGGTCTGCGCCGGGACGCAGGAGGTCGCGGAGCGTGCTCGTGTCGCGCCGGTCACCAGCCGTGAACGAGGCACCGGCTGCGGTCAGTGCATCGGCGACGGGGCCTCCGCGACGGGCCACCACCTCGACCTGCCAGTCGTCGCCGCCACGCCCCGAGGCGTCGAGGAGTTCCCGGGCGACGGCCGAGCCGATGCCGCCGGTGCCGCCGAGGACGACCGCGCGTCTGGTGCTCATGGGTGCAACCGTAGTGCGCAGGGGTGTGGGGGCGCGGTGCTGCGGACTGGGCGTCGCGGGCGTGCGTCGGGCGGGGCGCGTCGGACGCGGCGTCGCGGGCGTGCGCCGGGCGTGGCGCGTCAGGACGCCAGGGACTCCTCGTGTCGCCACCAGTCCAGGAGCGACCCGTCGTACACCCGCACCTTCTCGTGCCCGAGCACCGTCAGTGCGAGCGCGTCGACGCAGGCAGCGGAGCCCACGCCGCAATAGGTGACGATCTCGTCGGCGTCGATGACCTCGGCGAAGGCGGCCTCGAGCTCCGCCCCGCGCAGGTAGGCGTTGGTGTCCGGATCGACGAGGGTGTCCACGGCGATGGTGGTCGTGCCGGGGACCACGGGTGGGTGCTCGACACCGAGGTCGGACGCGGGCGCGGCCAGGACCAGCGACGCGGGCTGCTCGCCGGTGACGGCCCGGAGCACGCGGTCGTGGTCGGCCCAGAGCGGGCGTTCCTCGCCGGCCAGGAACGCCGTCGGCGACGGTGACGGCGCAGCACGGAGTGCCCCGACCCGCACGGGCCGGCCCTCGTCGCGCCACTTCGTGAAGCCGCCGTCGAGCACCGCGACGGAGTCGAAGCCGAACGAGCGGAAGATCCACCAGAGGCGCGCCGACCACTCGCCGAGGCTGTCGTCGTAGACCACCACGGTCGACGTGTTCGACACCCCGAGTTCCTGTGCCGCGGCTTCGAACCGCTCGGCGCCGGGACGGGTGAAGGGGAGGTCGGCGTCCGGCGTCGAGAACGCCCGGACGAGGTCGGCGTACCGCGCGCCGGGGACGTGGCCTCGCTGCTCGTAGGAGTCCTCGGCGGTGTGCCACATCGTCTCGAGGCCGTTGCCCTCCGTGTGCACGGAGGCGTCGAGCACGACGAGCTCGTCAGCACCGAGGTGGTCTGCGAGCCACTGCGTCGACACGAGCGGCGAGGTCAGGACGGGGGCCATGTCCGTCAGGGTAAGCGCGACCCCTGACGTGTGCGAGGGAAGCGGACACACGGCGCAACGCGTGGGTGCCGGAGTGCGGCGTGCGCGCCGCGCCGCGCCCCGCCCCGCGCGTCCCACCGTCCGGCCGCACGCAGAACGGCCCGTCCCGGAACCGGGACGGGCCGTTCGACGGGCGGGTGTGTCAGTGCGCGGCGGCCGGGATGCTCCCGGTCACGGCGGAGCTGGCGTGCGCGAGCTTGTCGAGCCGCACCCGCTGCCGGTTGATCAGGAGCCCGCCGGCCAGGGCGACCAGCACGAGCACGCCGGCCGAGATGCCGAAGGCCACGTGGTAGCCGTCGAGCACGGCCTGCGCCTGCTGCAGCTTCGTGGGGGCGCCGGACAACCCGGAGAGGCTGTCCTTCACGACGTCGGCGAAGATCGTCGAGAGCAGCGCGGTGCCGATCGAGCCGCCGATCTGCTGCATCGTGTTGACGGTCGCCGAGGCCACGCCGGCGTCGGCGCGGGCGACCCCGGTCGTCGCGGTGTTCATCGCGGACGAGAAGATCGTGCCCATGCCGAGGCCGATGACGACCAGCGCGGGCAGGACGGTGCCTGCGTAGGAGCTGTCGAGGTCGGTACGGAGGAGGAGCAGGAGTCCGGTCGCCGCGACGAGGCCGCCGGCGAAGATCAGCACCTTCGGGCCGACGCGGGGCAGCAGGCGGCCACCGATCTGCGTCGCCGAGATCATGATCGAGAGCGGCATCGGCAGGAACGCCAGACCCGTCTGCAGCGAGGAGAACCCGAGGGTCTGCTCGAGGTAGTAGGTCAGGAACAGGAAGATGCCGAACATGCCGATCGCCACGAGGCCGATCGCCACGAACGAGCCGCCGCGGTCGCGGTCGAGGACGACACGGAGCGGGAGCAGCGGGTGCGCGACCCGGGTCTCGATGAACACGAACGCGGCGATGAGCACGACGCCCACGGCGAGCATCGCGATCGTGACGGGGGAGTCCCAGCCGTTCGTCTCGGCGTTCGAGAAGCCGTAGACGACGCCGACCAGGCCGAGGGTGATCGCCACGACGCCGAGCACGTCGATGCGCGGACGCTCGACCTTCGGCGGCTTCTCCATGAAGACGAGGGCGCCGATGACGCCGAGCACGGCGAAGACGACGTTCACGTAGAGGCACCAGCGCCACGACGCGTACTCGGTGAGCACGCCGCCGAGGAGCAGCCCGATGGCCGCGCCGGAACCCGCGATGGAGCCGAAGATGCCGAAGGCGCGACCGCGTTCCTTCGGGTCGCGGAAGGTGGTGGTCAGCATGCCGAGCGCGGACGGGGCGAGCAGCGCGCCGAACACGCCCTGCAGCGCGCGGGCCGCGACGAGCAGACCGAACGAGTCCGCCAGGCCGCCGAGCACCGAGGCGACGGCGAACCCGACGAGGCCGATGATGAAGGTGTTCTTCCGGCCGAACAGGTCACCGAGGCGGCCGCCGAGCAGGAGCAGGGAACCGAACGCGAGCGAGTAGGCCGTGACGATCCACTGCCGCTGGTCGGTGCCGAAGCCGAGGTCCGCCTGCGCGGAGGGGAGCGCGATGTTCACGATGGTGGCGTCGAGCACCACCATCAGCTGCGCGAGGGCGATGACCGCCAGGGCGATCCAGCGGTGGTTGGCCTTGGCGGGGGTGGTGCCTGGAGTCGTGGGTGCTGCCCCGGTGGGGGTCGGCACGGTTCGTTCTGCCGTCACGGCAGCCTCCTTCGAGAAGGTGGAGGGAGGGGCGCGCACCGTCGGGCGTCCTCGGGAAGATGGGTCAACCGGATGCGAGGCATCCGCTTGTGATCAGTGTAGACCGAAACGGAAGCTCCGCATCCACTTATTCCCAGAAAGTTCAACTACGGTCGACGGGTGAGCACCACCGACTCCGCCGAACTCGAGCGCCCCCTCCGCGCAGACGCCGCACGCAACCGCGAGCTGATCCTGCAGACGGCGCGGAAGTGCTTCGCCGAGCGGGGCCTGTCCGTGACGCTGAACGACATCGCGCACGAGGCCGGGGTCGGGGTCGGCACCGTGTACCGCCGGTTCGCCGACAAGGACGCCCTGATCGAGGCGCTCCTCGCGACGAAGTTCGAGGCGATGAACGACGCCGCGGCCCGCGCCGCCGACGAGACCGACCCGCGTGAAGCGCTCCGGGTGTACCTGATGGGCGTGTTCGAGTTCCGTGCCCGCGACCGCGCACTGGCCGACGCCATCGTCCGCGCGGGGAAGTCCCGGCCGTCGATCGTGCACGAGCGCGACCGGCTCGAGTCGCAGGTGTCCGCGATCATCGGTCGCGCACGTGACGCCGGGGTGGTGCGCGTCGGCTTCGACTACCGCGACCTGCCCATGCTCACGACGATGGTCGGGTCCGTGGCGGACGCCACCCGCGCGCACGACCCGAACGCCTGGCGCCGGTACGCCGAGGTGATCGTGGAGGGCATCCTGCCCGGTGGCACCGAGGCGCCGATGATCGGCGAACCCCTCGACCGCGAGTCGATCGAGCGCGCACTGCACGCGCAGTCCTGACCCGACGCCGGACGGCCCGGCGCCCCTACAACCAGCTGGGCAACCAGTAGTGGGACCGGATGAAGTCCCACGGCACCTGGATGCCGGTCCACATCGGGTACCAGTACGCCGAGGCGAGCACGACGACCCCGAGGTACACGCCGACCCACACGACGGCACGGGTCCTCCGCGGACGCGGGTCCGACCGCGACCCGAGCACGAGCCCGATCGCCGCCGCCAGAGCCATCACCATGAACGGCTCGAACGCGATCGTGTAGAACTGGAAGACCGTCCGGTCGACGTAGAGCAGCCACGGCAGGTACCCCGCCCCGACGCCCATCAGGACGAAGGCGTACTCCCACCGCCGCCGCAGGACCCAGAGCACGAGCAACGCCACCGTCGCGACGACCGCCGCGTACCAGACGAACGGGTTCGCGATGCCCGTGATCGCCTCGCCGCACCGGGTCGCCGTGCAGCCGTCCTGCCCGGCGTTCGTGCCCACGTAGTACATCGACGTCGGCCGCTGCATCAGGAGCCAGAGCAGCGGGTTCGCCTGGTACGAGTGCGGGGTGTGCAGCCCGATGTTGAAGCCGTAGATCTCGGACTGGTAGTGCCACCAGTTCTGCAGGCTGTCCGGGACCCACGAGAGCACGCCCGTCCAGCGCTGTCCGCCGGACGCGATCCAGTCGCGGTCCCAGCCGTCCTTCGAGACGAACCAGCCGGTCCACGACGCCACGTACGTGACCGCCGCGATCGGCACGGTGAGCAGGAACGACACCGGGCCCTGCTGCAGCCAGGCGCTCGACGACCAGAACTCCACACCGGCGCGCCTGCGCAGCATCATGTCGGTGAGCACGGAGTACACCGCGAAGAACGCCAGGAAGTACATCCCGGACCACTTCGTCGCCGTCGCCAGGCCGAGGGCGAGGCCCATCGCCAGCAGCCAGGGCCGCCACCAGAGCACCGGCCCCCAGAGCGTGTCCCGCCCCGCTGCCGCCCGCTTCGCGACCCACGCGTCGAGCCGGCGCGACGTCCACCGCCGGTCGAGCAGGAGCGCGCCGAAGCCGAGCACGACGAAGAACGTCAGGATCCCGTCGAGCAGCGTCACGCGGGACATCACGATCGCCTGGCCGTCGACCGCCAGCAGGAAGCCCGCGAGCGTGCCGACGAGCGTCGAGCGGAACAGCGACCGCGCGATCACCGCGGTCAGGAACACCGTCGCGATGCCGAGCACGGCGACCGCGAACCGCCAGCCGAAGGAGTCGTCGGCGCCGAACAGCAGCATGCCGAGGCCGATGAGGTACTTGCCGAGCGGTGGGTGCGCGATGAACTCCGCCGCGCTGGTGAAGATCGAGGTCTCGCCGGACGCGAAGCGCTCGTCCGTCGTCGGCAGCGAGTCGTCGTTCGGGTTGCCCGGCCACGTGCCCTCGTACCCGAGGTGCACGATCGACCAGCCGTCCTTGACGTAGTACGTCTCGTCGAAGACGAGCGAGTGCGGGTGCCCGAGCCCGACGAGGCGCAGCACGGCGGCCAGCAGCGTGACCGCGAGCGGACCCGTCCACCGCCAGACCGCGACCCGCCGCGACGTCGAGAGCACCCGCCCCCACCAGTCGTCGAGACGGGAGCCGACCGGCCCGTCGGGGACGGCGGTGCGGTCGTCGGTCAGCTCGCTGGTCATCGGCAGCATCCTACGGATCGCACCCACGACGGACCTGCCACCACAATGGGGAGGTGATCGTGCTCGCAGCAACGCCCATCGGCAACCTCGGCGACGCCTCCCGGAGGCTGGTCGAGACGCTCTCGAACGCGAGCGTGGTGGCGGCCGAGGACACCCGGACCGCGATCCACCTGATGCGCGCGCTCGGCATCGAGAACCGTCCGCGGCTCATCGCCCTGCACGAGCACAACGAGCGGGCGAAGGCCGCCGAGGTGGTCGAGCTCGCCCGCGACGAGGACGTGGTCGTCCTCACCGACGCCGGCATGCCCGCGATCAGCGACCCCGGCTTCCCGTTGGTCGAGGCGGCAGCGGCCGCCGGCGTGACCGTGACCGCGCTGCCGGGTCCGTCCGCCGTGCTGATGGCGCTCGCCGTCTCCGGCCTGCCGACGGACCGGTTCTCGTTCGAGGGGTTCCCCACCCGCAAGGGCGGGGAGCGCCGGCGTCGCTTCGCGTCGCTGTCCGGGGAGCAGCGGACGATGGTCTTCTTCGAGTCGCCGCACCGGTTGCCGGACACCCTGGTCGACATGGCCGCCGGGTTCGGCGACGACCGGCGCGCGGTGGTCTGCCGCGAGCTGACGAAGCTCCACGAGGAGGTCCGTCGCGGTTCCCTCGCCGAGCTCGCCTCCTGGGCGGCCGAGGGGGTCCGCGGTGAGATCTGCGTCGTCGTCGAGGGGTCGACCGGCGAGCAGGACGTCGCCACGATCGAGGACGGCGTCCGGCTCGTGCTCGAGCGGGTCGCCGCCGGCTCCCGCATGAAGGAGGCCGCGGCGGCCGTCGCGGACGCGACCGGGCTCTCGAAACGCGACCTCTACGAGGGTGCGCTCGCGGCGCGGTGACGGCGCGCACCACCGGTCTGGAGGCGCGGTGCGGTGCCGCCACGAGCCTCCCGTCCGGTTCTCCACAGGCTGCGCGCGGGGCGCGTCACGCGGCTCCGGCGCGCCCGTAGGATGGTCCGCATGTCCGACGGGTCCTCGTTCAGCATCACCACGCCGATCTTCTACGTGAACGACGTGCCCCACATCGGGCACGCCTACACCGAGGTCGCGGCGGACGTCCTCGCGCGCTGGCACCGGCAGCGCGGCGACGACACCTGGCTGCTCACCGGCACCGACGAGCACGGACAGAAGATCCTGCGCACCGCCAGCGCGAACGAGGTCACTCCGAAGGAGTGGGCCGACCGACTGGTGACCGACGCCTGGAAGCCGCTGCTCGACACGGTCGACGTGGCGAACGACGACTTCATCCGCACCACCGACGAGCGCCACGAGCGCGGCGTGACGGCGTTCCTCCAGAAGCTCTACGACGACGGCTACATCTACGCCGGCGAGTTCGAGGGCTTCTACTGCGTGGGCTGCGAGGAGTACAAGCAGCCGAGCGACCTCGTCCCCGGCACCGGCGCGTACGAGGGGCAGCAGGTCTGCGCGATCCACTCGATCCCGGTCGAGGTGCTGTCCGAGCGCAACTACTTCTTCCGCATGAGCGACTTCGAGCAGCCGCTGCTCGACCTCTACGAGTCGAACCCGCTGTTCATCCAGCCGGAGAGCGTCCGCAACGAGATCGTCTCGTTCGTCAAGCAGGGGCTGCGCGACCTGTCGATCTCGCGGTCGAGCTTCGACTGGGGCATCCAGATCCCGTGGGACAGCGACCACGTGCTGTACGTGTGGTTCGACGCGCTCCTCAACTACGTCACGGCGCTCGGCTACGGCAGCGACGACGACGAAGCGTTCCGTCGCCTCTGGCCGAGCGTCCACATCGTCGGCAAGGACATCGCCCGCTTCCACGCGGTGATCTGGCCCGCCATGCTCATGGCCGCCGGGCTGCCCGTCCCGGAGCGCGTCTTCGGCCACGGCTGGCTGCTCGTCGGCGGCGAGAAGATGTCGAAGTCGAAGCTGACCGGCATCGCGCCGTCGGAGATCACCGACACCTTCGGCTCGGACGCGTTCCGGTACTACTTCCTGCGCTCGATCACCTTCGGCCAGGACGGCAACTTCAGCTGGGAGGACATCTCCGCCCGCTACCAGGCCGAGCTCGCCAACGGCTTCGGCAACCTCGCCTCACGGCTGGTCGCGATGCTGCAGAAGTACTTCGACGGGGCCGTCCCTGCCCGCGGCGAGCTGTCCGCGTCCGACCAGGCGGTCGACGACCTCGCCGTGTCCGTCACCGAACGCGCCGACGCGGCCATCGCGGCCTTCGCCCCGCACGAGGCCATCGCCGCCGTGTGGGAACTCGTCGACGCGCTGAACGGGTACATCACCGAGCAGCAGCCGTGGGCCCTGGCGAAGGACGACGCGAACCGCGAGCGGCTCGGCACCGTCCTGACCACCGCGCTCCGCGGTCTCGGCACCGTCGCGGTGCTGCTCTCGCCGGTGATGCCGAAGGCGACCGAGAAGCTCTGGGCCGCGATCGGCGCCGGCGGGTCGATCGCCGAGCAGCGCGTCGACCGTGCGTACGAGTGGCAGGGCGCGGACCACGTCGTGCCGCTCGAGAGCGGACTCTTCCCGCGGATCGAGCAGGCGGAGCAGGGCGCAGCGTGACCGACGCGCACCTCCGCTCCCGCGGCGACGGGGACGGCTCCGGGCGAGACCTGACCTACCCGCCGCTGCCCCAGACGCTCGTGGTGCCGGTGTACGACAACCACACGCACATGGAGATCGCCGACGGCGGTGACGGGGCGCTCGACTACCGGGAGCACCTGGACCGCGCGTCGAGCGTCGGCGTGCGCGGCGTCGTGCAGGTCGGCACCGACCTGGCGATTTCGGAGTGGTCCGCCCGCATCGCCGCACGCGAGCCCCGGGTGCTCGCCGCGGTGGCGCTGCACCCGAACGAGGCACCGGAGCTCGACGCTGCCGGGCTGCTCGACGAGCACCTCGCGGGGATCGAGCGGCTGGCGGCGCTGCCCCGGGTCCGCGCGATCGGCGAGACGGGGCTCGACTTCTTCCGTACCGGCGAAGACGGCCGCGACGCGCAGATCCGTTCCTTCGAGGAACACATCCGCATCGCGAAGGAGCACGACCTCGCGTTGACGATCCACGACCGCGACGCGCACGACGCCGTGGTCGAGGTCCTCGACCGCGTCGGCGCCCCGGAGAAGACCGTGTTCCACTGCTTCTCCGGCGGCCCCGACCTGGCACGCCTGTGCGCCGAGCGCGGTTGGTACATGTCGTTCGCGGGCACGGTCACGTTCAAGAACGCGGAGCCCCTGCGCGAAGCCCTGCGCGTCGCGCCCCGCCACCTGGTCATGGTCGAGACCGACGCACCGTTCCTGACGCCGACGCCGTTCCGCGGGCGACCCAACGCGCCGTACCTCATCCCGCTCACCCTGCGGTCGATGGCCGAGACCATCGGCACGGACGCCTCGATGCTCGCCGCGCAGATCGCATCGACGACGGAGCTCGTCTACGGCGCGTGGGACGCCGAGCCCGTCACCGTGGACGAGTGAGCGTGGCCGCCCTGCTCGGCCCGGCGGAGATCCGGGACCTCGCCGCCCAGCTCGACGTCACCCCGACGAAGAAGCTCGGACAGAACTTCGTCCACGACGCCAACACGGTGCGGCGGATCGTCGCCTCCGGACGGGTCGCACCGGACTCCCGCGTGCTCGAGATCGGCCCGGGGCTCGGGTCGCTGACGCTCGGGCTCACCGAGACCGGCGCCTCCGTCACCGCGGTCGAGATCGACGGTCGGCTCGCTGCGCAGCTGCCCACGACGGTGTCCGCGATGCAGCCGGACGCCCGGCTGCGGGTCGTGCACCAGGACGCGCTCGCGCTCACCGCCGACGAGCTGCCGGAAGCGCCGACGCACGTCGTCGCGAACCTGCCCTACAACGTCTCCGTGCCGGTGCTGCTGCACCTCCTGGCGACCTTCCCCTCCATCGAGCGGGCGCTGGTGATGGTGCAGGCCGAGGTCGGGTACCGGATCGCGGCCGAACCGGGCAGCAAGGTCTACGGGTCGCCCAGCGTGAAGGCCGCCTGGTACGGCTCGTGGTCGATCGCGGGTCAGGTCAGCCGACAGGTGTTCTGGCCGGTGCCGAACGTCGACAGCGTGCTCGTCGGGTTCGACCGGCACGACCAGCCCGGGGACGAACGGCTCCGCGCGCAGGTGTTCGCCCTGGTCGACGGCGCGTTCCAGCAGCGCCGCAAGATGCTCCGGCAGAGCCTGTCCGGCGTGCTGGGCGGGAGCGCGCGCGCCTCGGAGCTCCTCACCGCGGCCGCGGTGGACCCGACGGCCCGTGGTGAGATGCTCAGCGCGGACGACTTCGTGCGCCTCGGCCGGACCGTCCTCGACGCTGCGGCGTAGCCCCGTTCGCCGTCGACCCGACCCGCCAGTGTCCGGGACGCTGGAAGCCGACCGGCAGCAGTGTGCCGTCGTCGCCCCGCGCGGCGTTGACCTGCATCTGCGTGAGGTACACGGCGCCACGGAGGTCGGCACCGCGCAGGTCCGCATCCCGCAGGTCCACGCCGAGCATGTCGCACCGGTCGAGCACCGCACCGCGCAGGTCGGCGGCGATCGCCAGGCTGCCGCGCAGCGTCCGACCCCGGAGGTCGGCACCGCGCAGGTCGGCCCCGACCAGGTCGGCGCCGGGCACCAGCCGTCGGTCGGGTGCTCCGACGGGAGCGTCCGCGCGGATCGCCTCGCTCGCCTCGACCAGCAGCGGACGGCCGCGGTCGTACTCGGCGTCGACGTCGAGTGCCGCGAGCTCCTCGGGCGTGCCGTCGCTCAGCAGGCGGACCCGTTCGAACGCGTCCAGCCAGCGCTGCTCGTCGGCGCGGTCGACGCCCTGCACGAGCGCGACCGCCTCGTCGAGGTACCGGAGCAGGTCGTGCAGGCGCCGCACGATCGGGAACGCGGCGAACATCGAGCGCTGCGTCGCCGCGTCGTCCCGCCACGAGCGTCCGGCGAAGGTGTGCCGGGACACCTTCTGGCCGGCCCCGGAGCAGTCGAAGACCGTGCAGCCGGCGAACCCGCGTTCCCGGAGGTGCGGGTGGATGCGGCACCCGTCGGTCTCGTCGAGGTTCTCGCACGGGTCGCCGGCGTCCTTGTCGAACGGGAAGTCGGCGGACTTCGCGAAGGCCAGGGCGACGCAGCAGAGCCCGAAGCAGTTCGCGCAGTCGGCGCCGAGGTCCTCGCGGCGGCCGAGCGCCACGCGGGTGCGGGTCATGCGGGCTCCAGTCCGTCGGTCGGGCGCTCCATCATCTCGCGCCGCGGCGCCGCTCGTGGGGAGGCCGGACGCCCGCACGACCGGAGCGGTGCTCGAGCTCGTCGCCCGCGCGACCTGCCCTAGGCTCTCGGACGTGCGCACACCTCGTTCCCGGATCGCCGCGGCGATCACCCTGCTGTTCGTCGTCGGCGGTGTCGTCGTCGTCGTGCTCGCCGTCGTCGGCGTGGTGCGGGACCCCCGGGACGACGCTGCCTGGGCCGCCGTCGTCCTCGGGGCCGCGATCGCGGCGTGGGGCGTCTGGTTCCACGGCCTGGGCGCCGACGACGCGGCCACCACCGACGACGCCGGCACCGCTGCCGCAGGCACCGCGGGCACCGCGGGCGCCCCGGACGTCCGTCCCGCCGGCCGGCCCGGAGCCCACGTCCTCGGCACGGCTGCCGTCGCCGGGATCGTCGGTGCCGGCGGCTACTGGCTCCTCCGCGGCCCGCTCGACCGCGGCGTCGCCGAGGCGGCGGTGGTGGCGGCCATCACGCTCGGGCTCTGGCTGCTGGGCCGCAGCGCCGACGCAGTGAGCCGCCGCCGTCGTCGTCAGTGACCGCGTGAGGCCATCGCCTCGAGGATCTGCTGGTGCGTCCCGTCGCGCTCGGCGAACCGGAGCGGGTGCACGTTCTGCACGAGGATCTCCGGTGCGGCTCCGGCGTCGAGCAGGGCGATGACCTCGTCGGCGAAGGCGTCGAGCGGCATCCCACCGAAGTCGGCCCCGCCCATCAGGTCGGTCTGGACGGCGGGCGGCGCCAGCTCGAGCACCTCGACCGACGACCCGACGAGCTGCTGCCGGAGGGCCTGGGTGTAGGAGTGCACGCCGGCCTTCGTCGCGTTGTAGGTCGGGGTCGCCGTGAGCGGGACGAACGCGAGCCCGGACGTGACGGTCATCAGCGTGGCGGTGGGCTGCGCGAGCAGGTGCGGCAGGAACGCGTCGATGAGCCGGATCGTCCCGACCAGGTTGGTCTGGACGGTCTCGAGTGCGTCGTCGATGTGGTCGGGGGAGCGCAGGTCCTCGTTGCGCATGATGCCGGACATCGTGATCAGGGCGTCGAGCGACGGGTACGACCCGAGCACGGTGGTGGCGGCCGCCGCGATCGACGCCGCGTCGCTGACGTCGATCTGCACGGTGCCGAAACCGTGCTCGGCGGCGAGCGAGTCGAGGAGCGACTGCCGGCGCCCGCCGATGACGACGGTGCTGCCGGCGGCCTGCAGACGCTGGGCCAGTGCGAGGCCGATGCCCGAGGTGGCTCCGGGGATGAAGACGGTTGCGTTCGTGGTGTCCATGACGACCACGATGCGCCGGCCGGCGGCACGCAACCAGAGCGCGCACATCGGGGGACCGCCGATCCCTGGCAGACACGGTCCGGACGGGCCAGGATCGGACCATGGACCGTGCCGCGCTCGCCGACTTCCTCCGCCGCCGCCGGGAACTCCTGCGTCCCGAGGACGTCGGCCTCGGCAGTGGTCCCCGACGTCGCACGCCGGGCCTCCGTCGCGAGGAGGTCGCCGCCCTCGCCGGCATGAGCGCCGACTACTACACGCGGCTCGAGCAGCAGCGCGGCCCGCAGCCGTCCGAGCAGATGGTCGCGGCGATCGCCCGGGCACTGCGTTGCAGCCTCGACGAACGCGACCACCTGTTCCACCTGGCCGGCCAGAACGCCCCGGTGCGACTGCACCGTTCCGACCACGTCGACCCGGCGATCCTCCGGGTGCTCGACCGGCTCGAGGACACCCCGGCGATCGTCGTCAGCCACCTCGGCGAGACCCTGGTCGAGAACCGGTTGGCAGCCGCCCTCCTCGGCGGCTCCGTCGGTCTGCCCGGCAACGAGCGCTACCAGGCGTGGCGGTGGTTCGTCACCGGCACCGAGCCGGCGAAGTACGCACCCGAACAGCACGAGCGTCTCGCGCGGGTCGTGGTGGCCTCCCTCCGGGCAGCCGTCGGACTCGCCGGTCCCGGCGACCGCCGCGCAGTCACGCTCGTGGCCGAGCTCGAGGAACGGAGCCCTGACTTCCGCGCGGTCTGGGCACGGCACGAGGTCGCCAGCCGGTGGTCGGACAACAAGACGATCGTGCAGCCCGAGCTCGGTCGGATCACCGTGGACTGCCAGGTGCTGCACGCGGACGACCAGGCCCAGGCGCTCCTGCTCTTCACCGCCCCGCCCGGCAGCGAGGATGCGCAGAAGCTCGAACTGCTCGGCGTCCTCGGCCAGCAGCGCTTCGCGCCGGAGACGACGAGGTAGCACCGCGTCACACACTTGAGCGGATGCCGGAGGTCGTGCTTAGGGTGGGCGGGTGAGCACTCCCCGCGTGTACGTCATCCACGAGAACCCCGAGTGGTTCCCCCCGCTCGCCGCAGCCTTCGAGGCCGAGGGGGTCCCGGTCGAGGAGATCCTCCTCACGGACGGTCAGATCGACCTCGCCGCCGAACCGGCACCGGGCGTGTACTGGTCACGCATGTCGGCGTCGAGCCACACCCGCGGGCACGAGCACTCGAAGGAGTACACGCGGGCGATCCTGGGGTGGCTCGAGCGTGCCGGCCGCCAGGTCGTCGGTGGCAGCCACGTGCTGGAGCTCGAGGTGTCGAAGGTCGCGCAGCACGGCCTGCTGCGGCAGGCGGGCTTCGACGTGCCCCGCACGACCGCCGTGTTCGGCACCGCCACGCTCAAGGACTCCGCCCGCACCTTCACGGACGGGCAGGACGTCCCCTTCATCACGAAGCACAACCAGGGCGGCAAGGGCCTCGGCGTCCGCCGCTTCGACTCGCTCGCCGAGTTCGACGCGTACGTCGACAGCCCCGAGTTCGAGGAGCCGGTCGACGGCATCACCCTGCTGCAGGAGTACCTGACCGCGCGGGAGCCGTTCATCACCCGCGTCGAGTTCGTCGGTGGCGAGTTCGTCTACGCGGTCCGCGTCGACACGAGCGCGGGCAGCTTCGAGCTGTGCCCGGCCGACGCCTGCGAGGTGCCGCAGACCATCGCTGGTGCCGTCTGCGACGTCCCCGGCACCGAGACCGTCGGAGCGCCCCCGGCGTTCGCCGTCCGGACCGAGGTCACCGCCGAGCACCCGCTGGTCCAGCAGCTCCGCGCGTTCCTCGCCGACCAGCGCATCCAGATCGCGGGCGTCGAGTTCATGGAGACCACGGACGGCCGCACGGTCGTGTACGACATCAACACGAACACGAACTACAACCCCGCCGTCGAGGAGACCGCACCGGCCTCCGGCCCACGTTCCATCGCGCGCTACCTGGGTGCGATCCTGGACCGCGAGTACGCGGCCCAGGCCACCGCCTGAGAACGCGACGACCCACCGGACAGGAGGCGCGGGGCGGCCCCGCACCGCGCCTCCCGTCCGTCACTCCCCACCTCCAAGGAACCCACCCCGTGCGATTCGGATACTGGACCCCGCTCTTCGGCGGCTGGCTGCGCAACGTCGACGACGAGCACATGCCGGTCACCTTCGACTACGTGAAGCGCCTGGCGCAGCGCGCCGAGCGGATCGGCTTCGACCTGACGCTCGTGCCGGAGCTCAACCTCAACGACATCAAGGGCACGGCCGCGCCGAGCCTCGAGGCGTGGGCGCTCGCGGCGGCGATCGCCGCGACCACCGAGCGGCTCGAGATCATGGCGGCGATGCGCCCGGGCTACCACCTGCCGGCCGTGACGGCGAAGCAGGCGGCCACGATCGACGACATCTCCGGGGGCCGCTTCACGTTCAACGTGGTGAGCGCCTGGTGGGCCGAGGAGGCGAAGCAGTACGGCGGCATCTTCTCCGAGCACGACGACCGCTACAAGCGCACCGCGGAGTTCGTCGAGGTCATGAAGGGGATGTGGCGGGAGACCCCGTACTCGTTCTCGGGCGAGTACTACGACATCCAGAACGCCCACCTCGAGCCGAAGCCGCGCGTCACCCCGCGCATCTACGCCGGCGGCGAGAGCGAGGCCGGCAAGGCGGCGATCACCGGGTACGCCGACGCCTACGTGACGCACGGCGGCACGGTGGAGGAGCTCCGGACGAAGATCGCCGAGATGAAGCAGCGCCGCGTCGACGCCGGGCTGCCGCCGTTCGAGGCCTTCGGGATGGCGGCGTACGTCATCGTGCGCGAGACCGAGGAAGCGGCGCAGGCCGAGCTGGCGCGCATCACCGACGTGCAGCACGGGAAGGCGTACGAGTCCTACCAGGACTTCATCTCGAAGTCGCAGCTCGAGCACGTGCCCTCGCTCGAGGACTACTCGGTGTCGAACCGCGGCCTGCGGCCCGGCTTCGTCGGCACCCCGGCGCAGGTCGCCGACCGCATCAAGCAGTTCGAGGACGCCGGCGTCGACACCCTGCTGCTGCAGTTCTCGCCGCAGCTGGAGGAGATGGAACGGTTCGGCGAGCAGGTCATCCCGCTCGTCCGCCCGTCCGGCGCGCCGACCGAGGCCGACGCGGTGGCAGCGGGCGCCGCGTCGTGAGCACCGAGGACGACTGGGCGTTCGAGACCCGGCAGATCCGGGCCGGCTGGAAGGCGGACCCGGGCTTCGGCGGCAACGTGCCGCCCATCGCGCAGACCGCGGCCTTCGTGTACCCGTCGGGCGAGGACGCCGCGGCGCGGTTCATGCTCGACGCGCCGGGGCACACCTACTCGCGGGTGAACAACCCGTCGGCGGCGGCCCTGGAACGGCGGATCGCCGACCTCGAGGGCGGTGTGGGCGCCCTCGCGCTCGCCTCCGGTCAGGCGGCCACCACGCTCGCCGTGCTCGGCGTCGCCCGCGCCGGGGACCACGTCGTGTCGAGCGCCTCGCTGTACGGGGCCACGTACACGCTCTTCGCGTCGACGCTGCGCGACCTGGGCATCGCGTTCACCTTCGTGCAGGACCCGACCGACCTCGACGAGTGGGCTGCGGCGGTGCGCCCGGAGACGCGGGCGTTCTTCGGCGAGTCGATCCCGAACCCGCGCGGCGACGTCCTCGACTTCGCCGGGGTGGCGGGGGTCGCGCACGAGGCCGGCGTCCCGCTCATCGTCGACAACACGATCGCCACGCCCTACCTCGTGCGGCCGATCGAGCACGGCGCGGACATCGTCGTGCACTCGGCGACGAAGTACCTCGCCGGGCACGGCAGCACCATCGCGGGGCTCATCGTCGACAGCGGCAACTTCGACTGGGCGGCGCACGCGACGTCGTACCCGCAGCTCGCCACGCTCGACTCGGGCTTCGCGAACACGAACTTCGCCGAGAAGTTCGGTCGCCGCGCGTTCATCCAGCGCACCCGCTCCAAGCTCGCAGCGGACCTCGGACCGGCCGTCGCGCCGTTCAACGCCTTCCTCGTGCTGCAGGGCATCCAGACGCTCTCGCTCCGGATGGACCGGCACGTCGCGAACGCGGCGGCGGTCGCCGCGTGGCTCGACGACCACGCCCAGGTCCACGGCGTGCACTACGCGGGCCTGCCGTCGTCGCCGTGGCACCACCTGCAGCAGCGGTACGTCCCGAAGGGGCCGTCGGCGGTGCTGGCGTTCGACCTCGACGGCGGCGTCGAGGCGGGTCGGCGGTTCGTGGCTGCGCTCGAGCTGTTCGACCACGTGTCGAACATCGGCGACGTGCGGTCGCTGGTCGTGCACCCGGCGTCGACCACGCACGTGCAGATGACGTCGGCGGAGCGGGCCGCTGCCGGGGTCGGCGACGGGCTCATCCGACTGTCCGTCGGGCTGGAGCACATCGACGACATCACGGCGGACCTCGCGCGGGGCTTCGCGGCAGCCGCGTCGGGATAGGTTGGGGGCATGACCACGCTGGCCGCCCCGACCCGCGTGCGGACGCGCGCCCCCGGCAAGATCAACGTGTACCTGTCCGTCGGGGCGCTGCAGGAGGACGGCTACCACGACGTGGCGACGGCCTACCAGGCGGTGTCCCTGTACGAGGACGTCTCGGCGGAGCTCGACGACGACTTCTCGGTGTCGTTCACCGGTCCGATCGACACCAGCTCGGTGCCCGTGGACGAGTCCAACCTCGCCATCCGGGCCGCTCGGCTGGTGGCCGACGCGGCGGGGTACCGCGGCGGTGTCCGGCTGACCATCGACAAGCAGGTCCCGGTGGCTGGCGGCATGGGCGGCGGGTCGGCCGACGCAGCCGCCACACTGCTGGCGGTCGACACCCTCTGGGGCACCGCCCTCGGTCGCGAGGAACTCCTGCGTCTGGCCGCCCAGCTCGGCGCCGACGTGCCGTTCGCCTTCGCCGGCGGGACCGCGGTGGGGACCGGCCGCGGCGACGAGCTCAGCCCGGCCCTGGCGAAGGGCGAGTTCCACTGGGTGCTCGCGCTGAGCGACGACGGGCTCTCGACGCCGGCGGTGTACCGCGCCCTCGACGAGCACCGGGAGCGCTACCGCGCCGACATCGCCCCCGCGCCGACGACCCCCGTGGTCGAGGCGAACGTGCTCCAGGCCCTCCGTGCCGGTGACCCGGACCTGCTCGCCGACTGCCTGCACAACGACCTGCAGGCACCGGCGATGCGGCTGCAGCCGTCGCTCGCGTCGACGCTCGAGATCGGTGAGAAGGCGGGGGCCCTCGCCGGCCTGGTGTCGGGCAGCGGGCCGACCGTGGCCTTCCTGGTCGCCGACCGGGACACCGCGCTCGAGGTGCAGGTCGAGCTGAGCGCGGCGGGCATGGTCGCCCTGCGTGCCGCGGGACCGGTGCACGGCGCGCGCGTCGTCCACTAGGACGAGGACACCGATCGTTGTACGTTCCGGTGCCGGACCCCGGCACTGACCGCCCCGGGCCCGGCCGGGTCAGCGGCGCACGTACTCCGTGATCACGACGGTGCCGGTCTTCCAGTGCTCCTCCGCGGTGAAGCCGTGCTCCGAGAGCACCGCCGCCGTCTCGGGCTGGATGTTGCGCGCCTTCACGGTGCCGCCGACGAACCACACCGTGTCGATGTCGCCGAGCCGGCTCGGGATCGAGGTCGCGAGGTCGCCGTTCTGGTTCCAGAGCACGCCGGCCTCGGGCCCGACCTTGCGGACGCCGAGGTCCGTCATGCCGGCGAAGGCGTTCGGGTACGACACCCGGATGATGTCGGCAGTGGTGCCGGGGTGGCCGTACACGCTGCCGAAGACCACGCCCTCGTCGGCGTCCACGCGGTTCGCGCTGCGCTCCGCCTCGATGATCGACGCCGCGCGGGCCCACGTCGAGTCCTGCTTCGCGAGCGGCTGCTTCACCGCGACGGCGGTGGGCACCGACAGCACGAGCACGACCGCCACGACGCCGGCGAGCAGCGCCTTCGGCCGCACGAGCGTGAGCGCCAGGGCGATCAACAGGGCGACGAACGGCAGGCTCAGCGTGGCGTACTTGGGGGAGTAGAGGTGCTTGCCCATCGCCGTCGCGAGCACGAGGGCCGCGGTGGGGACGACGACGAGCGGGACCGCCACCCGGACGGCCTGGGCGCGGACGAGGGCCCGGACCGACGCCGAGCGCCGGTGGGCCGCGATCAGGACGACCACGACGCCGACGACCATCAGGGTCCAGGCGAGTGCGGCGTAGGCGTTCACGCCGCCGAACCACGCCGTGGCGAAGACCTGCACGCCGGTGCGGTCCCCGATGCCGGTGATCCAGGCGACCTGCTTCGACTGCGATGCGATCTCGACGACGACCGGCGAGACGGAGACGGCGGCGATGCCGGCGGCGACCGCCCAGCGGAGCAGGGTGCCGCCGGTGACGAGGGGCGGCCCGGGGACCGTCGAGGTCCGGTGCACCGTGGCGCGACGGACCTCGTGCCGCCGGACCAGCACGGTCCACAGCAGCGTCACGGCGTGCGCCACGACGGCGAGCGAGAGGTAGACGTTGAAGGTCACCGCGACGAGGGCGAGCGCGCCGTACGCGACCCACCAGTGCAGGCTGCGCCCGGTGCGGGTCCGGCGGACGGCGGTCAGTCCGACCAGCGTCAGGCAGACCGCGAGCGTGGTGATCGTCGCGTAGGGCCGCCCCTCGGACCCGGCCCACTGCACACGCGGCAGCGCGAGGAACACGAGACCCGCGGTGATGCCGAGCCGTCGACCACCGAGTCGGCGGCCGAGAGCGACCACGAGGCCGGCGGCGACGCCGATGGCGAGCGCGCTCGGGAACCGGAGGGTGAACGGCGTGTACCCGACCAGCCAGAACCAGACGTGCATGAGCGAGTAGTAGAGGCCGTGCACGGCGTCGACGGAGTGGAGCTCGGCCCAGAGCTGCGGCCAGGACCGCTGCGCGCTGGTGACGGTCGCCGCCTCGTCGTACCAGAGCGACGGCACCCAGGCGAAGGCGGCGGTGACGAGCACGCCGAGCGCGCCGATCGTCAGCTCGGGCGTGCGCACGACGGCGCCCGCGATGCTCGACCCGAGCGACCGTGCCCGCGACCGGATCGGCGCCACACCCGTCGATGCGGGGACGCTGATGGTACCGGTCGGTGGTGCACTCACGGCCCTGACGGTATCCGGACCGGCTGGACGGGCACCTGACGTCGTCGCCGCCGTCTCTGAGAGTTCCGCATACCGGTATGGTGCGAACACCATGACGAAGCTCCGCATCCGCGACGCCGCGCGGTACCTCGGCGTCAGCGACGACACCGTCCGCCGCATGGTGGACGGCGGCACGTTCACGCGGTCCGCCGACGCTGCCGGGCGCACCGTGGTCGACGGGCGCGAGCTCGCCGCGCACATCCGCGGGGCGGGCGGCCAGCTCGACGACCCGTCGGGCGCACGGAGCTCGGCACGGAACCGGTTCGTCGGGATCGTCACCGACCTCGTCGTCGACGGCGTGATGGCCCAGGTCGAGCTGCAGAGCGGTCCGCACCGAGTCGTCTCGCTCATGAGCGCCGAGGCCGTCCGTGACCTCGGGCTCGAGGTCGGCGCGGTGGCCGTGGCCTCCGTGAAGGCGACCATGGTGTCCGTCGAGGTCCCCGCGGAGGCCGCGGAGTGACCGGCGAGGCCGTCTCGGCGGCGCGACGCCGACTGACCTCCCGCACCGCCGCGCTCGACGGCGCCGGCGACCGTGCGGTCCGCGCACTCGGCGCCGCCCGCGTCCTGGTCGTCGGGGCCGGCGGCCTCGGCGCGCCCGTGCTGACCTACCTCGCCGGCTCCGGGCTCCGGCGCGTCACGATCGTCGACCACGACGTCGTGGACGTGTCGAACCTCGCTCGCCAGACGCTCTTCGCCGCCGCCGACGTCGGGCGCCCGAAGGCCGAGTGTGCGGCGGAGCGCGTGCGCGGCGTGGACGCCGAGCTCGAGGTCGTCGCGCTCGCCGAACCCTTCCGCCCGGACCACGTGGCCGGGCACGACGTCGTGGTGGACGCGGCCGACAGCGTCGAGGTCACCCGGGCGATCTCGGACGCGTGCGCCAGCGCCGGGGTGCCGTTCGTCTGGGGTACGGTCCTCGGTCTCGACGGGCAGGTGTCGGTCTTCCACGACGCCGCCGCGGACCCGGTCGACTTCCACGACCTCCACCCCGACGCGCTGCCGGACGAGGGGTCCTGCGCCCTGGACGGCGTGCTGCCGGCCCTGTGCGGCGCGGTCGGCTCCGTGATGGCGGCGCAGGTCACCGCCCTCGTCGCCGGCATCGGGGAACCCCTGCTCGGTCGGGTGCTCACCGTGGACGCCCGTCGGTGGCGCTGGACCGAGAGCCCGCTCCGTCGCGGCCCGTCGTCTCGTCGGCCCCGCCCCACGGTCGACGACGCGCCCCCGCGGATCGCGCCGGCGGCGCTCGCCCACCTGCTCGGCGGCCCCGGCGACCGGCCGGTCCTGGTGGACGTCCGCACACCCGAGGAGCTCGCCACCGGGGTCGTGCCCGGCAGCGTCCGCCCGGACGACCTGCACGGCGACGACCCGGTGGTCGTGGTGTGCGCCAGCGGAGCCCGGGCCACGGCGTGGGCCCGCGTGGCGCGCGCCGAGGGTCGCGCGGCGACCGTCCTCGACGGCGGCATCGAGGCGTGGCGCCGCGAGGGCAACCCGACGACGCCGCTGGCCTGACCGCGGCGTCGGCAGCCGCTGATGCGGCACCTCCGTGGCTCCACGGACGCGTCCGCGGCGGCGCGGAGCGAGTATCCCGGTGTGACAGACCACCAGCGTTCCCGGACCCGGACGGACAGCTCCGTCCTCATCATCGGCGCCGGACCCGGCGGCATCGCCGTCGCCGAGCGCGTCGCCGACCTCGGCATCGACTTCGTCGTCGTCGAACGCGCGGCCGGCCTCGGCGGCACCTGGTACCAGAACCGGTACCCCGGCGTCGGCTGCGACGTCCCCGCGCACTACTACTCGTACAGCACCGACCCGAACGCCGCGGCGACGACCCTCTTCGCCAGCGGTGCGGAACTCCGGGCGTACTTCGAGGACCACGCCCGCCGCACCGGCGTCGCCGAGCACGTGGTCCACGACACAGAGGTCACCGACCTCGACTGGGAGGACGGGGCGTGGACCGTGACGTCGGCGGACGGCCAGCGGACCCGACACCGTGCCGTCGTCGGGGCGACCGGTCGACTCAACCGCGCGAAGGTCCCCGACATCGCCGGACTCGACCGCTTCGCCGGCGTCCTCGCGCACTCGTCGGACTGGGACCCGTCCGAGGACCTCGCGGGGAAGCGCGTCGCGGTCGTCGGCACCGGGTCGAGCGGCGCCCAGATCGTCAGCGCCCTCGCCGGCACCGCGTCGACGGTCACCGTGTTCCAGCGCACTGCGTCGTGGGTCATGCCGGTGCCGAACGAGCCGATCCCGGAGGAGCTCCGAGCGGCGATGCTCGCCTCGCCCGAGCGGGCACGCGAGCAGTACCGTGCGACGGAGGCGTTCGTCCGCGGCATCGCCGAGGCGTCGATCGACCCGGACGGTCCCGGTGCCCGTGCGCGGGACGCCCAGATCCGGGCAGGACTCGAGAGCGTCGCCGACCCGGCGCTCCGACGGGCGCTGACCCCCGACTACGCGATCGGGTGCAAGCGGATCGTGTTCTCGGGGACGTTCCTGACGGCCGTGCAGCGTCCCGACGTGCAGCTCGTGACCAGTCGGATCACCGAGGTCGAGCCGACGGGTGTCAGGACCGCCGACGGCGCACTCCACGAGGCCGACGTGCTGATCCTGGCGACCGGGTTCCACGCGGACAACTACCTCCGGCCGATCCGGGTCCGTGGCGCCGACGGCATCACGCTGGACGAGCTCTGGGCCGACTCGTTCCTCTCCTACAAGTCCGTCGCCCTGCCCGAGATGCCGAACCTGTTCCTGGTGAACGGGCCGTACACCCCCGGCGGCAGCACGAACGTCCTCGCCGCGATCGAGGAGCACGCCGGCTACGTCGTCCGCCTCGTCGAGCACGCCCTGACCGAGCACGTGGCCGTCCGGCCGGACACGGCGCGCACCCGGGAGCTGCTGGAGGCCGTCCGGGCCGAGGCACGTCGGACCGTCTGGGCGACCGGGGGCTGCGACAGCTGGTACCTCGACGCGTCCGGGACGCCGCTGGTGTCCCCGATGACGATCGACGAGGTCGCCGCCGACCTGCGAGAGGTCGCCTGGGGTGACCTCGTCGTGACGCCGGTCTGAGGCGGCGGTCGCCGGACGGGCGTTCCGACGACCGGGTCGTCCGCGTGCCCGAGCTCAGGCGCCGGACGACCGGTCGGCGAGCTCCCGCTTGAGCACCTTGCCGGTCGGCCCGAGCGGCAGCGCGTCGACCAGGCGGACGACGCGGGGGTACTTGTACGCCGCGATCTCGCCGGCGACGAAGTCGATGATCTCCTGCGGGGTGACGACGGCGTCGGGACGCAGCACGACGGCCGCCTCGACCTCCTGCCCGTGGACCTCGTGCGGGACGCCGTACACCGCGGCGGTGGCCACGGCGGGGTGGGCGGCGAGGACCTCCTCGACCTCCCGCGGGTAGACGTTGTAGCCGTTCCGGATGATGAGGTCCTTCGTGCGGTCGACGATCCGCAGGTACCCGTCCTGGTCCTTCGTGCCGAGGTCACCGGTCCGGAACCACCCGTCGACGATCGCCGCGACGGTGTCCTCCGGTCGGTTCAGGTAGCCGTTCATCAGGTTGTGGCCGCGGACGACGAGCTCCCCGACCGTGCCACGCGGCAGCAGTTCGACGGCGTCGGCGACGTCCGGGTCGGCGACCTCGACCTCCACGCCCCACACCGGTCGTCCGACCGAGCCCGGTCGCGGTTCCTCGCCGACGTGGTTGAAGGCTGCGCCGGGGGAGGTCTCGGTGAGCCCGTAGCCCTCGTGGACCGGCGCACCGAAGACCTCGCGGAACCGCTCGAGCACGGCCACCGGCAACGACGCCCCGCCCGACAGCGTCCACCGGAGTGGCGGCCGCGCGGCGGACCGCGTCGCGGCGTCGAGCAGTGCCGTGAACATCGTCGGCACCCCCATGAAGACGCCGGAGCCGTGCTCGACCATCGCGGCCAGGGCCGCGTCGCCGTCGAACCGCGGGAGCAGGACGATCGTCACGCCGGCACGGAACCCGGCGTTCATGGTGCAGGTCTGTCCCAGCGTGTGGAACAACGGCAGGGCACCGAGCAGGACGTCCCCACGGCGGAGGTCGAACGTCGTGATGAGGCAGGTGTTGACCTGTTCGAGCAACGCGTAGTGCGAGCCCTCCACGCCCTTCGGTCGTCCGGTGGTGCCGCTCGTGTAGAGGATCGTGGCGGTGTCGAGCGGATGCCGGGGGACGTAGGTCTCGAGCGGTCGGGCGTGCTCGGCGAGGTCCTCGAGCCGGTCCGGTCCGGCCGCCGAGGACGGCGCGAGGACGCTCACGACGTCGACGCCGGACAGTACGGCGCCGGCCGCGCCCTCGGGCAGCAGCGGTGCCGCGCAGACCAGCACCGACGCGCCGCTGTCGCTGAGGACGTACGCGATCTCCTGCCGCTTCAGCAGGGCGTGCACCGGTACCACGACGGCGCCGAGGGCGAGGGTGGCGTAGTAGACCCGCGGGAAGTCCTCGACGTTCGGCACGAGCATCGCGACCCGCGTGCCCACGGACACCCCGCGGTCGCGGAGGGCACCCGCGTACGCGAGGGTCTCGGCCCAGAGCGCGGCGTACGTGGTGCGTCGGTCACCCACGACGACGGCGACGTCGTCCGGGAAGCGTGCGGCCGACTCGGCGAGGATCGCGGCGACCGAGGCGGTCGCGTGGCTGGTGTGGCGGTCGGGCATGCGGGCCTTCCGGTCGTCGGCGATCGATGCACGAGCCGCCGCTCGACGAGCCGGCCGCCACGTCGCACCCCGTGCGCGCCCAGCGTCCCGCACCGCGCGGCCCGCGGCATCGGTGGTCGTACGGAGGCCGGTCGGGCACCGTGTCGCGGCGGCCGCGCGTCGGGGACGTCGACGTCCCGACCGGTGATCGCACTGATGTGCGGGCACCGCCCGCGTCCGATCCTGGTCCGGCCCGGTCACCGGGCACGGGCGGGAGCCCGGGGACCGGAAGGGCGTTGACCGCATGGAACGACCACTCGACGTCGCGGTGTGCGGAGCCGGCATCGCCGGTCTCGCGGCCGCGGTGCTGCTGCACCAGGCCGGACACCGCGTGCGCGTCCACGAACGGGACGCCCACGCCGCCACCCGTGACCAGGGCGGGAGCATCGGCATCGACGGGGCCATCGGGCGTCGGGTGATCGAGCGGATGGGTCTCGACGACGTCTTCGCCGCCGTCTCCCACCCGGAGGACGCGACGGGTCGCGTGGTCGACGCCGCGGGGACCGTCATCCGGCCGCCGCGGATCGACCCGGAGTCGCGCGACGCCGAGGTCGAACGACCGGAGCTCCGTCGGATGCTGCTGGACCACCTGCCGGCCGACACCGTCCGCTGGGGGCACCGACTGCGTTCCCTCGACGAGCGGGATGGCCGTCCGCACCTGACGTTCGAGGACGGCACCGACGCCGTCGCGGACCTCGTCGTCGGCGGGGACGGCGCGTGGTCGCGGGTCCGGGCGTCGGTGGGCGGGACCGAGCCGGTGTACAGCGGCATCACCTTCCTCGACCGCCGGTTCCCCGACGTCGACCGGGACTTCCCGAGCATCGCCGCCACGATCCAGCGCGGGACGCTCTTCGCGCACACCGCCGGCCTCGGGCTCATCGCACAGCGCATCGGGGGGAACGCCCGCGTGTACGTCGCGTTCCGTGCCGAGCTCGACCACGTCCGGTCGGCGCCGCCCGCCGCGCTCCGCGCCGACCTGGAGCGGACCTTCACCGCGGCCGGCTGGGACCCGTCGCTCACGGAGTTCACCACCGCGGGCGAGGAGCCCGGCACCGTCCGCCCGGTGTTCGAGCACCCCGTCGGGCACCGCTGGGACGGTCGGGTGCCAGCGACCGGTCGTCGGGTGGCCGCGACCCTGGTCGGCGACGCCGCGCACCTGCAGTCGCCGTTCTGCGCGCTCGGCACGAACAACGCCCTGCTGGACGCCGCCGACCTGGTCGACGCGCTCGACGGTGCAGGAACGGTCGAGGACGCCCTCGCCGCGTACGAGTCCCGGATGTGGCGCCGCGCGGCCGCCGCCGCCGAGGCAGCGCACGCGTCCATCCGGGCGTTCATGCACGACGAGGCGCCCGCGGAGCACCTCCGGCGGCGCTCGACGGCGTCCTGCCGTCCGGACCCGGCCGTCGACCTCGACGACCCGTGGGCCCCCGAGTACCTCCCCGCACGGTTCGGCAGCGGCGCCCGCGCAGCAGCGGAGTAGCGGAGCCGCGGAGTAGCGGCAACGACCGCAGGTGCGGATAGGATCCGTCCATGAAGACGCAACAGCGGACACGAGTGCGCCCCGCGGCCGCAGCGGCGGTGGCGCTCGTCGTGGTCGCCCTGGCACTGTCCGGCTGCTCCGCCAGCCCCGGCCCCGGCGCCGGCGCCGACGCCGGCACCGCCACGAGCACCGGACCGACGGGGTCGATCACCGTCTTCGCCGCCGCATCCCTGCAGCAGACCTTCACGACGCTCGGTACGCGCTACGAGGACGCGCACCCCGGCACCACGGTCACGTTCTCGTTCGCCGGGTCCAGCGACCTCGTCTCGCAGATCCGCAACGGCGCCCCGGCGGACGTGTTCGCCTCCGCCGACGAGGCCACCATGGCGAAGCTCGCCGACACCGACCTCGCCACCGGTTCGCCGCGCGACTTCGCGACGAACACCCTCGAGATCGCCGTCGCTCCCGGCAACCCGGAGCGGGTCCACGGGCTGGACGACCTCACCTCGTCCGCCGTCCAGCTCGTCACCTGCGCCACCCCGGTGCCGTGCGGTGCGGCGACCGCGAAGGTCGAGCGTGCCGCCGGCGTCGACCTGCACCCGGTCAGCGAGGAGCAGTCCGTGACGGACGTCCTCGGCAAG
The DNA here is from genome assembly GCF_048755855.1 of Curtobacterium sp. L1-20. Classification (GTDB taxonomy): domain Bacteria; phylum Actinomycetota; class Actinomycetes; order Actinomycetales; family Microbacteriaceae; genus Curtobacterium. Next base: position 3,464,235 of record NZ_CP151473.1, on the reverse strand, counting down.
GTCGAGTCCGGGCAGGCGGACGCCGGCCTGGTCTACGTCACCGACGTCCGGGGAGCGCACGGCAAGGTCGACGGCGTCCCCTTCGACGAGTCGACGACGGCCGTGAACACGTACCCGATCGGCGTCCTCCGGGAGTCCACGAACCCGGCCCTCGCGACGTCGTTCACCGCGTACGTCCGGTCGGAGGCGGGGCAGGAGGTCCTCGCCGCCGCCGGCTTCGGGAAGCCGTGACCGTGACCCGCGCCGGGCGTCGTGCCACGGGTGACCCGCGCGGCCCGGTCGTCCGCACCCCCGTGCCGTGGTGGCTCCCCGTCCCGGCCGTCCTCGGCGGCCTGTTCGTCGTCGTGCCCGTCCTCGCGATGGTCGGCCGGGTCGACTGGACGTCGTTCGGCGCACTCGTCACCTCGCCCGCGTCGCTGAGCGCCCTCGGGCTGAGCCTCGGCACCGCAGCGGCGGCGACCGGGATCGCGTTCGTGCTCGGCTACCCGCTCGCCGTGCTGTTCGCGCGGAGCACGTCGCGGTGGGTGGGCGTGGCACGTGCGCTGGTCCTCCTGCCCCTGGTCCTGCCCCCGGTCGTCGGCGGGCTCGCGCTCCTGGCAGCGTTCGGACGGCTCGGCGTGGTCGGCGCCTTCCTCGACGAGCACGGGCTCCGCATCGCCTTCACGACGACGGCGGTGGTCATCGCGCAGACGTTCGTCGCGATGCCGTTCCTGGTGTCCTCGATCGAGGGCGCCCTGCGCGTCGGGGGCGACCGCCACGAACGGATCGCGGCGACGCTCGGCGCCGGCCCCACCCGCACGTTCCTCACCGTCACGACGCCACGGGTCCTGCCCGGCATCCTGTCCGGCCTGGTGCTCTGCTCCGCGCGGGCGCTCGGCGAGTTCGGCGCGACACTCACCTTCGCGGGCAGCCTGCAGGGCGTCACCCGCACGCTGCCGCTCGAGATCTACCTGCAGCGGGAGATCGACCCCGACACGGCGGTGGCGCTCGCCGTGGTGCTCGTCGTCGTCGCCCTCGTGGTCATCGGCGCCTCCACCCTCCGCGCCCGGACGGTGCCCGCGTGACCGGCGGGCTGCACGCCCACGTCGTCGTGCCGGAACGCGCCGTCGACGTCCACCTCGACATCGCCGCCGACGAGTGCGTCGCCCTGGTCGGCCCGAACGGGGCCGGCAAGTCGACGGTCGTCGAGGCCCTCGCCGGGCTGCTCCGGCCGCGGGCGGGCGAGGTGCGACTCGGTGACCGCGTGCTCACCGACACCCCCGCACACCGGCGCGGGGTCGGTCTGGTCGCGCAGCGCGCCGACCTGTTCCCGCACCTCAGCGTCGCCCGCAACGTCGCCTACGGTCCGCGCGCGTCCGGTGCGGGCAGCCGGGAGGCGCGACACCGGTCCGCCGTGGCGCTCGCCGCCGTCGGCGTGGCCGGTCTGGCCGACCGGGCGCCCGACACGCTCTCCGGTGGACAGGCGCAGCGCGTGGCGATCGCCCGGGCACTCGCCACCGACCCGGCCCTGCTGCTCCTCGACGAACCCACCTCGGCGCTCGACGTCGACGCCCGCGCCGAGGTGCGGGCCGCCCTCGCCACGGCACGGGCCGGCCGTCCCACCCTCCTCGTGACGCACGACCCGCTCGAGGCCGTCGCGCTCGCCGACCGCATCGTCGTGCTCGAGGACGGCCGCGTCGCCGAGTCCGGGCCGGCCGAGGTGGTCCTCGGGCGTCCGAGGAGCGCGTTCGCGGCGTCGTTCTCCGGGCTGGTGCTCGTCCGCGGGACCGCCACCGCGGGCGGGATCGCACTCGACGACGGGGGCGAGCTGTCGTCGGACACCGGCACCGCGCCTCCCGGCCGGGCCGCCCTCGCCGCCTACCACCCGACGGCCGCCGTGCCGAGCCGCACCGGTGCCGGACCGGCGCGCACGGTCACCGCGCTCGAACCCCGCGACGGCCTCGTCCGCGTGCGCGCCGGTGAGCTCGTGGCGGACGTGACCGTCGCCACCGCCACGGCACTCCGCCTGGCGCCGGGCGAGTCCGTGCGGATCGCCGTGCCCGCCTCCGAGGTGGTGGTCTACGAGCCGACCGGTGCGAGGATTGCCGGATGAGCAACCGGTTCGCCACTGCCTGGCCCGTGGGGGTCCCCGTCGTCGCGGCCGTCGTCCTCGGCGCCACGTACGGACGGTACGACCTCGGCACGTTCCTCGTGGCACTCGTCGCCGTGGTGCTCGCCGCGACCGTGCTGGCCGCCGTGCACCACGCCGAGGTCGTCGCCCACCGGGTGGGGGAGCCGTTCGGGTCCCTGGTGCTCGCGGTCGCGGTGACGATCATCGAGGTGGCGCTCATCATCTCGCTGTCGAGCTCGGGCGGCGCGCAGGCCGAGACCCTGGCACGCGACACCGTGTTCTCGGCGGTGATGATCACGATGAACGGGCTCGTCGGCCTCGCGATCCTGATCGGCACCCTCCGGCACGACACGGTCCGGTTCAACCAGGAGGGCGCCTCCGCCGCGACGATGACCGTCGCCGCCCTCGCCGTGCTCACGCTCGTGCTGCCGACGTTCACCACCGGCACCGACGACTCGTCGTTCACCGGTGCGCAGCTGGTCTTCGTGGCGATCGCGTCGCTCGCCCTCTACGGGCTGTTCGTCGTCACCCAGACCGTCGCGCACCGCGACTTCTTCCTGCCGGTGAACCGCGCCGGCGGTGTGCTCGAGGAGTCCGAGGACGCCCACGCCGCACGACCGACGAGCCGGGCCACGCTGGTGTCGCTCGGGCTGTTGCTGCTCGCCCTCGTCGCGGTGGTCGGGCTCGCCAAGGTGGAGTCCCCGGCGATCGAGGCCGGCGTCGCCGCGGTCGGCTTCCCGCCGTCGTTCGTCGGCGTCGTGATCGCGCTGCTCATCCTGCTGCCCGAGGGCATCGCGGCGTCGAAGGCGGCCGCGCGCAACCGGATCCAGACGAGCCTCAACCTCGCGATGGGGTCCGCGATGGCGTCGATCGGCCTGACGATCCCGTCGATCGCCGTCGCGTCCCTGTTCACGCCCGGCACGCTGCTGCTCGGGCTCGGCGCAGCGCAGATCGTCCTGCTCGCACTGACGATCGTCGCAGCGGTGCTCACCGTGCTGCCCGGGCGTGCGACGCGGCTGCAGGGCGGCGTGCACCTGGTGATCTTCGCCGCGTTCATCGTGCTGTCGGTCTCGCCGTAGGGCACCGGGCGGCTCGCGCTCAGCCGCCGGCCGGCGGTGCTCGGCCGCTGGCCGGCCGTGCTCAGCCGCCGGCGAAGGGCGGCATCACGTCGACGAGGGCGACGCCGTCGAGCGGCGTCGACCGGTCACGCGTGGTCACGCCGTCGATCAGGTACGAGCACCGCTCCTGCAGCGCCTCCCACCGTGCCGGGTCCGCGGCGTCGACCGTGCCCAGCACCGCACCGAGCGTCCGTGCGTCGGGGTCGACGGTCACCTCGTCGACGCCGACCGCTGCCCGTGCGGCCGCGAAGAACCGCAGCGTCGTCACGGTCAGCCCCCGATCGCGCTCATGCCCCGGCTCGGGTGCACGAGGTCGTCGGTGTCGTCGCCGTGGTCGCGCGGCTTCGCCCACATCGCGCGGCGCCAGAGCTCGGCGACAAGGTCGTCGCTCGCGCCGTCGCGCATCGGCCCGAGGACGGAGGTCTCCTCGTCGGAGAACAGGCAGCTGCGGACGTGGCCGTCGGCCGTCAGGCGGGTCCGGGTGCAGTCGGCGCAGAACGACTCGGTGATGCTGGCGATGATGCCGATCGTGCCGAGCTCCGCACCGACGCCGCCGTCCGGCGTCCGGGCGAGCACCCGGAAGCGTTCCGCCGGGGCACCGTCGCGCGGGGCGTCGTCCGGCACGAGGGCGAAGGACTCGGAGAGCATCGCCCGCGTCTCGGCGGCGGTGATCATCGAGGTGCGGTCCCAGGCGTGGTCGGGGTCCAGCGGCATCTGCTCGATGAACCGCAGTTCGTAGCCGCGGTCGAGGCACCAGCGCATGAGCTCGGGCGCGAGGGTGTCGTTCACCCCGCGCAGCAGCACCGCGTTGACCTTGATCGCGAGCCCGGCGTCGTGCGCGGCGGACAACCCGGCGATGACCTTGTCGAGGAACGGTCGACGGGTCACGGTGGTGAAGACGTCCGGGTCGACGGTGTCGAGGGACACGTTCACGCGCCGGAGGCCCGCGGCGTACAGGGCGGCGGCGCGGTGGGCGAGCCCGATCGCGTTCGTCGTGAGCGACAGTTCCGGCGCGTCCGGCAGGGCGGCGCAGCGGGCGATGACGTCGACGAGGTCGTGCCGCAGCATCGGCTCACCGCCGGTGAACCGGACCTTCCGCACGCCGAACCGTTCCGCACCGATGCGGACGAGCCGTTCGATCTCCGCCGCGGTCATCAGCGCGTCGTCCGGGGCGAAGGGCAGCCCTGCCGCCGGCATGCAGTACGTGCACCGGAGGTTGCAGCGTTCCGTCAGCGAGACCCGGAGGTCGACGGCGCGCCGCCCGAACCGGTCGACCAGCCCGTCGACCGACCCGTGGGGGGCGGGGTCGGCGCCGGTGGAGCCGAGCAGGGTCGCGGGTGCCATGGGCGTCAGCGTACGGGGTCGAGCCGCCGGAACGACAGCAGACGTCCGTAGCGCACCCACTCCGACCGGCTGGTGCGCAGGAGCGTGACGACCACGATGACGAGCACGGCCGCGGCGAGCCACCACCGGTAGGCGTCGGCGGAGGGCCACACACCGCGCAGAGCGATGGCGAGCCCGATCGACAGCCACTCCCAGCGCCCGGAGAGCACGACGAACGGGATGAGCAGGAGCGCGTACCAGGGGTACCGCGGGCTCACGGCGAGGAACGTCACGCCGATCATCAGCACCTCGGCGGACCAGGGCCGTGCCGGGTCGGCGAGCCGCCAGGCCACGACGGCGGCGAGGAGCACGAGCAGCCCCACCACGAGCGTGGCGGCGTCGCCGTGGAACACCAGCGAGACGAGCGCGAAGCGGGAGCCGTCCTCGTAGCCCTCCTCGGACAGGTAGCCGGGCAGGTAGCCGAGCACGTCGATCCCGGTCGACAGGACGTACGGCACGTAGAGCAGACCGAACGCGGCGATGCCCACCGGGACCGCCCACCAGTGCCGCCACCGGCCGAGGAGCGGCGGGTAGACGATCGCCGGGATGAGCTTCGTGGCCGTGGCGGCGCCGAGCGCGATGCCGCCCCAGACCGGCCGCCCGAACGCGACGAGCACGACGCCCGCGGTGGCGAGCGCTGCGCCGACGACGTCGACGTGCGAGTTGGTCACGGCCTCGGACGCGACGAGCGGGGACCACGCCCACAGCGCCGCCCACCACGTCGGCCGGCCGACCCGGCGGAGCACCGCGACCAGGCCGACGGTCACGCCGAGCGACACGAGCAGCCCGGCGACCTGGAACGGCATGTACTGTGCGGAGGCCGGCACGAACGCCCGCACCGCGGCGAACCAGAGTTGCGCCATCGGTGGGTAGATCGTGGTCACGTCCGGCCGGTTGATGGCGACGCAGTGCCCCTGCGCTCCGTCGCCCAGACCGCGGAACCGGGGCTTGAGGGGGTCGCACGTGCCGTCGACCTTGTCGGGGAACAGCCAGTCCGGACGCAGACCGGACAGCGCGGTCGACTGTGGCGTGTGCGCGTACGGCGAGATGCCCGCGTGCTGCACGATCCCGTCCCAGGCGTACCGAGCAGAGTCGGTGCTGGTGTTCGGCGGACCCACCAGGGCCGCGATGCCGACCACCACGGCGCCGCCGAGGACGATCCGGGTCATCCACCGGACGGGGACGAACCTGAGTGCGAGCACGGCTCCGGCGAAGACCGCCCAAGCGATCAGCGTCCACGCGACGAATGGTGAACGATGACCCGACCGGAGGAACCCCAGATGCGTGATGCCGAAGGCGATGACGCCCGCCAGGGCGAGCACGCCGACGACGGCCAGCACGGTCGGCAGGAGTCGGCCGGGCCGAAGTCGTTCGCTCATGGTGCGACGAGGCTACCGGCGGTGCGGACCCTGCTGCTGGACGCCCGGTCGGCGATGGCGTCCCCCAACCGGAACGCGCGCTCGGCGGTCGTCCTCGGGCGGTTGCTGGGGGTCGCGTTCCTGGTGTGCTTCGGCACCGGGCTCTTCAGCCACTTCCTGCAGGACCCGCTGCCGGGCATGACCTTCCCGACGCGGCCGACGCAGCTCTACCAGTTCACGCAGGGGCTCCACATCACGGCGGGGATCGCGATCATCCCGCTGCTCGTGGCGAAGCTCAACACGGTCATGCCGGCGCTCCTGCAGGACCCGCCGGTCCGCGGGGTGCTGCACCTGCTCGAACGCCTGTCGATCGCGGTGTTCGTGTCGGCCGCACTCGTGCAGGTCGCCACCGGACTGGTGAACACGTACCAGTGGTACCCGTGGCCCTTCCCCTTCCGGCAGGTGCACTACGCGCTGTCGTACGTGCTCATCGGGTCGCTCGTGCTGCACATCGGCACGAAGCTCCGGATCATCGCCCGCTACTGGCGGAAGCGCGACGCGTACGACCGGGACGGCCGGTTCGTGCCCGACACGACCGTGGGCAGCGAGCTGCTGCCGCCCACACGGCCGAACGACGCGGGCGCGGCACCGGTGTACCCCCGCGGCGTCACCGGCAGGGTCCTCCGCTGGGTCGACGGCGCACCCGTCCCGGCCCCGCGGGCCGATCCGACCGAGGCGACCCGCGCCTCCCGGCCGACGCCCGAGGTGACCCAGGGACGCCGTGAGCGGATCGCGCGACGTGGCTTCTTCGCCGGCGTCACGGCGGCGACGCTCGGGGTGGTCGTCCTGACGGTCGGGCAGTCGAACCGGCTCGCCGAGCCGTTCAACGTGTTCGGTGCCCGTCAGCGGCACCGCGGGCCGAACGACCTGCCGGTGAACCGCACCGCGCGGGCCGCCGGTGTGCTCGCGACGGCGACCGCGGCGGACTGGACCCTCACCGTCGTCGGACGCGACGTCAGCCGGTCGTTCTCGCGCGCCGAACTCGTCGCGCTCGGGTCCGCCGAGGCCGAGCTGCCGATCTCGTGCGTCGAGGGGTGGAGCCAGATGGCGACGTGGCGGGGCGTGCGGATGCGCGACCTGCTGGCGGCCGTGCAGGCGGACCCGGGTTCGCACGTGCGGGTCACCAGTCTCGAGCAGCACGGCGGGTACCGGGTGATGGACATGGGTCCCGAGTACGCCGAGGACCCGACCACCCTGGTCGCCCTCGAGCTGAACGGGGCGAAGCTGGACCTCGACCACGGTTTCCCGGCGCGCATCATCGCCCCGGGTCGGCCGGGCGTGCTGCAGACGAAGTGGATCGAGAAGATCGAGGTGATCGCATGAGGGCCGCACGGATCGTGCTCGTCGTGGTCGGCGTGCTGGTCATCGCGTTCGGGGCGTACGTCATGGTGACGACCGTCCGGCCGAACCGGATCTGGGGGCTGGTGACGTGGCTCGTCGCCGCGGTGGTGCTCCACGACGCGATCCTGTCGCCGTTCGTGGTCGCGGTCGGGCTGCTCCTGCGACGGACCGGCCGGTCGCTGCGGGCCTGGGCCCTGGTCGTCGTGCAGGCGGTCGTCGTGCTCGGCAGCGTCCTGGCGCTCGTCGTCCTGCCGGAGATCGCGGCGAAGCACCACGGGACCAAGAACGACACGGTGCTGCCGTTCGACTACGCGGCCCGGTTGCTCCTCGTCGAGGGGGTGCTCGCCGTCGTCGTGGTGGCGGTGCTCGTGGTGGCCGCGGTCCGGACTCGACGTCGACCGGGAGCCGTCGGACCGGGACCGGTCACCCGGTCCGGCACCACTGGTTGAACCGACAACCTTTCGGTAGGATGAGGACCATGACCGACGAGACCCCGTGGCTCACGCGTGAGCAGCTGCGCGCGTGGATGAAGCTCGTTGCCGTCATGGAACTCCTGCCGGCCGCGCTCGACCAGCAGCTCCAGCGCGACGCCGACCTCACGCACTTCGACTACATGGTCATCGCGATGCTCTCCGAGACCGAGTCGCGCACGCTCCGGATGTCCGCCCTCGCGTCGGCGACCAACGCCTCGCTGCCCCGGCTGTCGCACGTCGTGTCCCGGCTCGAGAAGCGCGGGCTCGTCTCCCGGTGCCCCTCCGTCGACGACCGTCGGGCGACCGACGTCCGGCTCACCGACGCCGGGTACGCGACGATCGTCGACGCGGCCCCGGACCACGTGCGCACCGCCCGCCGGGTCGTCATCGACGCGCTGACCGAGGAACAGGTCGGCCAGCTCGACCAGATCGCGGCGTCGCTGCTCGCGCGGCTCGACCCCGAGGGGCGGTTCGCGGCGTTGACCTACCCCCGTGACGACGACGACGCGGCGATCTGCGAGGCACGTCTCACCGGCACGGCGACGGACTGAGCGCGTCACGACCGCCGGTCGCTCCGCGGCCCTGCAATAGGCTCGCCGCATGAGTGAGCAGGCTGCGCCGTCCGACACGTACTCGTACCTCGGACCGGCCGGCACGTTCACCGAGGCGGCGCTCAAGCTCGTCGACGCCGCGGCGGGCAAGCCGTGGCGGAGTGTGAACAACGTCGGCGAAGCGCTCGACGACGTCGTCACGGGCCGTTCCGTCGGAGCCGTCATCGCCATCGAGAACAGCGTCGACGGCGGGGTCAGCGCCACACAGGACGCCCTCGCCCGGATCCCCGGCGTGCGGATCGTGGGGGAGTACCTCGTCCCCGTCGACTTCGTGCTGGTCGCCCGCCCGGGCACCGCGCTCGCCGATGTCCGCACCGTGAACGCACACCCGGTCGCCTACGCGCAGACCCACAACTGGCTCGAGGCGAACCTGCGTGGACACGGGCACATCCCGGCGTCGTCGAACGTCGCCGCCGCGGCCGCGCTGCTCGACGCGCACCCCGTCGCGGACGCCGCCGTCGCGCCGCCCGGGATCACCGACCACTACGACCTGTCGGTGCTGGCGTCGTCGATCGGCGACAACGCCTCGGCGGTCACCCGGTTCGTGCTCGTCTCACGGACGCTGGCGATCCCCGAACGCACCGGCGCCGACAAGACCAGCGTCATCGTGGAGCTGCCGAGCGAGCACCCCGGTGCGCTCGTCGACATGCTCGAGCAGTTCGCCACGCGGGGCATCAACATGGGGCTGCTGTCGTCACGTCCGATCGGCGACGAACTCGGGCGCTACCGGTTCGTCATCGACCTCGACGGGCACGTGCGTGACGAGCGCGTGGCCGACGCGCTGCTCGGGCTGCGCCGCTTCAGCCCGCGCGTGACGTTCCTCGGGTCGTACCCGCGGGCCGACGGCTTCCGTCCGGACGTGCCGGCGCGCTACTCGGACGAGGCGTTCGTCGAGGCCCGCGACTGGCTGCGCGCGATCGTGTCCGGGGAGCCCGACCCCGCCTGACGGCTGCCGGGCGCAGGCGCACGCGCACGCGCGGCCGCGCGGTGGACAGCTGCCCGGCCGCGCGCCCGCGCAGGCGCCCGACCGTCACCCGCGGTGGGCCGCCCGCACGTGCCGCGTCGACCGCGTCTGGTCCTTCGGGCCGGCGACGCGCACGCGCAGTGCCCCCGGGTGGATCGTCGCCTTGAACGCCGTGATCTCGCCCACCGGGTCCCCGTCGATCTCGAACTCGTCGGGCCGTTCGAGTCGTGCCACGAACTCCTCGCCGCGCAGGTAGCGCAGCGGACGCTCCTCGCGGGCACGCGTCGTGATCCGCTTGCCGATCGCGGTCTTGCCGAGCGCCGACCGGCGGAACGACCGCAGGATGGCGTTCTCCCACAGCATCCGCGCCGCGATCCGGAGCCAACCGAAGAACCCGTGCGGCCGCATCACGACGACGTCGAAGACGCCGTCGTCGATCTCGGCGTCGGGCAGCAGCGTCGCGCCGGCCTGCAACGTGCCGCAGTTGCCGACGATGAGCGAGTGGGCACGCACCGAGCGGTTGCCGTCGCCGTCCAGGCGGTAGCGGAACTCGAAGGCGTCGGCGTCGCGGAGCGACCGGACCAGCGAGTCGACGTACGCCAACCAGCCGACCTTCTTCTTGAGGTCGTCGTTCGTGTTCGCCAGCATCCGGGCGTCGAGCCCGAGGCCCGCCATCACCAGGAAGCCGAACTGCTCGCGGGAGCCGTCCGGTCGCTCGACGCCGACCGTGCCGATGTCGATCGCGCGGTCCTCGCCGCGGAAGATCGTGTGGACGCTCGCGCCCAGGTCGTCGATCGGCGCCGGGATGTTCCGCGCGAGCAGGTTGCCGGTACCGCTCGGCAGCAGCGCCAGCGCGGCGTCGGACTCCCACACCACCTCGGCGACGGCGCGGACGGTCCCGTCGCCACCGGCCGCGGCGACGACGTCGACGCCCGCGGCGATCGCCTCGCGGGCCATCCCGCCGCCCGGGTCCTCCTCCGAGGTCTCGAACCAGAGCGTCTCGTTCCACCCGGCGTCGCGCTGGACCTGCTCCACCGTCTTCTTGAGGGTCGGCAGGTCCACCTTGACCGGGTTGTAGACGACGGCGGCGGTGCGGTGCTCTGAGGCGGGTGCGTCCGGCTGCGAGGGCGCGGTCTCCGAGGGCGATGACATGCACCGACCGTACCGGCGGGCGCTGGGGAGCGCGCTCGTCCGGGCCACCGGCGGTCGCCAGGCGCAGGTGCCGGGGGACCGGACGTCCGGCCCGGCGCGCGGCAGCAGCGGGTGCGAGGCGAGCGCCGGTCGCGGCCACCGGCAGTCGGGAGGCGCGTGGCGGGCCCGCACCGCGCCTCCCGTCCGCCCCGTGGGGACGGCCGGGGCGGACCGTCGGGATCCGGCCCGCAACCGGCGCTGGGTAGGATGAGGCGGTGATCGATCCCCAGCTGCTGCGTGACAACCCCGACGTCATCAAGGCCTCGCAGGAGGCGCGCGGCGCCTCCGTCGCGGTCGTCGACGAGGCCGTCTCCGCCGACGCGGCGCGACGCAGTGCGATCACCGCGTTCGAGTCGCTCCGCGCCGAGCAGAACGCCTTCGGCAAGACCGTCGCGAAGGCCCCCAAGGACGAGAAGGCCGCGCTCGTGCAGCAGGCCCAGGCGCTCGCCGCGAAGGTCAAGGAGGCGCAGGCCGAGGTCACCGCCGCCGAGGGCGCCTTCGACCAGGTCGTCCGCGCGATCCCCAACGTCGTCCTGCCCGACGTGCCGAAGGGCGGCGAGGACGACTTCGTCACGCTGCGCACCGTCGGCACCAAGCCGACGTTCGACTTCGAGCCGAAGGACCACGCCGACCTCGGCGAGCACCTCGGCATCATCGACATCCCGCGCGGCGTGAAGGTCTCCGGCTCGCGCTTCTACTTCCTCCGCGGCCTCGGCGCCCGGCTCGAGATCGCGCTCATGTCGCTCGGTCTCGACCGTGCCATCGCCGCGGGCTTCGAACCGCTCATCACGCCGACGCTCGTGCGCCCCGAGACGATGGCCGGCACCGGCTTCCTCGGCGAGCACGCGGCCGAGGTGTACCGCCTCGAGGCCGACGACCTGTACCTGACCGGCACGAGCGAGGTCGCGCTCGCAGGCTTCCACGCCGACGAGATCCTGGCCCTCGACGGGGCGGGCGAAGGCCTGCGCTACGCCGGCTGGTCGACCTGCTACCGGCGCGAGGCCGGGTCGGCGGGCAAGGACAACCGGGGCATCCTGCGCGTCCACCAGTTCAACAAGCTCGAGATGTTCGCGTACGTGCACCCGGACCAGGCCGAGGCCGAGCACGAGAAGCTCGTCGGCCACCAGGAGCAGATGCTGCAGGACCTCGGGCTGCACTACCGCGTGATCGACGTCGCCGGCGGTGACCTCGGCACGAGCGCCGCGCGCAAGTTCGACATCGAGGCCTGGGTGCCGACGCAGGGCACCTTCCGCGAGCTGACGTCGACCTCGAACTGCACGACCTTCCAGGCCCGCCGTCTCGACATCCGGTACCGCACCGAGAGCGGCAAGACGGCTCCGGTCGCCACGCTCAACGGCACGCTCGCGACCACGCGGTGGATCGTCGCGATCCTCGAGACCCACCAGCAGGCGGACGGGTCCGTGGTCGTGCCGGAGGTCCTCCGGCCGTACCTCGGCGGCGTCGAGGTGATCGAACCCCGATGAGTGCCAACGGGCGGTTCGTCGACGGCTCGTCGCAGGGCGGAGGGAGTGCGGCCGCGGCCGGGTCCGCCGGTGGCGCTGCCGCCGGTCCCACCCGGACGAAGCGCTGGCTCGTGGCGCTCGACGTCGACGGCACCACGATGCGCGAGGACGGGGTCGTCACCGAGACGGTCATCGCCGCCCTCCGCGACGCCGAGGCCGCCGGGCACGAGGTGATGCTCTCCACGGGCCGCAGCGAGGGCATGACGGTCCCGCTGCTCGAGACCCTCGGCATCGAGCCGAAGTACATCGTCTGCGCGAACGGTGCGCTGACCCTCGCCCGCCGCCCGGACGGCTCCTACGAGCGGGTCCACGTCGAGCAGTTCGACCCGTCCGAGGTCCTGCAGACCATCCACGGCGCGCTCGAGAACGCGGCGTTCGGCGTCGAGGACCAGACCGGACACTTCCTGCTCTCCGGCAACTTCCCGGACGACACGATGACCGTCGCCGGCGAGCACGTCCCCTTCGAGCAGCTCCTCGGGGTCCTCGCCACGCGCGTCGTCGTCATCTCGCCCGGCCACGACACCGAGGACTTCCTGCAGGTCGTCGAGCAGATGGGCCTGCACAAGGTCTCGTACTCGGTCGGCTGGACGTCGTGGCTCGACATCGCCCCCGAGGGCGTGACGAAGGCCACGGCGATGGAGCGCGTGCGCGAGTGGCTCGACATCCCGCGCTCCCGGGTGTTCGCCGCCGGTGACGGCCGGAACGACATCGACATGCTGCGTTGGGCGTCGACGTCCGGTCGTGGCGTCGTCATGGGGCAGGCGCCGGACGACGTCGTGGACGCGGGCAACGAGCTCACGGGCGGCGTGACCGACGACGGGCTCGCCGCGGCGCTCGACTCGCTGCCGCGCTGACGCGCGCGGCGCGACCGGGCCGGGCGGGGGCGCGCTGACGTCGGTCCGGTAGGGCGACCCGATCGGCGGCCTGGAGGCTCGGCTAGACTTCCCGGGACGCGGTCACGTCTCGCCACGTGGCCGCGTCACTGGAGGGTTGTCCGAGCGGCCGATGGAGCCTGTCTTGAAAACAGGTGGGCAGAGATGTCTCGTGGGTTCGAATCCCACACCCTCCGCCACTACCGATGCCAGTCGATCCGCAGCTACATGCGGATCTAGCGGGCCTTGTCCTCGTTCCGAGCGGCCTCTGCCCACTTTTTGCCCACAACCGTCTGTGCGAGCCCGTCATCGAGACGGCCTGCAACGATGTCGAGGTCGTCCTCGAACAGGTCCGCGTACACGTCCAGCGTCATCGCCGCGGAGGCGTGACCGAGCATTCGTTGCACCGCCTTCACGTTCGCGCCTGCGCTCACCGCCAGGCTCGCAGCGGTGTGCCGCAGCCCGTGAGGGGTCGTCGACGGGATACCGGCCTTCTTCACCGCCGCCGGGAACCAGCCGTGATCGTTGTGCCAACGCCGCTCATGCGTGCCGTGTTTGGTCGCGAACACGAGAGCGTCGCTGTCTTTTCCCTCGCAGCGCTCGCGTAGGGCCGGTGCCAATAGCGCGGGGAATGGCACGGACCGCCGCTTGTGCGTCTTCGGCGTCCCGACCGTGATGACGTTTGCCACCTCGACCGCGTTCACCGTCACGTTGAGCCGCCGCCGGGTGAATTCGACATCCTTCACGCGGAGCCCAACCGCTTCACCCCAGCGCAGCCCTGTGTACGCGAGTACGAGGACGAGCGTCGATCGGTTGCCGGCCGCGAGCGCGAGGTCAGACACTTGGTCGTGTGTGAGGTAGACATGCTCCTTGCGCTTTTTCCGCGGCAGGTTCACGTCTCGCGCAGGGTTGCTCAGGATGCGGCGATCCTTCACCGCGGTGTCGAGAATGCTGGCGAGCACCCCGTAGTTGCGGATCACGGTGGTAGCACTTGCCGAGTTCATCGAGGTCACCCATGTCTGCACGGCGCTGTGCTTCACGTCGGACACTCTCGTCCTGCCCCACACCGGCTCGACGTGCAGACGCCATGCAATCTCGAGCGGCCGAAGCGAGGACGGCTTAAGGTGCGTCTGATTCGCCAGCCACAGCGGTCCGAGCGCGCCAATCGTCTCGCGCGCGTCCTCCGGTCGGACGAACTCGCCTCGCGCCTTCGATACCTCGACCGAAGCAAGGAAAAGCTCGGCGTCGCGCTTTGTCTTGAAGCCGCGCTTGTCTGTCTGCCTGTTCTCCGGCGTCCGGTACCGGACGCGGTAACGCCGACCGCTCGCCGTCTCGTAAGGTGCGACGCTACCCATCCTGCTGACCTTCAGTCCGCGGTGGGAAGTCCTCCAAGCGCTCCACGTTGGCGTATTCGTTCATGAGCGGAGCAATATCCAGCCACCGCCGTCGCACGTCGACTGCGTAAGCGTCCGCGGCGTCAAAGTTGATGAGGGAAGCATGTGCCGCGGTCGCCGGCACCGGAGGGGTGTCGCCAAAGTGGATTTCCCAGCTGTCCTCGAGGTCGTCGTAGTCGGCGCAGGCGACAGCGAGCGCCGCCCGAAGCCGATGTGCCTTTAGGGCCATCACGTCGAGTTCATAGATCGTGTCGGCGAGCGAGTGCGCGGACGTGAGTACGCGATTCATCGCAACTACCCGATCCGAACTCGCCAACAGCTGCGCGATGGGCACACCAAAGATGTCCGCGATGGATGCTGCTTCCTCGACCATGACCTTTCTCTTGCCGGTTTCCACCTTGTAAACCGTTGACTGGTGCCACTCGTGCCCTGCATCGCGCATCTGATCGGCTAGCCACTGCTGCGACTCACCCCGTTGCTCGCGGTGAAGACGGACGCCGCGGGCGAACGCGCCTTCGTAGGTTGCTGCGTTACTCACGAGGCTCAGAGTAGAGCCGTTTGGGTCTTGCGCGCTACACCGATGTAGATTTAAGCTGTGATCGGGTTACGAGTGAAACCAGATTGGAGAGACCATGGACGACGAGTACATGACCACGAAGCGAACGGCCGAGTACGTGCCGGGGATGACGGAGCCGCTGTTGGCGCAGCTGCGATTCCGAGGGACCGGTCCGCGCTTCCTCAAGCCCAGCCCGCGGAAGGTGCTCTACAAGCGCAGTGATGTCGACGCGTGGCTGGAAAGTACCGCGCAGATCAGGACCGGCGAGATGCAGGAGGCGTCATGAGCGCGACCGGCATGACGCTGCAGACGCTGCGCGAGAGTTTCAAGCTATCCCGCTTGGACATCGCCGCTGAGTTCGATCTGACGGACCGGTGGGTCGAGATGCTCGAGAGCGGCCGAATCAATCCCAACGCGGCGTTCGTCGCCAAGTACAAGCGTGCCGTCCTGCGCGCGTCCCAAAAGAAAAACGCCCCCGAAGCCGGCCAGGGCTACGGGGGCAGTGACCAGAACCCCTACCAGGAGGAACAGATCGTGAAGAACGCTACGCCAAGCAGTGTACTGACCGCCACCGACACCGTGAGATGCAACCTGCAGGGCTGCGTCAGCTTCAACGAGGCACACGACACCAACCTCGGGGAAGAACCCCTCCACACCGCCTTCGAATGGCGGCTCGGCATGCACTGCCAGGTCAGCGTCGACTTTGAAGCCGGGGAGTGGGTCATCAGCGGAGTGCTGTCGGACGACGACCAGCAACTCGTCCCGGAGGCCGTTACGGCGTGGATGGCGAACTACAACAGCGCAGTCTGCCTCGCTGCCGAGCTCAACGCTCAGGGGGCGACCTGCTGATGAGTAAGTGGGACGTGCGCAGCCAGCATCGCACCGCGACGGACCGCCTCTCCGTCGACCAGCGTGAGCGGGACGTACAGGCCGGCGTTTGGCGCGGTCAATCGGACAACGAGATCGCCCGCAACCTCGGCGTCTGCAGCACGACCGTGCTCCGCATCCGAAGGCGGCTGAACCTTCCCAACCTTTACGGCAAGTCCCATCTGCGGGACGCGGCCTGATTGAGACCGGGGTGCCCGCCGTAGGGGGCGGGCACCCCACCTACCAGGACGGGAGGCCCGCATGAGCGGCTTCCAGAAGCTCCCGCATTGGTTCATGCGCGATTTCCCGATGGACCCTTACGAACGGCTCGTTTACCTCACGCTGCGTTCACACGCCGATAAGCGCGGAGTTGCTTGGCCTTCTCGCTCCACATTGGCGAAGGAGTCCGGACTGTCGGAGTCAACCGTGAAGAAGCGTCTGGTGGCACTCGAGGAACACGGCCTCATCCGCGTGACTGTCCGACCGAAGCAAGGTGCGAAGCACGATCCGAACCTGTACCAGGTGCTCAAGCTTCACGACGACGGCCCGCGCGACGACGTCACACGTGACCGACAGGGGTCGTCAGGCGACCCCAGTGGGGTCGCCGCACGCTCTCACCTGGGGTCGTCAGGCAGCCCCGAAGAAGAACCACAAGAAGAAGAACCAAAAGAAGAAGATCTGAGGTCCACCCAGGAGGGCGGACACGCCCTCTCTCTTGGTGACTTCGACGACAACACCTCTCACCCCATCACAGCGGAGCAGTTTGCCTACCTCAGCGACCTGCACATTCACATGCACAACGAGCCGCCCAATGACGAAGTGCGAGGGCTTTGGAAACAGCACACCAGAGAAGAAGCAACAGCCCTAATTCAGCTCTACCTCCGCCGAATGCCGCGATACGACAGTTACCAAGGCCCCGAACCCGGGGAAGACACCTACGACCTGCTGACAGACATCGGCAAGCGATTCGCGGACCAGTACATGCTCCCCGATGCGTCATGACCAAGGAAATCCAATGACTGAGATCGAAATCAACAAGAAGGCCGGGTTGCTGCTGTGCGACCTGATGGAGTCCGACGCCGGCGATCGGCTGACGGTGATCCGGGCCGGCTTGCGCCAGTTGACTCCGAGCAATCGCGAACGGGTCCTGATGAGGGCGCTGCTCGAGTACGGCGAGGCGTGGGATGCGGCGATCGTCACCCCGGAGAACCGGGCACGCCTCGCGGTGAACATCGCACAGGCCCGGGCAGCACTGTCGTGAGCTCGTATCGCACTAATAGCGCACCGCTCTGGCCGACGCACCGCGCCCGCGCCCGACAGCGGAGAAGGTCAACGGTTCCGGGACCGATTCGCATCGGCGCGAAACCATCACGGCTGCACCTCGACACCGCAGCCTTCAGCAACAACTAACCGTCACCATCGGAAGGAACACCATGACCAGCAGCATCACCAAGAAGTACCGCGAGCAGCAGGCAGCCACCAGCGCCAAGTACTTCGCCGACCTCGACGCCGTGCGCAGCAACCCGACGCTCAGCGACACCGGCAAGGCGCAGCACCTCGCTGATGCGTACCTCCGAGCTCGAGCGGAGCACGACGACATCGAGCAGCGCCGCATCAACGAACGGACCACACGCCGCGACTACATCTTCAGCAACTGGGTCAACAACCGGGGAGGGGCAGACCCTGCGGCAGTCACGGCCATGCGCGACGCTGAGGACCGCGCCGACCAGCTGAAGGACGAGCAGGACGCGCTGCGCATGCTCGAGCGCGCTGAGCGCATGAACGACCAGTACCTCGCACGCGCCGCACTCACGAAGGCGTACGACCACGGCTGGGCTGAAGTCGTCAACGCGTACACCGCCGCTCACCCCGCCGCATACGACTCACTCGAGGAACTGTGGGACATCACGCAGGAGGAAGCAGCAGAGAGCGGGCGAATCATCAGCGCTGATCTGCTGCAGCACCACCTCGCCACACCTGCACTGAAAAAGCCCACTGAGATCGTCGCGCTCAACGACAGCCGCCTGGAGGCCCTGCCTCCGGCGACACCAGCGCGCTGAGGTAACCACACCAAGACCGGCAGAAAAGCCGCGAGAGACGCCACCAGAGCCAATCTGGTGGCGTCTTTTCGTGTCCGAAGCAGGTGGGGGAGGACCCCCCACCCCCGGGGTCAAGGCAGCCCCAGAGGTATAGGGCCGGTATCCCTCCCGCATTTTTTTCCACATCCTGTACTAAAGGTGGAAGGGGTGCTGGGGTAGGTTCAACGCTGTGATCAAACCTCAGAAACCCTACAAGGATGACAAGGGCGCGTTCTATGGCGGCCCTCGTCTTACAGGGGTGGCGCTCGGATCGGGATTGGCGCTGTCCGCGTTGACGGCTCTTGTCTCGATCTTCTTCGTCGACATGTTCTTCCCCAAAGCAGATCCCCAGTGGCGCGCAGATCAGCTTTTCGGAATCGAAGCATTCATTGGCGCGCTCGTGGCCATCACAGGAACGCTACTTCGCGCGCTGTCGCACAACTGCACTCCGAAGAAGAACATGGACTACCTTGGCAAGCTGTTCGCGGTGGGTACGCTCGGTTTCGTGCTCCTTGCCGCGCAGGCCAAACTTGCACCAGTGATCCACTCCGAAGTTGCTGCGTGGACATGCGGCGTCCTCGGCGTTGTCCTCGCCTTCCTCGCTCGGCTGAAGATCGTTCGCCCGGAAGCCTAAGGCTAAACTCCAGCCTGCATCATTGCCTCGACACAGTGATGTCGAGTACTATTTGAATGTCGACTTTGAGTGGCCGACGAGAACACCCCCGGTAGGACGGTACCGGGGGTGTTTCTGCCTTTCTGCGGTACAATTGAGTACATGCAGGAATTGGACTAGCCCTACCTGGTCCCATGATGAAAGGCCACTCATGGGCACTCCGCAGCTTGTTGCAGTTGACTCCGACACCTACGCATTCCCGCAACCTGTCCAGGACACTCTCGACCTTCGCATTCAGACCCGACTTCAGCAGCAGTACGGATATGGTGCGGCAAAGATCGACGCGTTTCTGTCGCCTGATGGGACCTACGAGTACGAAGTCATCACGGTCCACGCTCCGGGTAAGGCGATGAACGCCACGCTCGAGAAGGTGTACAACAACAACTACGAGAAGACGTGGACCTCGGGAACTTTTAACCCGGGCACGAGTGCTTTCGGTAGTTACCAGGGGCTTGCTGGCGGGTACGTCACCATCTCGGCGGACGGATACCAGGGTGGTCAGGTATCCGGCCTGCAGATCAAGAACGGCGTCCTGTACCGGGGGTGGGGTAACTACTCGAGCGATCCCCGCGTCGGCCACGAGGCGTTGGCGTTGATGAAGGATGGGTCGTGGCGAACGTTCTCCGACTCGACGTCGACGCCGCAGCAGGTCGTCGTTGCCGGAACGGACACGACCTTCGGCTTCGGGCCGCTGGTCGTCGTCAACGGTGCCGTGCGTGGAGATCTCGGCGACAGCAGCGTCTGGACTGACTGGGTGACGTCACTGTCGGGCCGGCACCTGATGGGCTACAACGCCGCCGGCGACGCGATCTTCATCCTCGTGAAGGGCACTACTGGTTCGTCGGGTATCGCCGGCACTGAGATGGGTAACGTCGCGCTCCGGCATGGTTGCGTGAACGCGATCATGCTCGACGGTGGCGGCAGCGTGCAGGGGCGGTCGTCGTACCTGTTCCACCCGTCGTCGGATACTGGCGGTAACCGTGACGTCTCGAACGTCATCGCCATCAAGGCGCACCCGATGTATCCAGTGAATGTCGATTGGACAGCCGTGCCGTACGCATCGGGGGTCACGGCTTCGAATTCGAACCCGCTGAGTGTGAAGAAGGTCAACGGGGAGGTGCGGTTCCGCGGAACCGCCACCGTCGCCAGTGTCGCGGCAAACACCTGGGTGACGATCGGGACGCTGCCGCCGCGCTTCCGCCCGGGATTCACGACTGACAGCTACCGCGACACGGTGTTCAGCGTGCAGGGCGGCTACTCCGGAAACGTCTCGATCAGTCCTACGGACGGCACGATCCAGGTGAAGCTCCCCGTCGCGGCATCAGGTACGACGTACTGGCAGCTTGACCGCGTCCGATACGACGCGGCTTATTGAGAGGCTGAACCATGGACGAGCTCGAGAAGTACATGAGCGGACAGGACTGCCCCGATGAATTCCGGCTGGTGGTGTCGCTGCGAGTCAGCGTAACGGACTGGGAGAAGCTCCGGGATCGACGAATCGCGATGCAAACCGACGAGGATGGTGCGCAGACGCTTTCGATCCCCCCGACGAAGTTTTGGTCGAACGCGGCGTCGCTGATCAGCGATCGCATTTGGGCCGACGACATCAGCGGCGAGGAAGGGGTACGAATCCTCGGCAGCAGCGTCATCCCGCGGTTTCCGAAAGACAACGGCACCTACGGCGAGATCGTCCTCCCGGAGCTGTAGTGCAAAGAGAAAGGCCCCACGCGGTTATTCGTGTGGGGCCTTTTTTTGTGGCTTTTCTCCAAGCATTGAATTACAATTGAGTGAGCGCATAGTTCATTTCATTGGTTGACCGTACCTCGACCTTCATGACGAGTAGGAGACGTCATGGCCGAGGAAGCCGTCGCATACGTAAGCATCATTCCTGTCAGCAAAGGTGCTGGTAGGCAGATCGAACAGCAGATCAACGGAGCAGCCGTAGGGCAGTCCGTTGGACGCCAGATTGGCGGCAGCACCACCCGCGCCATCGGTGCGTCCATTCGAGGGGCCGCCACTGCCACCGTTGCCGCAGGAGCCGCCGTAATTGGCGCATCCCTGGTCAAGGGCTTCGCCCGGCTCACGGCCATCGACACGGCCACGGCGAAGCTCAGGGGCCTGGGTAACTCCGCGGGCGATGTCAGCAAGATCATGGACAACGCCCTCGCGTCGGTGAAGGGAACTGCGTTCGGGCTCGACGCTGCTGGGACCGTCGCGGCCGCGGCAGTTGCGGCCGGCATCAAGCCTGGATCGCAGCTCACCGGTGTCCTGAAGACAATCGCGGACACCGCGACGATTGCTGGCGCGTCGATGCAGGACACGGGCGCGATCTTCAACTCCGTTGCAGCTCGCGGCAAGCTGCAGGGCGACGACCTGATGCAGCTGCAGTCTCGTGGCGTCCCGGTGCTGGCGTTCCTGGCGAAGCACTACGGGATCACTGCTCAGGCGGCTTCGGACATGGTGTCGAAGGGTCAGGTCGACTTCGCCAACTTCAGCGCCGCCATGCAGGAGAACCTCGGGGGCGCAGCACTCAAGTCGGGAGACACGTTCACCGGAGCTTTCGCGAATATCGGGGCATCACTTGGCCGGATCGGTGCCGGCATCCTTGGGGGTGTCTTCCCGAAGCTGGCTCCGGCGTTCCAAGCGCTGACGAAGGCTCTCGCTCCCGTTGAGGCGAAGGCGACCGCGATCGGTACCGCCATCGGCAACGTGGTCGGACCGGCGATCGACAAGGTCGTCGGTCTACTGCAGAACGGCACCAACGCGTTTGAGGGCCTGGGGAAGGTGATCGCCCCTCTCTCAGCCGCTTTCGGCGCTCTCGGAGCTGGCGGATTCGGCACCCTGCTTGGCGGCTTGGGGCCGGCCTTCGCTGGGATCAGCGGCCCACTCACGGCCCTCGGCGGACCAATCGGCGTCATCACGGCAGCGTTCGCAGGCCTCGTCGCAACCTCGCCGGAGCTGCAGGCGGCTTTCGGAGGCCTGATCCAAACGCTCCTGCCAACGTTGACCGCGATCGGCACCTCACTCGCGGCAGCATTCAGCCAAATCGGCCCGTCAATCATGGGGCTACTAGGCGAAGTCGGCAACACACTCGCCAATCTCGTGGGTGCTGTCGGACCGGTGCTGAACCAGCTGCTCGGCGTCTTCGGAAGCATCATCCCGGTCCTCACGCCGGTCATCGCGATGCTGGCCGGCACGCTGACAGGAGCCCTCGCGTCCCTGCTGCCGCCCGTTCTGCAAGTGATCGGCGTCATCGGACAACTGATCGCTCAGCTCGCGCCCGTTCTCCTGCCCGCGTTCGCGCAGCTCATCGGGATCATTGCACCTTTGGTGAGCATGATCATCAGCACGCTTGCACCCGTGTTCGCCCAGTTGATCTCGGCAATCGCTCCGCTAATCACTCAGATCGCTTCTCTCCTGATTCCCATCATCCAAGCTCTACTACCAGTCATCACAACTGTCTTCACCGCCATTGTGCCGATCGTGCAGGCCGCTTTGCAGATTGTGCAGGGCGTCATTCAGGTAGTAACCGGCATCATCAGCGGTAATTGGTCGCAGGTGTGGTCGGGTATCAAGAACATTTTCCAGGGTGTTTGGAACGCCATCAAGGCAATTGTTATGGCGGCGATCAACATTGTGAAGTCGGTGATCACGGCCGGCATCAATGTGGTCAAGTCCCTGTGGTCTGCTGCGTGGAACAGCATCAGAGCTGTTATTACCACCGTGTGGAACGGTGTTGTGAGCGGTGTGACGTCTGGCATTGCCAAAGTCATTGGTGTTGTCAAGACAATCCAGTCGAAGATCCAGGGTGCGCTTGCCGGCGCTGGCTCTTGGCTGCTGAGCGTCGGGCGCAATATCATCGACGGTTTGGTGAACGGCATCCGTAACGCTGCAGGCGCGGTGACTTCGATCATGAAGAACATCGCGCAGGGTGCAATCAGTACCGTGAAGAACTTCCTCGGTATCCACTCCCCGTCCCGTGTGATGGCTCAGCTCGGTGGGTACGTCGCTCAGGGTCTCGCCAACGGAATCAAGTCGGGTTCGTCCGGGGTTGCTTCCGCTTCCCGGTCGATGACAAACGCAGTGCTGTCAGCATTCGACTCGAAAAAGATCAACGCAGCGCAGAGGAACAACCTGCTGCGCACGATCAGCTCGGGGACGACGCAGCTCGCACGCTTGGCGGACCGGCGCAAGTCGATCGCTACCCGGCTCACGGCTGCCAACAAGCAGCTCACGGCGGCGGCGAAGACCCGCGATGACTACCGCACAAGTGTGCTGTCCAACCTGACGAAGTTCGATACGACCGCGTACCGGACGCCCACATCGCTGATCAGTGCTCTGACGCGCCGCGTGGCAGACACGAAGCAATTCACGTCCGTTATGTCTTCCCTTCGGAAGATGGGACTCGATTCGGCTACGTATCAGCAGTTCATTGCTGCCGGTGTGGATGCGCTTCCGCAGGCGAAGAACTTGCTTGCTGGTGGCGCGTCGAAGGTGAAGCAGGTTGCCTCTCTGCAGGGGCAGTTGTCCGCAGCGTCGAGCTCGTTCGCGACGTCTGCAGCGAACGACCTGTACGGCGCTGGTGTCAACGCCGCTCGAGGGCTGGTGAAGGGGCTGCAGTCTCAGCAGGGTGCCATCACTGCGCAGATGAACAAGATCGCGTCGTCGATGGTGGGTTCGATCAAACGGCAGCTCGGCATCCACTCACCGTCACGGGTGTTCGACCGTGAGGTTGGGCAGATGGTGGGTGCCGGCCTCGAGCGTGGCATCTACAGCAAGGTCGGGGCAGTGACGGATGCAACTGCTGCGTTGGTTGCCATCCCCACGGCGCGTGCGATGAGTCTCGACATGACCGTTCCCACTGTGCGTACGCCCCGTGCTGTGGCAGCGATCGACCAGCTCGGAGAAGCCGTCCCAACGCGACAGGGCGACCGTACTTACAACATCTACGAAGCGACGTCCGCGACGGCTACAGCGATGGCTGTGGAACGTCGTGAGCGTGCTCAGTACGTCTGAGACTCCCCACAAGGCCAGTGGGGCTGGAAGCGGCCCGGAGATCTCCTACTCCGGGCCGCTTCTGATCTCCCCGCGCAGGAATCCACGTCGATTGCCATGCCTCATTCGTCGTGGGGCACCCAGAGGAAGCGTCGCTGGTATCGCGACCTGTCGCGCGGCGTGACCCATCGTCCGGCACGCTCGTAGGGCCACCACGGCCACAACCGATTGCGATAGACCTCGGGAGTGACATCCGAATCGATTGCTTGGCGGAGTCCCTTCACGTGCGGGCTCCACCGCCGAGGTACCAGGTACACGACTCCGATCTTCACTCGCGAGCGGTCACTCCTGTTGACAAGGAACTCGATCGGCTCGACGGATTGCCCTGGCGCTATAACCGGCGGCAGGTCAGGGAAGGTCCAATCACGGCCCCAAACTCGCCAACGAGCTTCGTAGAGGGACTGAGGGCCAGTGACTCGGACGGTAACTCGAACCTTCTGCTGGCTGTGGTCGTCGAGGGATCTTGACTGGTCGATTCGCAGGCGAGCGACCTCAGGCAGTCGAGCCTGTTGGGAAGCGAGAAAGTCCACGACAGCGGTGCCCACCGCTGCTACCCCGAGTAGTGACGCGATTCCCTGAACGCCGGCCCACCCCGGCCATGACCAGAAGTCCGTCACAGGCGGGACAGGAGTTCGGCCTTCTTGGCGGCGAACTCTTCATCGGTGAGTACACCAGCATCGCGAAGGGAGGCAAGCTGTTGTAGCGCGCCAGCGATGTCCTCGCGCGGAGCGGCAGCAGCATCCGCCGCCGCAGGAGTCGGCGCGGGAGCGCCGAGCATGAGGCCGTTTAGAACGTCACGAATCTGCTTCGCCTCCGCGTGCGAGACGCGGAAGTCGATGGAGTTGCCCGAGGTGACTACGGACACGATGGTGTTCAGGAAGCCGTCGCGTTTCGTCAAGACGGAGGTGATGTTCTTGACCGGAATCATCTCCGAACCCGCCTTCCCGTTGCGCACGCCGGTCACCGCGAGGCTCAGACCGCCGGTGAGTGCCGCTGCAGTCATCTTGCCGCCGGACACGCCTCGCTTCTTCTCCCACTCGATGCGGTCGCGGAAGATCGTCACCTGTGCGTTCTTGCCCGCGGTGTGCGAAACGAAACTGTAGAGAGCGTCACTTTCCATGAGGCGAGGTTAGGTCACCCGTTGCCGGAACTGCGCCCCTCCATCGGGGGTGATCCTGCTTGCGAGGCGGACTTCACGGCATCGCGCCACAGCCATGCGCACTCCGTCGCCTGGCCGAAGCCCCACTCTGCGAGGACGGCTTTCTCTGTGTACGCAATCACCTGCGCCTCGACCTCGAGAATGCGATCAGGGAACTGCACCCACGCAAGGACCGGATCGGGCGGTGTGACGTCATAGTCCGGCCCGCCGCGCGCAGCTTCCGGCAGCGAGTACGCGGGCCCGAGTGCCCATCGGTCGCGGCGTCGCCTCGCCATCAGTGCGCCCGCGGACGCAACGTGCGACGGAAGACGTGATCTCGGTCGACCAGGACTTGCTGCCGCCGCCCCTGCCACGCAGTTTCCACAAGTACCGCCACCTCAGATGCGGCGATCGCGAAGCATGGCAGGTGCAGCGTCTCAGGGATCGTTTCAAAGGCAATGTCCGCGTAGACGGGCTGCGGCGGATCGATCGACGCCAGGAGTCCGGCGAGCTCGCGGCTGAAGCTCACTGGTCGATGCAACGTGACGTCAGGATGCTCCGGGGGAGCCCACTTGTGCTCGGGCATGCCCCGAAGGCTGACATGCGCCGCCGACACCTGACTCGCGGGGCCGAGTGCTACACCGGATCGATACCAGTCCACTTGTAGAAGAGCACGGTGGCGATCACGCCCAAGAGCGTGCCTCCCGCCGTGGTCAGGATGCCTGCGCGGACGTTGGTCAGTGCTGATCGAAAGTCCTCTCGGGACACCTCTCTGAATCGGTGTCCCTTCAGCCTGTTGACCGACATAGCAGCGAGTCTTCTCGAAGCGTAGAGCCCTATGGTCAGCCCGCCCAGCGCGAGGATCAGCCCGAAGGTGAAAGCTGCGGCATTGCCCCTCTGATGAGCGCTCGCAACAATCCACAGCGGTACTAGTGCTGCGCCAGCGAGCGCTGGTAGGACAGCGGCGAGTCGGGTCCAGTTCAAACGGCGACGACCCTCCGTCCGGAGGTACTGTTCGAGCGTGTCTCGCAGCTGAGGACGGTTGCTAAAGATCTGCGGAGCAGCGTTCTCCCTGATGAAGGATACCGAGCCCATCGCTCCCAAAACCCTTAGACGCGAACGCTCTGAGCGGCTCAAACCCTGAACCTCGTCGAGGTCGACCGTCTTAGGGGCAGTGGTAGAAGCGCCGGGAAGCGCCTTGGGCACCACGATGATCTCGATCGGATGCCGTCGCGAGGGCAGCTGATTGAGTGGCGAGGCGGCACGTGACAGGTCCAAGGCCTCCTCAGCGCGGAGCTCTTCGTCCTGAGCCTCGAGATCCTGCCTCATAAGTGACACGACACCCGCTACAACGTCGATGTCGTACGAACGAGCCCCGATTTGAACATACTCGATGTCGTCGATCCGGTCAGGTCCAAGGAAGAAGTCCCACACTCGACAGAATCTAACGTGTCATCGCTGCCTCGCGCAGCCGGTGTCGGACCGCCACGGGAAAGTACTGTCATGACAACCAACATGGAGAAGGCTGACGCCTACATCCGGAAGCAGCTCAGCAGCGGTAGCGCGAAGTACATGCCCGACGCGATCGCCAGCTACAACGAACATGTCAACGGCGCGCAAGCGATGCTCGACGCTTCGTTCAACGCCGACTTCAGCTCGGCAGTGTTCAAAGTGGCGTTCGTCGGCGGGTACGTAGCAGCCCGGCTTGATGCAGAGTCGGCGGCTGTACCGGACTGAGCGCTCCTTAGGCTGAGCTCATGGAAGTCGGAGAGCTGTGGGCTTACAGGACCAGCCGAGATTCCGGCGTCTTCCACGAGGCAGCCGTGCTTGCGATCGGCGACAAACGACCGGTGCGGGTGCGGATCGAGCTCCTACACGACCAGTGGCAGGGCGAGCGCCGTTGGGTAGCGCCATCTCGGCTCGAGGTGCGCTGGGAGGACCGGCATGACTACGTCCAGCTTGATCGGAGAACCCGCGAGGTAGCTGCCTGGGACCCACCGCGCCTCGACCGCCGCACCGCCGAGCACGTCTTCATCACACTCGTTCCGCTCGAGATTGCTGAGTTCAACGCCGACAGCGCCGGCACCACAACGGTTCACGACGTTCCCGCGCTAGCTCAATTGACCGGGCTGGCCCAAGACGACATCCGTACCGCCCCTGCTTTCATGCAGGATCAGGAGCTCTTGGTGCCCTGGCCGACGACCGAGAGCATTGGTCGCGCTGTGGCTGCCCGCTACCCGCACAAGCTGCTGACTGAGATCGAGCAGGAGGAACGCGAGGCCAACGTGCGTCTGCTTCGAGGCGTGATGCTCGTGGACGAAAACGGCGATGAGCATGACTTGTCACCCGAGGACGCGAGAGCGCGGTTTGAGCAGCGCCAGAAGCCGTACCTCGACAAGTTGCGAGATTGGATCGGCGTCGAACGCGCCGACGACCTGCTCGAGCGACGTGATCTGCTCATCCGGCTCGGAAGCGTCGCAGCGATCGCAACGGAAGCCCTCGACGCACTCGAACCGTCGCAGAAGCGCATCGTCTCGAAGCTCAGGACACAACTCGATGAAGCTATGACCGGCGTGACGGCCCTGCCGCCGAGTGGATCAGGGGGACAGCCCCCTCCCCCCACCCCTGAGGCAGTCCCAGAGGTATAGGGCCGGTATCTCCCTGGGTAAAAAAACGGCTCCTTGAGGCTCGCGTGTCGAAGACATGCCTGAGCTCTGCGACGTTCGTCCTGCCCCCGACTTCCAGGCCTACGGTGCCAAGATGGACGAAGATGCGTTGGACATCCACGCACTGGCGAAGTGGCTCAAGATCTCCGAGTGGAAGGCTTACGACCTTGCTGCTGATCCGCTGTTCCCCTCGTTCAGGGCGGGAACCGTCACCGCTTCTGGCCTTCTGAGGTACGGGCGCACCTGTCTCAGCCAGGGGACTCGTGGAAGCAGTCCACGCGGTCCCTGGCTCGCAAGCGTGTCGGTCGGACGCAAGCTGCCGGTCACAGGCGTCCTTGGCCAACGCAGCTTCCGGCACCTCCCAAGTGAGACCGATGCCCACACTTTGCCCACAACTGACTGGAAACGAAGCCAATCCTCGTGAACCAAAGTGACTCAAAAAGCCTGTAACTGAGGCATCTCGGCCAACCAGTGTTCGAGGCCGAGTCATCCGGGCAGGGTTCGAATCCCACACCCTC
Source organism: Curtobacterium sp. L1-20 (assembly GCF_048755855.1). Taxonomy (GTDB): domain Bacteria; phylum Actinomycetota; class Actinomycetes; order Actinomycetales; family Microbacteriaceae; genus Curtobacterium. Next base: position 3,436,286 of record NZ_CP151473.1, on the reverse strand, counting down.
CGCAGGGGCGCGATCGTGATCGAGGTCGTCGGGTACCGGGCTGCCTGGCCACGCCGCTTCGCCGAGCTCCGCGCCGCCTACACCGTCGCACTCGTCGCAGCGGACGTGCCGCACCGCATCGAGCACGTCGGCAGCACGGCTGTGCCGGGTCTCGCGGCGAAGCCCGTGATCGACGTCGATGTGGTGGTCGCATCGGAGCACGTGCCCGCAGCCGTCCGGGCGCTCGCAACGATCGGGTTCGAGTCACTGGGAGAGCTCGGCCTCCCCGGCCGCCACGCGTTCCGCGCTCCGGAACGCTTCGCCCCGAGCAACACCTACGTGGTCACCGAGGGCTCGCTCGCGCTCCGCAACCACCTCGTCGTGCGGGACGTCCTGCGGTCTGACGACGCCCTGCGTGACGAGTACGCGGCGGTGAAGCGCCGCGCGGCGAGGACTGCGCCGGACATCGACGCCTACGTGGCCTACAAGAGCGACGTCCTCGACCGGGTCCTCCGGGCAGGCGGGCTCACGGAGGTCGAGCGCGCGGCGATCGCCGAGAGCACCCGCGGGATCACCGCCCGCGGTGCGCGCGGCTGAACCGGGTCAGGGCCGGGGCAGCGAGCGGGCGCATCGTCGCGCGCGCCCGACCGTCTGGGACCCGCCGTCAGGGGGTGTACGGCGCCTGCGGCCACGGCGCGACGAGCTGTCCCGCGGTCAGCTGCAGCGACAGCGCCACCCCGACACCGGAGCCGATGACGAGCCCGAGGAGGACGAACGCCACGACCGAGCGACGCCCGCGCCGGGCGAGCCGCGCGGTGACCAGCAGCAGGACCACTCCCACCACGTGCCCCGCGAGGAGCCCGGCCAGGCCCATCGGGACGCCGGGGTTCGTGCCCGTCCGGTCCGGGGTCGCGCCGCGCGTGGCTTCCTCGGAGGCCAGGTACAGCCAGAGCCAGGACCCGCCACCGCCGACGACGCCGAGCGCGACCGTCACCCAGTACAGCGCCGCCCAGCCCGCTGACGTCCACCCCGTCCGCCGCTCCGCGACCGCCCCCGTCGTCACCATGCGGACAGGGTAGCGACGGGGGCTGCACGGCCGGGGCTCAGGCGGCGAGCGCCGGGTACAGCGCGGACAGCGGTGCGCTCAGCCCGGCACGGACGTCGCGGCTGACCTGGTCGGCCAGGACCTCGTGCTCGCCGGCCTCGACCGCGTCCCAGATCGCCGCGACGATGTCGGCCGGGTCGGCCTTCTCGACGTCGAGGCCGGCGGTCATCCCGGTGTCGGTGTAGCCGAGGTGCGCGCCGACGACCTGCGTGCCCTGGGGTGCGAGTTCGAGGCGGAGGGAGTTGGTCAGCGACCAGAACGCCGCCTTCGACGCCGAGTACCCGTTGCCGAGTGCGATCCAGCTCAGCACGGAGTGGACGTCGACCAGTGCGCCGCCCGCCAGTGTCGGCGCGAACGCCTTGGCCACCCGGAGTGCACCGAAGACGTTGGTGGCGAAGACCCGCTCGACCTCCTCGACGGTGGTCTCGAGCAGGGGGGTCGCCCCGTCGATCCCGGCGTTGTTCACGACGACGGTGGTGTCCGCTGCCGCCCGGGCCGCGGCGTCGACGCTCGCCTGGTCGGTGACGTCGAGGACGAGCGGCACGATCCGCTCGTCGTCCCAGGTGCGCGGGGAGCGGGCGGTCGCGTAGACCTTCGTGGCGCCCCGGTCGAGGGCCTGGCGGACGAACTCGGTGCCGAGTCCGCCGTTCGCTCCGGTGACGAGGACGATCGCGTCGGTGAGGTCGGTCATGGTGTGCTCCAGTCGCTGCAGTGGTCGTACCGAGTTGGGTACGGAAACCGAACCTAGCATGTTGTGTCCGGATTCCGAACCCAGGTAGGGTGGGGCCATGCTCGGCATCCTCGGCGGCGACGAGCGCTGCCCAATCGCCCGCTCGCTCGACGTCCTCGGAGAGAAGTGGACGCTCATGATCGTGCGCGACGCCCTCGCCGGGTCGACGCGCTTCAGCCAGTTCCGCGAGAGCCTCGGCGTCCCGCGCGAGGTCCTGACGGCGCGCCTCGCCTCACTCGTCGAGGGCGGCGTGTTCGCGCGCACGTCCTACAAGCCGGACGGCGGGCGCGTGCGCGACGAGTACGTCCTGACGGACGCCGGGCGGGACCTCTCGCTGGTCCTCCTCGCGCTCGGCGGGTGGGCGGACCGCCACCGCCCCTCCGAGCTGACGTCGGACCTGCGGTTCGTCGACCGCGAGACCGGGGGAGCGGTCGAGGCGGCGGCGCTGCGTCAGGGCACCGACGAGCGCGTGCCGCTGGAGCGGCTCACCGCGGTGACGGAGCGCGCAGCCGTCGCGTGACCGGCGGCCGACCGTCGGTCCCGCCGCGGACGCGCACCGCGCCTCCCGGCCTGCAGCGCCACCCGGCGCGCACCGTGCCTCCCGGCTCGCAGCGCCACCCGGCGCTTCATCCGCACACCGCGACCAACGGTGCGGTGTGCGGACGACGCGTTGACCCGGTCCGACGGCGCGACCCAGACTGGCCGGGATGACTTCCCTCGAATCGCTCGTGTACATGTCCGTCGCCGTGGACGACCTGACCGACGACCAGCTGGTCGCCATGCTGCGCGAGGCGCGGCTCCGCAACGAGGCGCTCGGCGTCTCCGGTCTGCTCCTGGCCAAGGGCGGCCGCTTCATGCAGGTCCTCGAAGGCCCGTCCTGGAGCGTCGAGGACCGCTTCGCCGCCATCGAGCGCGACCCTCGCCACCGTGAGGTGAAGTCGCTCTCCCGTGAGCCGATCGACGCCCGGCGCTTCGACGGGTGGGCGATGGCCTTCGGCAACCCGTCCGACGCCGAGGTGCGGGACGAGCCCGGCTTCAGCACCTTCCTGACCGAGCGCACCGGCCTGCCGGCCGACCTCGCGGGCACCCCCGCGGACTGGCTGCTCCGCTGGTTCCGTGGCCGCGACCTGCTCGACGTCCCGGAGGAGCGCATCAGCCTGGCCCGCCACGCCGCCTGACGTCCGTCCCACGGACTGGAGGCACGGGGCAGCGCCGCTCCGTGCCTCCGGTCCGACAGACTGTCACCGTGGAACGACGTGCGCTCATCCTCGTCGCCGCGGCCGAGGAGTTCGACCGCGTCGGCTTCGCCGCCGCGACCGTCGCGGCCATCGCCCGCGCCGCGGGTGTCTCGCAGGGCGCGCTCCACTTCCACTTCCCCACGAAGACCGCCATGGCGCTCGGCGTGATCGGCGAGCAGAACGCCCGGACGTTCGACGTCGTCAGCCACGTCGACAGCTCCCCGACGGCGGCGCTGATCGGCGCCTCGCGGAGCATCGCCGAACTGCTGCGGACCGACCCGATCGTACGGGCCGGCATCCGGCTCTCGCTCGAGCGGGGCGAGTTCGCCGCTGCCACCGTGAGCTTCTACGAGCAGTGGATCGCCGGCATCGTCGACGTGTTCCGGCTCGCGATCGCCAGCGGTGAGCTCCGCACCGACCTGTCCGCCGAACAGCTCGGATCGACCCTCGTGCCGTACTTCACCGGCGTGCAGCTGGTCTCCGACGTCCGGACCGGTCGGGCCGACCTGTACCCGGCCGTCGCCACGATGTGGCAGGTGCTGCTGACGGGCGTCGCCGACCCGCGACACCGAGCGCGGCTGCTCGGGGTGGCGGCGGAGGCCTTCGCACCGACAGACTGAGCGGCATGGGGGACGTACCAGCGCGCACCGGACCAACACCCACGACGTCCGTCGAGGGGCCGCACCGACAGGTCGACCAGCTCGCACCGCCGGAGCTGTGGGGCAGGCTGGTCGCGGCCGTGTTCGCGCTGCCCGACGTCGTCGAGGGACACAGCCAGGTGTCGCCCGCGAGCTCGCGCGCCGTGTTCCCCACGGACAGGACGACGGAGTCCAGCCCGGAGCGGTCGCTCGCACCGGGTCGGCGACTCGAGCCCGTGCACCTGCACGGCGTGGACGACACGAGCGTGCACCTCGTGCTGCCGCCCGAGCGCGGCCGGCAACTCCTGGCGCTGGGCTGGGCGGAGCCCCACGGCTACGCCGACTTCGGCACCGAACTCATGGTCTACGGACCGCGCGACGACGACGAACTCGCCGTCGTGCTCGGGATCGTCGAGGAGAGCCTGGCGTTCGCACGCGGGTGACGGGCACCGCGTCCCACGACGAGGCGGCCGGGATGGGCGTCCCCGGGGTCAGACGTCGCGGAGTTCGCGGTCGCGGAACCACTTCAGCAGCCAGGCCGCCGTGGTCCGGTCGAAGGACCGCGGGAAGTCGACGGCGTCGGAGAGGAAGGGGCTGAAGCCCTCCTCGGCGGCGACGTCGGAGTCGTCGAGGGCTCGGTACGCCATCGACCAGCCGTCGAACCGTCGTCGCTCGATGTCCTCGCGGATGAGCGACTTCACCTCGCCGTGACGCGGGTCCTTCGCGATGACACCGAAGCGGTCGTCGACGCTGAACGCCGGCCCCTCGAGCAGCTGCATGAACCGGCCGTCCTTCGCGAGCAGGATGCCGGAGACCCCGAGGGCCTCGTTCCGGAGGCGCGCTTCGCGGAGCAGCTCGGCGAGTGCGGCGTCGTCGAAGGGCGCGACCGCACGGCTCATGTAGACGATGGAGACGAGCACGGCTTCATCCTGGCGGGACCGGCGTGGCGGCGCGAATCATGTCCGCAATCCGCCTTGCCGTCCGGGAGGCGCGACGGCCGGCTCGGTGGCGACGACGCGGCCGCGGGTGGCCGGTGCCGCGAGCAGGGCCACCACGAGCAGGGCCGCGGGGACGAGCATCGCGGTCTGCAGACCGAGGTGCTCGCCGAGGAACCCCAGGGCGGGCGGGCCGGCCAGGAAGGCGACGTACCCCGCGGTGGCCACGACGGACACGCGGCGGTCGCCGTCGGTCGGGTGGTCGCCGGCGGCCGAGATGGCGAGCGGGAACCCGAGCGCGATCCCGAGGCCCCACACCCCGGCCGCCGCGGCGGTGAGCCACGGGCTCGGTGACACCACGACGAGCAGGACGCCGACGACGCCGACCGCGGCGCAGACCCGGATGACGGGAGCGCGACCGAACCGGGCGACGAGGGGCGTGCCGACCGACCGGCCGACGAACATCGCGAGGGCGAAGCCGGTGAACACGAGGGACCCGGTGACCTCGGGCGCGTCGTGGTCGGTCGTCATCAGGAGCGGCAGCCAGTCGCTCGCGGCGCCCTCGGCGAACGCCATCGCCAGGGTGATCACGGCGATGAGGAGCACCTGCACGCCGAGCACGGTACGGAGCCGCGGGACGACCGCCGTGCCGACCGGCCCGGCCGCCCCGGCCGCCCCGGCCGCACCGACCGGGTCGGGGGTCGGGGGCGGCGGGGTGCGGGGGAGGGGCCGGAGCGTGGTCGCCGCGAACGTCGCGAGGGCGGCCATCACGACCGTGGCCACGAGCAGGTGCACGAGCACCGGCGTCCGGACGGCGGTCAGGGCGATGCCCGCCGCGCCACCGACGACGGTGCCCAGGCTGAAGCACGCGTGCAGCACCGGCACGACCGGCCGTCCGAGCCGTCGTTCGACGGCCGCGGCCTCGACGTTGAGGCCGATCTCGGCGACGCCTGCGCCGAACCCGATGAGGAAGAGCCCGGCCCACACCCCGGCTGCGGCCTGCGCCGGCGTGGACAGCGCGACGAGGAGCATGCCGGTGACGGGCAGCGCGCCGCCGAGCACGATGAGCGGACGGGTGCCGAGCCGACCCACGAGCGCCCCGGCCCCGAGGATCCCGACCATCGAGCCGATCGACAGGCCGAGCAGGACGAACCCCATGACCTCGATGGACGCGCCGAGCTCGTCGCGGACCGCGGGTGTGCGGGTGATCCACGACGCGATCCCGAACCCGGTCATCGTCGACGTGGCGAAGAGTGCCGCGCGGTGGCGCCCGATCATGGGTCCATCTGAACGTCGCGACGGGGTCCCGTCAAGGGTGCGCCTAGGATCGGGCACATGGCGACCGTCCTCCTCGTCCGGCACGGACGCACCACCGCGAACGCGACCGGGCTGCTCGCCGGACGGACCGCGGGGGTCGCGCTCGACGCCGTCGGACGGCAGCAGGCGGCCCGCACCGGCGAGCGGATCGCGGCCGTCCCGCTCGCCGCCGTCGTCTCGAGCCCCCTCGAACGCTGCCGACAGACGTCCCGCGCACTGCTGGAACGACAGACGGGCACGCCGGAGACCCGCATCGAACGGGCCATCACGGAGTGCGACTACGGACAGTGGCAGGGCCGGAAGCTCGCCGACCTGGCGAAGGAACCGCTCTGGCGCACCGTGCAGGCGAACCCGAGCGCCGTCGTGTTCCCCGGCGGCGAGTCGATGCAGGGCATGCAGTCCCGTGCCGTCGCGGCGATCCGTCGGATCGACGCCGAGGTCGAGGCGGCGCACGGCCCCGCGGCCGTCTGGGTGGCGGTGAGCCACGGCGACGTGATCAAGTCCGTCCTCGCCGACGCCCTCGGCATGCACCTCGACCTGTTCCAGCGGATCGCCGTCGGACCGGCCTCGGTGTCCATCGTGCGCTACGGGGAGCACCGCCCCGAGGTGGTCGCGTCGAACACCGAGTCGGGCGACCTCGGGTGGCTGGCGGCCGCGGCCGCGCCGAGTCCGGACGCCGCGGTGGGCGGGGGAGCCGGGCACGACGACCCGTCCGGTACGGCGGACACCCCCCGACCCTGAACGAGTGTCGTCCGGCGCTCCTACAATGCGGGGTATGCCCACCATCGTGCACGGCTTCGACTGGCCGGACCGTCTCGTCGTCGGGACGGTCGGCCGCCCGGGCGAGCGCTCGTTCTACATCCAGGCCCGTGACGGCCGCCGCGTCACCAGCGTCGCCCTCGAGAAGGAGCAGTCCGCGGTCCTCGCGGACAAGATCGACGAGCTCCTCGACGAGGTCGCGACGGTGGAGGACAACCGCTTCAGCGTCCCGCCCACCGCGCCGACCGAGCTCCGCGACGGCGGACCACTCGACCAGCCGGTGGAGCCCGAGTTCCGCGCGGGTGCCCTGAGCCTCGGGTTCGACCCGGCGACGGCGCAGGTCGTCATCGAGGCGTACCCGATCGACGACGAGATCGAGATCGTGGCGGAGACCGGCGACGACGGCGAGGAGATCGAGGCCGTGGTCGAGATCCCCGAGCCCGCGGAGCTCTTCCAGGTGAAGATCCCCGTCGGCACCGCCCGCGCCTTCGTCGAGCGCACGCGCGAGATCGTGGCCGCGGGTCGTCCCCCCGGGGCCGCATGAGCGACGGATCGCTGTCCATCCGGGCGCGGATCCGAGAAGCCTCGAACGCGACGTTCCTCGCGGACCTCGACGGCGAGGCCGTCGTCTACAAGCCGATCGAGGGCGAGCGACCGCTGTGGGACTTCCCGGACGGCACCCTCGCCGACCGCGAGGTCGCCGCGTACCTGGTGTCCGAGGCCTTCGGGTGGAACGTGGTCCCGCCGACGTGGATGGGCGAGGGACCGTACGGCCGCGGGATGCTGCAGCGCTGGCAGGAGATCGACCCCGACCAGGACTCCGTGGACCTCGTGCCGACCGATGCCGCCGAGGCCGAGGACGCTCCGTGGCTCCCGGTGCTCGAGGCGATCGACGAGCACGACCGCCCGGTGACCCTCGTGCACGAGGACACGACCGCCCTGCGCCGGATGGCGGTGTTCGACGTCGTCGTCAACAACGCCGACCGCAAGGGCGGACACGTGCTGGCGATGCCGGACGGGCACCGGTTCGGCGTCGACCACGGCCTGGCCTTCCACGTCGAGCACAAGCTCCGCACGGTGCTGTGGGGCTGGATCGGCGAACCGCTCGACCCGGACGAGCTCGAGGGGATCGACCGGGTCTCCGAGGCGCTGCACGGTGACCTCGGTGCCGCCCTCGACGAGCACCTGACGGTCGCCGAGGTGGACACGCTGCGCGCGCGGTGCGCCGCCTTGCGCGCCGTCGGGGTGTTCCCGCCGCCGCCCGGTCACGGCCCCGCCGTCCCCTGGCCGCTCTTCTAGCCACCGCCCGGCCGGTCGTCACCGCAGTCGCTGCCGGCCGTCGGTCGTCGACGTGACCGCTCGCCGGACGGGAGGCGCGTGGCGGCCCCGCCACGTGCCTCCTGTCCGACGCGAACCGCGTCAGACCGCCCAGTCGTCCCCGAACAGGCTGCCGCGGCGCGCTCCGAGGTAGGAGCCGACGACCGCGACCCCGAGGTCGTCGTTCTCGGGCGCCACCACCCTGCCGTCCACGCGCTTCGCCATCGCGTCGACGAACCGTGCGAGGCCGGGGTCGTCGCCGAGCCGGAAGAAGGTCGTCTGCGCGCCGAGCCGTCCGGCGTTCTCGAGTTCGCGGACGGAGAGAGCGATCGTGATCGGGTCCGGCGGGTAGCCGAACCAGACCTGCCCGTTCGGTTCGAGGTGCGACGTCGGCTCGCCGTCCGTGACGATGAGCAGCACGGGTTGCGCCGCCAAGTGCTTGCGGAAGTGGCGGTTGGCGAGCAGCAGGGCGTGGTGCAGGTTCGTGCCCTTGTCCCACATGGCGTCGAGCCCGACGAGCTGCTCGATGTCCATCACCTCGGCCTCGCGCCCGAAGGCGATGAGCTGCAGGTCGTCGCCCCGGAACCGCGTCGAGACGAGCGTGTGGAGCGCCAGCGCCGTGCGCTTCATCGGCACCCAACGGTCCTCCATCGCCATCGAGAACGACGTGTCGACGAGCAGCGCGACGCAGGCCTGGGTCCGCGCCTCGGTCTCCTGCACCTCGACGTCGTCGATCTCGAGCCGGACGCCGGGGCCGATTCGACCGGACGCGGCCGTGCGGGTGAGGGCGTTCGTGATCGACCGGGTGACGTCCCACGGTTCGGTGTCGCCGTACTGCCACTGCCGGGTCGAGCCCGACGGTTCCCCGGCGGCACCGGAGCGACGGAGGTCGCGGGCGCCCTGCCGGCCGGACATCCGCTGGGCGACGTCCTTGAGCAGGCTCTTGCCGAGCTGGCGCATGGCCTTCGGGGTGAGCCGGAGCTGCCCGTCGGCCCCACGGCGCATCGCCCCGGAGTTCCGGAGTGCCTTCTCGAGCTGCTGCAGCGTCTTCGCGTCGACGGCCGCCTCGTTGCCGAGCTGCCGCGCGAGGGCGTCCAGGTCGAGGTCGTCGAGGTCGGAGCCCGGGCCGGACTGCGCGATCTGGTCGGCGAGGGCATCGAGGTCCGCGATGTCCTGGAACACCCCGGTCCCGTCGCCCAGCCCGAGTCCCTGCTCGCCGTCCATCCGCTCGGAGCCGCCCCAGTCCTCGCCGGGGCGGAGCGATCGGAGGTTCTCGTCGAGCTGTCCGAGCTGCCCCATCAGGTCCGGCGAGCCGAACGCCTGCTGGGCCAGCGCGTCGAGCTCGTCACGCTGCTCCTGGGTCATCGAGTTCCGCATCCGCTGGGCGGCGGCGGCGCGGGCGGCGAGGTCGTCGAGCAACTCCTCGACGTTCTGCGGGTTCGAGGGGAAGTACGCGCCGTGCTCCGCCATGAACGCGTCGAACTGCTCCTGCGAGTCCGTGCCCGCGCGGTGCGCCTCGAGCAGTGCGTTGAGGTCGCGCATCATCGCCGCAACGGCCGCGCGGTCCTCGTCGGAAGCGTTCTCGAGCGCCTGCTTCATGCCGGCGAAGCGCTGGTCGAGCATCTCGCGGCCGAGCAGGTCCTTGATCTCCTCGTACTTCTGCCGCGCGGTGGGGCTCTTCCAGTCGTAGCCGCTGAGCTCCTGCACGGCGGAGGCCGGTGACGGGGAGAGGCTGTCGAGCTGCATCTCGGCGAGGGCACGGTCGCCGTCGTCGATGTCGGTGTCGCGCGCGAGCTGGCCACGTTCGGCGAGCACCGCCTCGTCGAGCAGCTGCTTGACCTGCTGCAGCGTGCCGTCGAGGTTGTTCTTCGCCGTGAGCTCGCGGCGCCGTTCGGCGACGCGACGGGCCAGGTCGTCGAGTCCGCGCTGGTCGCGGCCGCCGCGCCGAAGGAACTCGCGGATGGCGCGCTCGGGCGAGGTGCCGCCCATGACGTCCTCGCCGATGGCGTCGAGGGCCTCGGCGAGGTCGACCGGGGGTGCGAGCGGATCCGGTCCGTCGTCGTACTTGCCGTAGCGGGCGTCGCGCGACAGGCGGCGGTTCTGCCTAGCCATAGACGGCGTCGCCCCCGCCGGACTCCTTGCTGATGCGCCGTGCCAGGTAGAGGCCCTCGAGGGCGAGCTCGATCGCGCCGGCCCGCTCGCCGTCGTTCGTCGCGCCGAGTCGGTCGCACACCTGGTCGTACAGGTCGGACTCACCGATCGACGGCAGCCCTTCGAGGAAGGCCCGGGCGCTGACCTGCTCGCCCGTGGTCACCATGGTGCCGCCGTCGAGCGCCTCGACCAGGACGGCGAAGTCGAGCCCGCGGAACCGCGAACGGACCGTCTCGGCCGTGGCCGTCCGGAGCAGGTGCTCGAGCACCTCGTCGGCGCGGTCCTCCTCGCCGTTCTCGAACTCGATCTTGCCACCGAGCACGTCGACGGCGGTCTCGAGGTCGATCGGCCGGGCGACCGCGTGCTCCTCGCCCTGGCGCGCCGCTCGGTGCACGGCGGCGGCGGAGACCGTCTCGGCCCCGGCGATCGAGAACCGGGCGCTCACGCCGCTCCGCTGGTCCACGGCGCTCGACGCCCGCAGCGCCCGTGTGAAGCGCGCGAGGATCTCGATGAGGGCGTCCGGCACGTCGGCGGTGAGCTGGGCCTCTTGCCGGATGACGGCGATCTCGTCCTCGAGCTCGATCGGGTAGTGCGTCCGGATCTCGGCGCCGAAGCGGTCCTTCAGCGGCGTGATGATCCGGCCGCGGTTCGTGTAGTCCTCGGGGTTGGCGCTCGCGACGACGAGGACGTCCAGCGGGAGCCGCAGCACGTAGCCACGGATCTGCACGTCGCGCTCTTCCATGATGTTGAGCATCGCGACCTGGATGCGCTCGGCGAGGTCGGGCAGCTCGTTGATGGCGACGATGCCGCGGTGGCCGCGGGGGACCAGGCCGAAGTGGATCGTCTCCGGGTCGCCGAGGCTGCGGCCCTCCGCCACCTTCATCGGGTCGACGTCGCCGATGAGGTCGGCGACGGAGGTGTCCGGCGTCGCGAGCTTCTCGACGTAGCGGTCGTCGCGGTGGCGCCACGCGATCGGCATCGCGTCGCCGAGCTCCTCGGCTCGCCGGGTGCTGGCGGTGGTGATCGGTTCGAAGGGGTGCTCGCCGAGCTCGGAACCCTCGATCACGGGCGTCCACTCGTCGAGGAGTCCCTGCAGCGTGCGGAGCAGGCGGGTCTTGCCCTGCCCGCGCTCGCCGAGCAGGACGACGTCGTGGCCGGCGATGAGGGCTCGTTCGAGCTGCGGGACGACGGTGGTGGCGAAGCCGTGCAGGCCGGGCCAGGGGTCTCGGCCCTCGCGGAGGGCGGTGAGGAGGTTGTCGCGGATCTCGGCGCGGACCGACTTCTGGACGTGACCAGAGGCGCGGAGCTCGCCGACCGTTCTGATGGAGGGTCGGGTCACGTCGCCGACGCTACGCCTGACCGCCGACGAACCTGCCCCCCTGTTCGCCCAGGGCGAGCGCGGCCGCGTCAGCCGAACAGGCGCTCGCTCGCGATCGCGGCGCCCTCGGTGAGCGCGCGGAGCTTCGCCCACGCCACGTCGGACGCGACGAACTCGTAGCTCGCGAAGGTCGCCAGGCCGCAGTCGGTCCCGGCGACGATGCGGGTGGGGTCGCCGACGGCCTCGGCGGCCTCGACGATGCGGTTCGCGACGAGCTGCGGGTGCTCGAGGTAGTTCGTCGTCACGTCGATCACGCCGGGGACCAGGACGGCGTCCTCCGGCAGCGGGAGGTCGCGGAACGCGGGGAACTCGTGCGCGTGCCGCGGATTGCCGAACGGGATGCTGAAGGAGCCGACCTCGGCGCGGTAGAGGTGCGGCAGCAGCACGTCCACCGGGACGTCGTCCTGGTGCGGCCCCTGCCAGTTGCCGTAGCAGACGTGCAGACGGGTCTGCTCCTTCGGGATGTTCCGCAGTGCGTGGTTGAGGGCGTCGACGTGCAGGTCGACCGCGGCGAGGAACTCGTCGAGCGACGCGTCGCCGAAGTGGATCACGCGCTCCATCGCCAGGTCCGGGGCGTCGAGCTGGAGGACGTGCCCGCGCGCGACGATCTCCTCGTACTCGACGCGGAGCTGCTCAGCGAGCGCGAAGACGTACTCGCGGTGGTCGGCGTAGTGCGGGTTCGCGTCGTCGAGCAGCAGCGTCGTGGCGACGATGCCCGGCGTCGCCGCCGAGATGAAGGTCCCGGCGGGCGTGCGTCCGGCCGCCGCGTTGCGGGCGAGTTCCCGCTCGAAGCCGTCGAGGTCCTCGCGGATGCCGGCGCGCTCCTGGTCGTACTCGAGCAGTCCCTGGGCGACCGGGGTGTCCCAGACCCGGGCGAACTCGGCGCCCTCGTCGATCTGACGGGCCTGGAACGCCGCGTACTCGGGGAACTTCACCGAGTCGAGGGTCGGCTTGCGGTGGCCGGAGCCGCCGAAGCCGGACAGCCGTTCGCGGATGTAGGTCGAGAAGCCGACCCTGGGCACCTCGCCGTCGTTGACGACGTCGAGCCCGGCGTCGAGCTGCGCGTCGACGGTGCGGGCCAGCACGGCCGCCGTCTCGTCGCGGAGCGCCTGCTCGTCGTACGGCTTCCCCTGGTCACGCGCGACGAGGAGGGCGGTGAGCTCCGGCGTCCGGGGGAGCGAACCGGTGTGGGTGGTCAGGATGCGGTCGGTCGAGTTCTGCAGCGGCACCCCTGTCACGGTAGCGAGGTGGCTGCCGTCCGGTACGGATGTGTCGGCCCGCGTCGGTGGGCGCCACCGGGTGGCGGACGGGAGGCGCGGCGCGGGCCGGCACCGCGCCTCCCGTCCGCACGTGCGGACCGGAGGGACGGCACGGGCCGGCGCCGTGCCTCCCGTCCAGGGGTTTGTGGCTGCCGACGGCAGCGGCGATGATGGGGCGTCGGCACCGGAGCCGGATTCGATAGGGGGATCCGGCTCCGGGTCCGGCCCCTCCGTCAGCGACGTCCGTTGTCGATGTGAACACGCTGGACGATCCCGGCGTACGTTCCCCACTCGTGAGCAGCACAGACGGGGCGATCAAGAGCCTGGTGCCCGCCAGGATGGACAGACTGCCGTGGACACGGTTCCACTGGAGTGTCGTCGTCGGACTCGGGGTCTCGTGGATCCTGGACGGTCTGGAGATCCAGATCGTGTCCAACGCCGGCTTCCAGGCCGACCTGGACCTGTCGACACAGCAGGTGACGTCCCTCGGGACGATCTACCTCGTCGGCCAGGTGGTCGGCGCAATCGTGTTCGGCCGCATGTCGGACCGACTCGGTCGGCGGAAGCTCTTCATCCTCACGCTGGCCATCTACCTCATCGGTTCGGGCATCGCCGGGCTCGCCCAGGACTTCTGGTTCCTCGCGGCGTTCCGGTTCGTGGCCGGCCTCGGCATCGGCGGCGAGTACGCGGCGATCAACTCGGCGATCGACGAGCTGATCCCGTCGAAGTACCGCGGCCACGTGGACATCGCCATCAACGGCACCTACTGGGGCGGCGCCGCGCTCGGCGCGTTCGCGAACATCTACCTGCTCGACACCGCCCACTTCGCCGAGAACATCGGCTGGCGCATCGGCTTCTTCCTCGGCCCGGTGCTCGGCATCGCGATCATCTTCCTGCGACGACACATCCCCGAGAGTCCGCGGTGGTTGATGACGCACGGGCGCGAGGAGGAGGCCGACGCCACCGTCACGCAGATCGAGGAGTCGGTGGAGCGGTCGACGGGGCACCGACTGCCCGACGTCGACCAGTCGAAGGCGTTGACGGTGACGCCGATGGACCGCGTCGGGTTCCTGACCATCGCGCGGGTCCTCCTGCGCCAGTACCCGACGCGCACACTCGTCGGCGCCACGATGATGATCACGCAGGCCTTCCTCTACAACGCGATCTTCTTCACGTACGCGCTCGTCCTGACGAACTTCTTCGGGCTCAAGACGGCGGAGACGTCGGTGTACTTCTTCCCGTTCGCGATCGGCAACCTGCTCGGTCCGATCATCCTCGGCCGGTTCTTCGACACCTGGGGTCGCCGGCAGATGATCTTCCTGACGTACCTGGTGTCCGGGCTCGTCCTGGCGACGTCGGCGTTCCTGTTCCGCGCGGACGCGATCAGCGCCACCGTGCAGGTCGTCTTCTGGTGCGTGTCGTTCTTCTTCGCCTCGGCCGGTGCGTCGAGTGCGTACCTCACGGTCAGCGAGATCTTCCCGCTCGAGCTCCGGTCGCAGGCGATCTCGTACTTCTTCGCCCTCGCGCAGATCTTCGGGGCGCTCGCCCCGGCGATCTACGGAGCGTTCATCGGCGACGGGTCCTCGCGCGAGCCGCTCTTCTGGGGGTACCTGCTCGGGTCCGCGGTGATGATCGTCGGCGGGATCGTGGCGCTGATCTTCGGGGTGGACTCCGCGCGGAAGGGACTCGAGGACATCACGCAACCGCTCTCGGTCCTGACGAAGGAAGCGGACGGCGCCCGGAAGTAGCATTCCGTATACGGAGTGTTTAGCGTGCGGCGACGGTGGCTGCCATCGTCGCCGCATGGCACTCCTCCACACGGCGACCGCCGACGGCACCGTCCACCATCCGACCTCCTCGCACCCCAGCGGCGCCGGTCGTGCGTGACCCTGGCGACATGGACCGAGCACCGAGCCGCCCTGGTCGGGGCGAGGACGACCCGAACGGCATCCGGCGGAGCCTGCTGCGCGACGCCGTGTTCGCGCGGTTGCTCGACGACGTCCTGCGCGGGGTCTACCGGCGGGGGCAGCGCGTCCGGCTCGACGACATCGCGGACGACATGCGCGTCTCGCGGACGCCCGTCCGCGAAGCACTCGTCCCGCTCGAGGCGCTCCGGCTCGTCACGGTGCAGCGCTACGTCGGCGTGGTGATCATGCACTGGACCGTCGAGCACATGACCGAGCGCCTCCGGATCGCGCGGACGATGATCACCGATCCGTCGACGGGTCCGACGGCCGGCGACGAGCGGTTCACCACGGCGTGGCTGCGGGAGTGCAGCACCGAGGGCGGCGCCTTCGTCGAGCTCGGAGCATGGTGGCTCCGTCGGCACGGTGCCGCCGTCAGCGCCGACTGGTTGTCGTCGCAGCGCGCTGTGCTCGACGCCTTCTACAAGGACGACGTCGCGATCGCGAACGGGATCGACGCGGCGGTCGACCGACGGGCACGGATGCGGCTCGTCGAGCGGGCCGTGCGCGCGGCCGAGGCCGATGCGCTCGACGAGTGCGCGGCCGTGCTGGTCGAGCTCGCCTCCGCGCTCATCACGCTGCCGGACCGCTTCCGGTCGGCTGCCTGATCGCCGCGCGGGCGTGTGAGGACCGAAGGTGGGGGCGCGGTGGTGGGCCGCGCCCCCAGGAGGTCGCTCCCCGGCTGAGCGCCACACGATCGGGCGCGTCGGGCTCGGCAGCGGGGAGCGACGTCGGTGCTGTGTCGCGACTACGGAGGCTGGCCTCCGGAACGTGATCGCCGCGTCCCGATGATGCTATGCAGCGGGGTACGCAGGGACAACCCCTTCGTGTCCCCACTTCGGGGGACCGACCCGCGATCGGCGAGGATCCCGTGGTCGAGACCCGGGCCGTCCTCCTGTATGGTGGTCGGAGCACTCGCGAGAGTGCATGGAGACGTCGCATAGTCCGGCCGAGTGCACCACCCTGCTAAGGTGGAGTCCCCTTTGAGGGGACCGAGGGTTCAAATCCCTCCGTCTCCGCACGAGGGTAGTTGGGGAAAGTCGCAGCTACCCATTGAGGAAAGTGGCGGCCGATCCGCGTCAGCCCGCGGATCGGTGCCCGATCAGCTGAGTGCTGCGGCCTGATGATTCAGGTGAGTCGGCCGGCTGTCCCAGCACCTGAGTGCGGCTCCTGCCCCCTTGATCCCATCCCACTGTGTGGCGTGATCTGGGATTTTCTGTCTCGCTCGACGTCACCGATCCTGCCGCCGCACAGGCTTCGGTCGACACCGCCGTCCAGCGATTCGGGCGGCTCGATGTGCTGGTGAACAACGCGGCTACGCCAACCTCGCCAGCATCGAGGACGGCGACCCCGACGACTTCCGGGCCCAGGTTGAGACGAACTTGTTCGGGGTCGTGACACTGACGCGGGCGGCGCTGCCGGTGATGCGGGAGCAGGGCTCGGGGCACGTCGTGCAGGTCTCGTCGGTGGGCGGCCGTCTCGCGAGCCCGGGCCTCGGCGCGTACCAAACTGCGAAGTAGGCCGTCGGCGGGTTCTCCTCCGTGCTCGCCACGGAGGTCGCCCCGCTCGGGATCCACGTCACTGTGATGGAGCCGGGCGGGATGCGCACCGACTGGGCCGGGTCGTCTAGGCGCGTCGACGCCGTGCGGCCGGAGTGCCAGGCGACCGTCGGGGCCTCGGCGCGGATGCACGGGAGCGACAACATCGGGGCGAGCGGCCCCGACCTCGTCGCCGACCTCGTGCTGCACGTTGTCGGGATGGGCGAGCCGCCGCTGCGGCTGCTCGTCGGGCCGGACGCCTACACGCTCGCGACGGCCGCAGGGCGGGCGCTGCTGGCGTCCGATGAGCGGTGGGAGGAACTGATTCGGTCGACGACCGCGGCTGACGCGACCCCCGCGCAGCTCGATCCAACCGCTGGTGCTTGACTATGGCAGGTCAGGAACTGGAGCGCGTCGGCGGCATCTGGGCCGGGAATGGTTCGCGGCGCTCACCTCCTCAGTGCCCGTGTCGGGAACTCGCTATCCCAGGTTTCGCTCGAGCCAGTTCGTGCCGCTGTCCGAGAAGCCTCGCCACGCGGTGGCGCTGTCGGTGATGTCAGCGACGAACACTTCGCTCGCTCTTGGCAGGGCTGACCGGAGCGCATCCCGGAACGCCACGGGGTCCAGTCGGGTTCGAACGATCCAGGTGGAGTCGAGGTGATGCCACCACGCGGTCACGTTCGCTTTGATGGCGACGGCGACCGCCTCGTAGGCCTCGGAGCTGGTGTCGCTGAGGTCGTACCCGATGAGGAGTGTGCGCATCCCGGTGCCCTTCCTTAGTCGTTGCGGTGTTCAGTGCCGAAGTAGAAACCCATCACCGTACCCACGAGGGTGACGATTGAGGGGAAGAAGACCTCGACAACGGCGCGGACATCCTCAGTGTCTAGCTGCAGAGCCTTCCGGAACGCGAAGATCAGCAGTCCGGCGAGGATGGTGCCCGCGAGGATGCAGACGAGGAAGATCGCGAGGGTCCTGCGAACCCTGTCGCGCGGATCCTCCGTGATTGAACCGTCGATGATCGGACGGCTCTCGTTGATCTTCGCTCCTTCCGTGACGGCGGGGCCGGATGCGTCATCACGCGCACCGGCCCCGCCGCGATCGGACGACACGGGAGCGTCGCCGCTGTCGCTCACCGCAGATCAACGATCGTTCGCGTGCTCTCACCCGGCTTCTGCAAGATGATCTCGTTGCCCTCTTCGAGCTTGTCCGAGAAGTACTTGCGGTCGGAGATTGCCTTCTTGACGACGTCAGTCATCGACGAGCCGGAGCTGTCGGCGAGGTCGCGAAGAACGGATACCACCTCGGGTGAGAGCCGGATAGTGAGTTTGGAAGAGTCGCGTGCCATGAGTGCATCATCTCCGTCGGTTCGTGGTGTGGTACGGCTACTGTACGGCACTTGGCCGTACGTTGGCCGTATCGTTGACGTACACCACAACGATCGTGTCGGTTCTGTAGAGATCCGCGAAGACGCTTGCGTCGTCCCACTGTGGTGAGACGCACGCGTGTACGGTGAGCGCGTGGGACAGACATCGTGAGTTGGATCGTTGACCGGGAACCGCGGAACGCCGCGATAGGGACTGGCAGCCTTCGGACGGAGCGGGATCTGTGGGATCTTGCCCGGTTCTTGACCGATGTCCTTCGCTCCGCCGCGAACGCAGTAACCGGAGAGAGTACGGACGAGGACCGTCGTGTTCTTGAGACGGCCGCGGATGAGCTGGGGTCTCTCTGGAGCACGGATGACGACGCCTGGCTGGTGACTCCGTCGCAGCGGAAAGCCCGCTCGCTTGCGGATGCGATGCGCAACGTCGCAGGGCCGGAGGCCGGTGCCGCGGAAGCGCAGGCGGCTGCCGGCGCCGTCGCGGCGACCTTGCGCCAGTTGGCGGCGGGGCAGATCGACCGGGACCGTCTGGTAGCGATGATGGACGTACTGCTTGAGCTTGCCCGCCAGCTGACCGCTCGCTATGAAGCGCTCGAGGCGTGGCGCGAGCTGTCATGACCCCTGACGCGATTCGCGCCAGCGTCGATGAACGTATCGCCGCCCTGCAACGAGCACTCGATGACACGGCAGTCGGGCGCGGTGGTCGCGCGTTGGAGTACGCCGCGTTTCTTCTGGGTCGCCTTGTGGCCGACCGCGACAACGCCCTGAAGCTGATCCAGGCCGAGCGGGGGCAGGCGGATCCCATCGTGGAGCAGATCACCGGTCGCAGCACGTCAGAGATGATGCACGTGACGTTGCAGGACCTGGAGCAGCTCGGCATCTACATCGCGATGTACGGGGAAGCTGTCGGTCGGACAGACCTTCCGGTTGGGTTGACAGATCTCATCCAGACGGTGGTCGCCGACCTTTTGCAGCAGCCGCCGATCGGGCAGAGCGTCGATGCGCTCATCCGAACTGTGCCGGGAACCCGATACGGGGCGACGCTTCTGCGGGCTGAGGCGCATGCGACGTCGTTCGGGCCACCGCTGCCAGTGGTGTTCGAGCTGCCAGCGTTGGATCCGGCGAACATGATGCTCGCTCCGATCATCGCCCACGAGGCGGCGCACTTGGTTGAGAAGCTCGCGTCGCTGCCCACGCCGGACGATGCTGCCAACAAGCAGATCCGCGCGATTTTCCATGACCTTCCCGTCGAGGCCGGCGAGAACCAGACGCGTGTGCGCCAGAACTGGTCGCAGAAGTTGACCGACTGGTCGAGCGAGGTTCTCGCCGACCTGATTGCAACGCGTCTCTGCGGGCCGTCGGTCCTGCTTGCGCTTCTCGCGCATGCGCCGTCGATGCCGCGGACGAGCACCTCGCACCCGCCGACCCTGGAACGGGCTCGGTGGGTTCGGAACTACCTCGGCGACCTGGGGTGGGACCCCTTCCTTGAGGAACACTGCCCGGGCGTGCTGTCAGAGCTGGCCGACCAGGCTCAGCCGCAGCGATCCCAGGAAGCAGCTGCCTTGGTGTCGGCGCTGGAAATCTTGCTGCCCTGGATGAAGGCCGCTGCTGGCGACCGTTGCTGTGCGTTGCAGCCCCTGGAACAAGAGCGATTCGCGGAGGCAATGAAGCTCCTCGAGTCAGAGGTTCCGCCTGTGCAACTCGGGGGGACTGCCGATCCGATCCTGCCGTGGCACGCGATCCTGGTCGCGTGGGCGGCGGCGCTGCGCCAGCACGGTGACTCCATGACTGGTTTGATCACTGCGGCGGCGGACCGGCGTCGCAACGCCGTCGTACTGAAGACGGTGGAGCTGTCGCGAGTTGTGACGCTTTGGAGGGACTCGTGACCGCGGTACTGGAGAACGAGATCTACGCCGCGATGGCTGAGACCGAACTTGACCGGAAGCTCATCATCACGCCGCTGCTGGACGCCGAACAGCAGGTCGGTCCGGGCACGATCGACCTGCGGCTAGGAACTGAGTTCCTGGAAACCGACCGGATGGACGACGGCGTCGTAGATGTCGTCGCCGATGATGCGTTCTCCCGCTACCGCGAGGGCCGTCGCACCTATGTGCAGCTTGGAGGGACGTACACCCTGCCGCCGCAGGGGTTCCTGTTGGGCTCGACGCTGGAGTTCGTTGGCATGCCTCACAATATGCACGGGCAGGTGCTGAGCCGGTCGAGCTGGGGCCGCCTCGGCCTCATCGTCGCCACCGCTGTGGTGGTGCAACCGGGATACCGTGGCATGTTGACGTTGGAACTGGTGAACACGAGCAACGCACCGATCGTTCTCCGACCTGGCCTTCGCGTCGCGCAGCTGCAGCTCTGGCGTGCGGAATCCATGGTCACCGACCCGTACCGTTCGTCGGACAAATACATCAGTCCGCTGGGGCCAGAAGCAGCTCGCCTCGCTCGCGAGCGAAACGAACGCGACAAGCTGCTTCGTATGGGCGAGCGGCTGGAGGGCAAGCGTCGGCGGCATTGACCACGAGCCCCGGCACGTGTGGACCGGAGCGCGGTGTGGCTCGTGATCGTCGCTGCGTCGGGGCAGACGATGCCGCAGCGCGTAGGGGGCGGAAGTTCGGCTGAACTGACCCGGAAACGCAGGCAGGTGAAGCGCATCTGTGGGCCGCGGTACTTCGCTGCCGGACGTCCTGCGTTAAGGGCGCAGGGGGTACCCGATCGAGGCGCGCCAGGGTGAGTACCGAGCAGTGTTGGCTGACCAGTCGTATAGACCGCGGATCGTGAGCAGCAGGGCGTCGGCCCACCGGACAGTCTGATCATCCGATTCGCGCTGCTCGCGTAGCTGCGCGGCATGCGAACGCAGGTGGCCGATCCTACGGTCGAGCATCTCGATCGCCGTATCGAACGCCTGCGGTTCAGTCCGCCCTTCTGCTTGCAACACCGCAACCAGATTCACGACGTCCCCATGGGAAAGCTCGCGCTCAGCAGAGATGATGTCGTTGGTCCACGCTGCCACGTCTGCCGCAGCCTCCCAGCAGTTCTGGAAACGACGGTCGCCGTAGATCCAGTCCGGGAGGGCATATGACAGTTGCCGTTCGATGAGGTCAAGCCCGACCGTGAAGGGGCCATCCTGTCGTCGCGCGACGAGGTACTGGCGGAGCGGGGGAGCGACTCCGCTTAGTCGCGCTCGGTGCCAGAGCTGCTCACGTTGAAGCAATCGCCGATGTGAGTCTGCAGCCGGCGCTGCCATGCGGGCGACATGCCGCGCACGAGTTCCGTCAGAGTTCAGCGAGGATCGCCACCGGGCCACTGCGAATCTAGTCGGTGGGCGACTGTTCGCCCCCATGTTCCGCTTGCAGAGCGAGCACTGCTTCGTCCGCGCGGTCGTGCGATTGTTCGACAGCGTCGTCCACCACCGTGAGCCACGCCATGGACTGTGCAAAGAGCAGAGGGGTGTCCGAATCGGGGTACGCGCGCCGCGAGAGCGCACATGCGATGCCGCTGGACCTTCTCGGCGTGCCGCTCCCAGTGACCCCAATCCGTTCGGGCGAACCATTGACGCAGCTGTGGTTGCCGCTCGCAACGAGCCGTCGGAAGAACTCCGCCTTGTCCTCCGCGGCGTCGACCCGCGGGGATGCAGCTAGCGCTGCTGCGCAACAAGACCATGGAGTCGGGCCCGACCTGGCTCCTATCACTCGCGGGCACGCTCGTCGTCGAGTGGCCGTTCTCCGAAATCGATCCGGCTAATCGACGGCTCTCAAACGCTCCGGTCTTAACGGTGCTTCACGCGAGGCGCGCGAGCGAACACCACAGTGGTGGTCACAGCGAACTCATGAAGTGTCCGGACGCGGGACGTCGCGTCCGGACAGCCGCCCTTGAGCAACCCGAACAGCTCCCGAACGTGCCTAGCGGCGGAGAACCCAACCCCCTTGATCACGGCCCAGTACTGCTCTTGCTGGCTGCTATCAGCTCCTCCAAGAAGGTCATTCGCTGCTGACGACGCCCAATCAGCGTCATCCCTGGCCTGTGCGAGCGTCCGCCCCGAGGATCTAACCCCACCGGCGACCTCCTGCGAGACGCTTCCGAAACGCCTCAGTCAGGTCGGCGTGCTCACCGCCGGAAGGCCACTTCGCGTCACCACGCCCTCTGCGCTTCCCGCTCACCCCACTTCGCTCTGTTCCCGAAACTTCCTTCTGGGAGTCGCCCTGCTTCGCCGCGCATCCCGCAACGATCCTGCATGTCAAGCCGCCGGTCGACACTCTCCGCCATCGGCTTCTCGTCCGTCGTGGATGGCCTGCTGTGCCAAATGGGCCAGCACCGCTGTGCCAGTCATGCTCAAGCAGGGCGGACACTGTGCGCGGTTGCAGGGATTGAGGGCATTCCTCAACTACCCGCACGAGAAGCCCTTTCGATCCGCGTCATGCGGGACGGAGGGGCTTTTGCCGTTCCTGGGCTGGCCGGCGGCGGCCGGCCGTTCCGGGGCGGGATCTCCGTGGTGCCAGTGCGGCGCTTCCGTCGTCCAGTCGCGGCGCTTCCGCCGTCGGGGGCGCTGCCGACGCACGACGGCCGGCAGCGCTGGTGGCTGCCGGCCGTCGTGCGTCGTCGCGGTGTGCGGTCAGGAGTTGTCGATCACCCGGACGTAGTCGACCTTCATCTGCTGCGGGAACTGCGTCGTCCCGTCCGGGTACCCCGGCCAGTTCCCGCCGACCGCCAGGTTCAGCACGATGAAGAACGGCTTGTCGAACACCCACGGGTTGCTGCCCGTGTCGGCCGTCGTCACCGTCTTGTAGGCGACTCCGTCGACGGACCAGGTGATCGAGCCGGGCTTCCAGTCGACCGCGAACGTGTGGAACGTGTCCGCGAACGACCACCCCTGCGGGTGCTGGTAGCTCGACGTGATGCCCTGACCGCCGGAGTAGCCGGGGCCGTGCACGGTCCCGTGGACGGTCGCCGGTTCGTAGCCGACGTTCTCCATCACGTCGACCTCGCCGGAGTTCGGCCAACCGACCTGTGGCAGGTCGGCGCCGAGCATCCAGAACGCCGGCCAGATGCCCTGACCGCGCGGGATCTGGATGCGTGCCTCGACGCGCCCGTACTGCGGCGTGTACTTCCCCTGCGTGGTCAGGCGGGCGCTGGTGTACGAGCCGTCCGCCTCGCGCCTCGCCGTGATGACGAGGTTGCCCTGGCCGTCGAGCGCCGAGTTGTCGCGTGAGTCGGTGTAGTTCTCCAGCTCGTTGTTGCCCCAGCCGCCGGCGCCGGTCTCGTTCGTCCACGCCGACCGGTCCGGCGCGGTGCCGGCGGGGCCGTCGAAGTCCTGCGACCAGACGACGTCGCCGTTCGCCGCGTTCGCCGGGGCGGACGCGGTGAGGGTCGGGGTGACGCCGAGCGCGAGGGCAGCAGCCCCCGCGACCGTGAGGGCGACGAGCCGTCGCTTCGTGGTGGTGCTGGTCATCGGTGGTCCTCCTCGGGTGGTCAGTTGTACGAGGTCAGGCGGTTCGGAGCGGTGTTCCCGGCCGGGGTCG
Source organism: Curtobacterium sp. L1-20 (assembly GCF_048755855.1). GTDB lineage: Bacteria > Actinomycetota > Actinomycetes > Actinomycetales > Microbacteriaceae > Curtobacterium. Next base: position 3,413,075 of record NZ_CP151473.1, on the reverse strand, counting down.
GGACGGCACCACCGATGCCGTTGACGACGCTGGAGATGCTGCCGACGTCACCGAGGGACACCGTCACCAGGCCGTGGGCCTTCACCCCGGCCGTCTGCGGTACCTCGAACGCGCGGTCGGCGTGCACGGACGGGTTGGTGTTGAAGAAGCAGTAGACACCGCCGCCCCAGATCTCGTGGCTGGTCACGTTCGACGCGACCTTGTACGCGGCGTAGCCGGCTCCGGTCGGGCTCTGCCACGAGGCGTTGTCGGGCACGTCGTACGGCATCTCGTTCTGGAAGAAGATCGTCTTCCCGTTGTTGCCGTTCCACTGCACTTCGTACTTCTGGTAGTGCTCGACGAAGAGGCCGGTGGCGAGGACGTCGTTGCCGTTCACCTCGACGCCGGTCGCGCCGGTGTTGACCGTCCAGCCCGTGGCGGCTCCGCCGTGGTCGGCGCGCCAGGCCCAGATGTGGTCGATGAGCGAGTCGTCGGCGTTGATCTGCAGCGTCGTGGTCGCCCTGCCCTGGATGCTCGAGCCGACGCGGAAGAACACGTCCTGGATGCTCTGCGGGTCGGCGGCGTGGTCCACGTGGGATCCGCTCGTGCCGAGGCGGACCAGCTGGGCGCTGTTCTGCGTGCCGGCGTCGACCACGAGGTTCGAGACGTTCACCCCGGCGACGTCGGACGACGTCAGGACCGCGTTGCCCGCCGTCGGCACGAGCGTCGGGAAGCCGATGCCCGTCACCACCGTGTCCGCCCGGGTGACGTTGAGGGCGGCGCTGAGCTGGTAGGTGCCCGGCGTGAAGAACAGGTTCAGGCCCTGCGCGAGCGCACTGTTGATGGTCGCGGCGGAGTCGCCCGGGTGGGCGACGTAGAAGTTGCGCATCGGGATGTCGGTACCGGCGGTGTCCGGCCACGTGATGCCGCTCGAGTTCTGCCGGAGCGACGGGACGAACACGTGGTACTTGTTCGACGAGTCGACGTAGAGGTACGGCTTCTCGCGCGTCGTCGGCGTGGTCGCCAGCGTCGTGTAGCTCTTCGAGAAGTCGTTCGCGGGAGCGCCCTGCACGCCCGAGAACGTCATGTTCCAGTTGCCGCCCTGCCACGAACCGAGCGTGGAGTTGCGGGTGTACCACTGCTGCTGCGAACCGGACGTGACCGTGCCGTCGACCTTGGTGTCGGCGATGTAGCCGCCGGACGAGTAGCCCTGGCCGCCGTCCTGGTTCGAGGGGCCCATCGTCAGGTTGCCCTTGATGTGGACGCGGCGCATCGGCGCTGCCTGGGACACGGCCCACCGGTCGGTGCCGCCCTCGGGGACGATCGCCACGTTCTCGACCGACCGCCAGAAGTTCTGCGTCGCGTTCTTCTCGTCGCCGGCGTTCCAGCCGGAGTCGACGTTGACCGCACCGTTGATCGTGACGTCGTCGGGGTTCTTCCCGAGGCCGGCGACCGACGTGTAGAACCCGAGGTTCGCCCAGACGCGGCCGTAGCTGCCGGGCTTGAAGAGGAACGCGGACCGCTGCGTGCCGAACTGCGCGGTGGGGCTGCGGAGCTGGGCGTTGAATGCGGCGTCGACGTCGGCCTGGATGGTCGAGGTCGGCGTCGAGGGGCTGTAGATCTTGACGTTGCTCCCGAAGTCCGGGGTGTCGCTCGTCGTGACCGCCTGGGCGGAGATCGCCGGCACGAGTGCCCCGACGACACCTGCGCTCAGCGCCACCGCGACGAGTTGCTTCATCCGTCGTTGCATGATGCTCGATTCGTCATCGTGCGGCGTCGTTGCCGCACGCAACAGACGGTAGACCTGTCCGGGCGCACAGTCAGTCGGGCGAACAGGGGACAACGGTGGCGGCGCTCAGACCGCCGCGGTGCTCCCCGTCGCGGTGCTCGCCGTGGCGGTGTTCTCCGCCGCGGTGCTCCCCGTCGTCGCCGCGACCGAGCCCGAGGGACGACCACGACGGGCCGCCGCCGCGGCGACCGTGGTCAGCGCGACCGCTGCGACGGTGATCCCGGCGCCGGCCCAGATCGGCGAGGTGTACCCGAGACCCGCGGCGATCGTCAGACCGCCGATCCACGCACCGAGTGCGTTGCCGAGGTTGAACGCCGCGATGTTCGCGCCGCTCGCCAGGGTCGGGGCGTGGTCGGCGTACTGCATGACCCGGGTCTGCAGCGCCGGCACCGTGGCGAAGCCGAACGCGCCCATGAGGACGAGGGCGATCACGGTCAGGACGGGTGACGTCGCGACCACGGCGAACAGGGCGAGCACGACCGTGAGGGCGACGAGCACCACGAGGAGGGTGCCGTCGATCGACCGTGCCGCGGCCTTGCCGCCGACGGCGTTGCCGACGAACAGCCCGACCCCGAAGACGACGAGGAGCCACGGGACGGCGCTCGACGCGAAGCCGGAGACCGAGGTCAGCGTGTACGCGATGTAGGTGAAGGCGCCGAACATCCCGCCGTAGCCGAGCACGGTGATGCCGAGCGAGATCCAGACCTGGCCGGAGCGGAAGGCCCCGAGCTCCCGGGCGAGCGAGGGCGCCTCGGTGACGCGGACCGCGGGCACGAGCACCAGCACGCCGACGAGCGCGACGACGCCGATCGCCGCGATGGCCCAGAAGGTGGCGCGCCATCCGAGCGCCTGGCCGAGGAAGGTGCCGAAGGGGACACCGAGGACGTTCGACGCCGTGAGGCCGGTGAACATCAGCGCGACGGCGGAGGCCCGCTTCTCGCGCGCGACCATGTTCGACGCGACCACGGAGCCGATGCCGAAGAAGGCACCGTGGCAGAGCGCGGCGACGACCCGGCCGAGCATCATCACGCCGTAGACCGGTGCGAGCGCGGACAGCGCGTTGCCGATGACGAACAGGACGAGCAGGCCGACCAGCACGGGCTTGCGGGGGAGTCGGGTGGTGGCGGCGGTCAGGCCGAGGGCCCCCACGATGACGGCGAGGGCGTACCCGGTCACGAGCCAGCCCGCCGTGGTCTCGGTGACGCCGTAGTCGGCCGCGACCTCGGGCAGCAGCCCGGTGATCACGAACTCGGTCAGGCCGATGCCGAAGCCGCCGAGGGCCAGGGCGATGAGTCCCGCAGGCATGGGGGTCCTTCCGTTGTGCGGTGCAGGTGGCCCGCGTACGCTGGTTGTTGCAGACGCGGGGTACCGATAGTTGCACACGCGGACTATCCGCGCAAGCAATCAATGCCGTCCCGTGAGCTGCGCGTCCTGCCCCAACCCCAGGAGGTCACCATGTCCGTCGACGACACGTCGGTCGCCGTCCGCGCGCACGGCTGGCGCACGCTCGCCGCCCTGCACGGGCTCATCGAGACACGCCTCGAGCGTGCGCTGCGTGAGGTCGACCTGTCCGTCGTCGAGTTCACGGTCCTCGACGCGCTCCGCCGTCAGGACGGCTTCCACATGCGCATGCAGCAGCTCGCCCGCGCCGCGGCACTCAGCCCGAGCGCGACGACCCGACTGGTGAACCGGCTCGAGGAACGGGCGCTCCTCACCCGCGTCCTCTGCGCGGACGACCGGCGCGGGCTGTACACCGAGCTCACGCACGCCGGGCAGCGTCTGCTCGACGACGCCACGCCGGTCCACGCCGCCGCACTCGAGGAGGCGCTCGCCGAGGCGCGCGAGGTGCCGGAGCTCGAGGAGCTCGCTGCCGCCGTGGACCGTCTCGAGGGCGCGTCGGTCTGACGGGAGGCGCGGCTCGCCCCCGGCACGCACGCTACGGTGACCGGATGGTGCGGCGGACGGGGATGGTGGTCGCCGCGGCGATCGTGCTCACGGCGGTGCTCGGGGGCTGCGCCACCGAGTCGGGGTCCGGCGGCATCGCCGTCGAGGCGTACGCCGAGCCGGGCGACGGCGCGGGCGCGCGGGTGGCCGCGGCTGCGCCCCGCTCCGCCACCGTCGGCATCGACGGCGTCACCGTGACCGAGGACGGCGCCGGGCTGGACGAACCCCCGCCCGGGACGGCCGCCCTCGCTCGCACGGCCGCGGAGCACGGTGCCGCTCCCGAACTGCTCGTCAGCAACTACTCGGAGGCCGTGGGGGACTTCTCGCCGGCGATCGGCACGGCGCTGTTGTCCGACCCGGACAACCGGGAGCGCGTCGCCGCGCGCCTGGCGGCGCTCGCCGCCGAGCAGCACATGACCGGCGTGCAGATCGACCTCGAGTCCCTTCGCGGCCGTGACCGTGCCGGTCTGGTGGCCTTCGCGGCTGCCCTCGAGCGCGCGGTGCACGACGAGCTCGGTGACGACGCCGAGGTGTCGATGGCGGTGATGGCCTCGACGGACGCCGCAGGGTTCCGCGACACCGGGTACGACCTCCGTGCGCTCGCCCGCCACGTCGACCGGTTCGTGCTGATGACCTACGACCAGCACGGGCCGTGGAGCGGCGCCGGCACCGTCGGGGCCCTGCCCTGGGCGGAGCGCGTGGTGAGCACGGCCGAGCACGCCGGTGTCCCCGCCGACCGGATCGACCTCGGCATCGCCGGGTACGGCTACGTCTGGGGCGGCCGGGGCGACGCGCAGGTGACCCCCGCGGCCGCACGGCGGGCGGCAGGGTCGGCCGCCCGGTGGTCGGACCGGACGGGCGAGTGGTCGGCGACCCTCGACGACGGCCGGGAGCTGCACTGGTCGGACGCCCGGTCCTACCGGGCCCGCGTGGCCCTCGCCCAGGACCTCGGGCTGCACGGTGTCGCGTTCTGGTCCCTGAACACGCTCGCCCTCCCGTCCTGATCCCCACCCGCCGCCCGCCGACCCCGGCGTACGGACGGCCGGGCAGCACCTACCCTGGTCGGATGCTCTCCCGACGCGACGCCGCCGTGCGCCTCGACATCCCCCTCGAGATGGCGACGCACCACGGCATCCCCCCGCGCATCAGCGAGGCCGACCTCGCCGCGATCGAACAGGACCCGCCCGCCTGGCTCGCCCAGTCCCGCGCGAACCGCACGGGGGCGAAGAAGGTCTGGGTGCGCCTGGAGTGCGTGGTCTGCGGGTACGCCGAGGACGCCCGGCCGAAGAAGTGGTGGCCCGACTGGGACCACCTGATGTGCGACTACCACGCGCCGTACCAGGCTCCGGACCCCGTCGCGGGTCGCACGAGGCACGAGGTCGAGGGCATCGGCAGTCGGTTCGTCGCCCTCGTCGACGAACGGTCCTGACCCCTCCGGGTCGCGCAGCCCGCGGAGGACGGTGACGCATCCCCCGGTCCCTGTCACCGGGCCGTTGTAGCATGCACGACACCTGTCCCGAGACGAGGAGGCCTGCGTGCCGGAACCGACCGACCCCGCCTTCCCGATCGACCGCATCCGTGAGGTCGGCGACGACATCACCGCCGCCGTCTCGACCGTGATCGACGGCAAGACCGAGGCCATCCGGACCGCTCTGACGGTGATGCTCGCCGAGGGGCACCTGCTCGTCGAGGACGTCCCCGGCGTGGGCAAGACCGTGCTGGCCAAGGCCCTCGGCGCGTCCGTCGGCGGGTCGGTGAACCGCATCCAGTTCACCTCGGACATGCTGCCGTCCGACGTGACCGGTGTGAACATCTTCGACCAGTCCGCCGGTACGTTCCGGTTCTCGCCCGGCCCGGTGTTCGCGAACGTCGTCATCGGCGACGAGATCAACCGCACCAGTCCGAAGACCCAGTCCGCGCTGCTCGAGGCGATGGCCGAGGCGCAGGTCACGGTCGACGGCGTGACGCGCAAGTTGGACAGCCCGTTCATGATCGTCGCGACGCAGAACCCGATCGACATGGAGGGCACGTACCCGCTGCCCGAGGCGCAGCGCGACCGCTTCATGGCGCGCCTGACGATGGGGTACCCGAGCGCGGACTCCGAACGGCAGATGCTCACCAACCGCGGTGGTGGCGACCCGCTCGCGCACCTCCGTCCGATCATCAGCGTCGAGACGCTCCGCGACGTGATCCAGGCGGTCCACACGGTGCACGTGGCGCCCGACGTCGAGGCCTACATCGTGGCGATCGTCCGGGCCACCCGCACCCACCCGGACATCGTCCTGGGTGCGAGCCCACGCGCGACGCTGCACCTCGCGCAGGCCGCCCGGGCGCACGCGGCGCTGCTCGGCCGTCCCTTCGTCACCCCGGACGACGTCGCGACGCTCGCGCCGCTGATCCTGGCGCACCGACTCGTCCCGGTCGCGAGGGGTCTCGGCGGGTCCGGCGACGACACCGCGCGCGAGATCGTCGTGCGGATCGTGTCCGACACGGTCGTGCCCTTCACGGCCAGCGCCGTCCGGTCCTGATGAGCGGGTCACCGGAGCCGTCGTCGTTCGCACTGCGGACCGGTGCCGCGCGGTCGTTCCTCGGGCGGTACGGGCGGCGTGGCCTGTCGCTGCTGCGTCGGACCCCGTTCCCGCGCCCGACGTCCCGTGGCTGGACCGTCATCGCCGTCGGCATCGGGCTCGTCGGCGGCGGTCTCGTCGGCACGACGAGCGTCGCGGTGTCCGCCGGCCTGCTCCTGCTCGTGCTCGTGGTGCTCGGCGTCGTCATGGCCTTCGTGGTCGCGGCACCGCTGCGGGGCCGCCGGACCAGCACGCGCGCGATCGTCCAGGTCGGCGAGGTCTACCGCGAACGCATCACCCTCGGCGGCACGTCGCTGCCCATCGGCCCGCGGTCGACGCTCCTGGTCCGCGAGCAGCTCGACGACGGTCTCGTCAGCATGTCCACCGCCGAGACCTACGCGACGGTGGGACCGCACGTCCCGCCCGCGGTGCTGGACGTCGAGGCGCTCGCGATGCACCGCGGCCGCAGCCTGGTCGGTCCGGTGACCATCCGGGTGGAGGACCCGTTCGGCCTGCTCCGGATCGACCGCCCGGTGGTCCCGGCGGAAGAGGTCGTCGTGGTCCCCGCCACGACGCCCCTCGCCGCCCTCGACACCGGTGCCCTCGCGGGGGCCGTCTCCGCCGACGAGGGCCGGGTGGGGCAGGGCGGCTCCGCCGACGACAGCGAACTCCGTCCCTACCGCCCGGGCGACCCGATCCGGCGGGTGCACTGGGCGCAGAGCGCGCGCCGCGGTGAGCTCCACGTCCGGCAGACCACGCAGGCGCAGCCGCCGGAGGCCGTGATCGCGCTCGACGTCCGCCGCGAGTCCTACCAGCGCCTCGGGCGCGACGACCTGGCCGAACTCTCGGACCTCGGCGGCGACGCCGCGTTCGAGCACGCGGTCGTCGTGGCGGCCAGCGTCGCCCGTGCCCTCGCCGCGCGCACGTCGCGGGTGCTCCTCGTCAGCGACGGACCGGCCGGCAGCACCCGGCACGCCGGCGACGCCGGGGGGCTGACCGACGTCCTCGTCGGGCTCGCCGACGTCCGGGTCCGCTCCGACGCCCGCGAGGTCACCGAGGTCCTGCCCGACGTGCGCGGCCGCGACGTCCACGGCATGACGGCCATCGTGACCGGCCACTGCACCGCCGAGCAGGCCGCCGAGCTCGTCTCCGCGACGACCGGGTCGAGCCGCGGCATCCTGGCGACCATCGTGCCGCCGGACCCGGTCGTCCGCGGCATCCTCGACCGCGGTGGGTGGCGCACGCTCGTGGTACCGGTCGCCGGTGCCCACGCGTCCGGGAGCCTCCGGTGAGCGGCGTGTCGACGCGTCCGGTCGCCCCGGGCAACACGCCCCGCGGCGGTGCCCCGACGCGGTCCGGTGGTCGCGCGGCCGACGACGGCCGGGAACGCCCGGACTCCCCGGACGCCTGGGTCGTCGTCCTGGCACCGGTGCCCGTGCTCATCGCCGCGCTGGCCATGCGTCCGCTCGTGCAGGGCGTGGCGTGGTGGATCTCCGGCGTGCTCGTGGCGGCGGTGCTGGTCGGCACGGTGCTCGCCGTCCGCCGACGTCCACCCGGCGTCCGGTTCGTGGCGCTCGTCGCGGCGCTCCTCGTCACCTCGTGCGCCGCAGCGGTCGTGAACGACGTCCAGCCCTTCGGCTGGCTCGACAAGGACGGGGCGCTCGGCGAGACGCTGGCCGCCATCCGTCTCAACCCCGCACCGCTGCCCCAGACCGACTCGATCCGGCTCATCGTCACGGTCGCGATCGGGTGGGTCGCCGCGGTGTCGCTCTTCCTCGCCGCCGTCGCCCCGACTGCGGCCCTCGCAGCGGTGCCGGCCCTCGTGATCCTCATCGTGCCGGGGATCGTCACCGGTGCCCCGGCCTCGCCGGTGCTCGTGATCGCCACCGGCCTCGCCTTCCTGGTGCTCCTGTGGTTGTCCGTCCGGCCGGTCCAACGCGCCCTGCCGGCAGCGGTCGTCGGGGCGATCGGCCTCGTCGTGGCCGTCGGGCTGCCCGCCATCGTGCCGCTCAACGCCAGCTGGCTCTCCGGCGTGACCGGTGCGATCCAGTCGCCGGTGCAGCCCGGCCGCCCGGGCACGCTGCTCAACCTCGGGCAGGACCTCCGCCAGCCCAACGAGCTCGAGGTGTTCCGGTACCGCACGGCGGACGGGCAGCCGGAGTACCTGAAGCTCGCCGACCTCGACGAGTTCGGCACCGGCGACTGGGTGCCGACGACGACGGACGCCAGCACCTCGGAGACCGCCGACACGCAGCAGTGGGCGGTGGGGGTCAACCCCCGCCTGGCCTCGCGCGGCGACGTGACGGTCCGGATCACCGGCCTCTCCAGCAACTACCTGCCGGTCCCGGCGGGCGCCGTCTCGATCTCGTCGCGGTCCACCAACCTCGACCTCGGCCAGTGGCGCTGGATGGGCAACTCGAGCACCGTCCGGTCGACCGGTCCGGCGACCGCCCGCGGTGCCACGTACGAGGTCTACGGCGCGTCCACCTGGTCGGGGGAGTACCTCGACGCCATCGCCGCGTCCGGGCTGCTCGGCCGGGCTGACGGCCGCGGGTTCGCCCGACCGTCGGCCGCCGAGCTCCGGACCGACCTCGCACTGCCGGACAAGCTCCCCACGGCCATCGCGCGCACCGCCCAGCGGGTCGCGGCCGGGGCCGGAAGCGACTACGAGGAGGCACGGGCCCTGGAGCAGTGGTTCCGGAGCGACCTCTTCACCTACTCAGAGACGGCCCCCGTCGAACAGGGCTACGACGGCGACAGCATGGACGTCGTCGCGAAGTTCCTGCAGGTGCGCGAGGGCTACTGCGTGCACTTCTCGTCCGCGATGGCCGTGATGGCCCGCACGCTCGGCATCCCGTCCCGCATCGCGGTCGGCTACCGTGCCGGCACGACCCAGGCGGACGGCGAGTACACGGTCTCGAACCGGCAGCTGCACTCGTGGCCCGAGCTGTACATCAAGGGTGCCGGCTGGGTCGCGTTCGAGCCGACCCCCGACTCCGACCAGGCCGCGACGTCCTCCACCGAGGCGACCGCCACGCCGACCCCGGCGACCCCGGACAGCCCGTTGCCGAAGCCCGGCGAGGCGTCCACCGCGCCGTCCGAGGCCACCCCGACGCCGAGCGCGTCGGCGGGCCCCGGCGCCGCCGGCACGTCCGGTGGTGGCGGGGACGGTCCGCTCGGGCTGGCCGTCGGGCTCCTGCTCGCGGTGGCGCTCCTGGTGTCACCGGGCGTCGTCCGGGCGGTGCGGCGACGTTCCCGGCTCGGCGCGGTCCGCTCCGGTCGCTCGCCGGCCGTGCACGCCTGGCGTGAGGTGCTTGACGACGTCGCCGACCACGGCTACGCCCCCGGACTCGCTCCACCGGACGACGCCGCTGCCGCCGCGCGGACGGCACGAGCGGTGCTGGGTCGGCTCCGGCCGTCGTTGCCGCCCGCGGCACTGGCGCACCTGGACGCCGTGGTCGACGCGGTCGACCGCGAACGGTTCGCCGCGGGCGGGTCCGCGGCGGTCGACACCGAGGCGCTGCTGAGGGCGGTCCAGCACGCGCGGGTCGCGCTCGACGCGTCGGTGTCGAGGACGCGGGTGGTGCGGTCGCGTGTGCTGCCGCCGAGCCTGCTGCCCTCGTCGGCCTGGTCCCACGAGGGACGCCGGCCGCGGCGCCGACCAGCCCAGTGACCGGGTGGGACCGACCCCGGGTCCCGCCCGCGTGCGAGCGTCACCGCTCACGCCGGGTCGTGCCAGTGGGCGTCACCGCCGACGGACGACCGCCTCGACCAGCCCCGCGATGACCTCGCCCGGCTCGACCCCGGGCAGCGCGGCGGCGTCGAAGACGAGTCCGACGTTCGCCCCCACGAGCACGTGGGCGAGGTCCTCCAGCGGCATGCCGGGGTCGATCTCGGAATGTGCGCCGAACCACAGCTCGACGAGCTCCAGCACGCCGTCGTGCAGTGCCCGGCGTTGCCGGACGAACTCCGGCAGGAACTCGGGGTGGCGTGCGGCGTACCCGCGGAACTCGGCGATCAGGGCGAACTGGGCGCTCTGGTCGTGCCGGCCGAACGCGGTCCGGACGACGTCGCCGATGTCGACCGCCGCGATGTCGGCCCGCACGAGCTCCCGCAACGAACCGAGGACCAGGTTCGTGGCGCGCTGCATCACCTGCGCGAGGAGGTCCTCCTTCGACGCGAAGTTCGAGTAGACGGCACCCTTGCTGAAGCCGGCACGTGCGGCGACCTCGTCGAGGCGCGCCTCGTGCACGCCCTGCTCGGAGAACACGGTCGCACCGGCGGTGAGCAGCCGTTCGCGGACCTCGGCCCGAGGGGTCCGGGGAGTGGGCGGGTCGGGGGCGTCGTCGCGCATCGGATCCTGGTTCGAGGAGGCCGCCGCTGCCGTCGGGTCGGCGTGGTCGGTGGGAGCGGTGGTGGTCACCACCATCGTGGTGGAGACGGACGCGGAACGGAGACCTGCCGCGCCGCGCGGCTGATCCCGCGCGGCACCAGCGAAGCCCCCGACATCTCGTCCGCTCGGAACCGCCGCGTTCGGGTCGCGTCGGTGCGTGAGTGGACGACGTGCGCCGGGTCGATACCCGGCGGTACCGATGGTACGCCCGGACGCGTGCGGATCACAGTCCGGGGTCGTCCTCGGACGTGTCGTGCTCGCTCCGCACCCTTCCGGCACCGGCCCGGCGTCCGGGTCGGCGCAGCAGGCGGACGGCGTCGGGACGCAGGCGTCGACCGCGCTGCAGGAGCGTCCCGAGCGTCGACTTCGGCTGCCAGTCGCGGCCGTTCGGCAGACCCCAGCCGCGGCGGACCGCGCCCCACCGCAGCCCGAGGGACAGCACGATCGCGGCGACGATGCCGATCGTGGGCGAGCCGAGGTGCGACGCGACGACCATGACCGCCGAGGCGGCGACCGCGACGGTGGCGTAGAGCGCGTTCCCGCCGAACACGGCGGGGACGCGGCGCAGCAGCATGTCCCGCATGGCCCCGCCGCCGACCGCGGTGATCGTCCCCATGATGATCGCGGCCGGCCACTCCAGCCCGGCGTCGAAGGTCCGCTGCACGCCGACGACCGCCCAGAAGCCGATCACCGCGGCGTCGAGCACGGTGAAGAGCCGGTCCCAGGTGAGCGCGGAGAACGACACGAGGAACGCGACGAGCGCCCCGGCGATGGCCACCGGCACGTAGAGCGGGTCGACGAGCGCGACGGGCGGGCCGTTCTGCAGCAGGGTGTCGCGGAGCATGCCGCCGCCGAGGCCGGAGACGAAGCCGACGACGAGGAACCCGAAGAGGTCGAAGTCCATCGTGCGGGCGAGCGACCCACCGAGCAGCGCGGACGCGAACACGCCGGCGAGGTCGAGCACGTTCGTGACCGACGCCAGGCCCTCGGGGGTCAGCAGGTTCATGAGAACCATCAAACCTCACCGGGCGGAGGTGGCGGGTCGGGCGCCGGTTAGGTTAGCCTCACCTTCGTCATGCTCGCCACTCTCGTCATCGGTCTCCGCGAAGGCCTCGAAGCGACGCTCATCGTCGGCATCATCGCCGCGTTCCTCCGTCGCAACCGCGTCCCGCTCGCCCCGATGTGGTCCGGCGTCGGGCTCGCGGTCGTGCTCAGCGTGGCGGTCGGCTTCGGGCTGCAGGTCGTCGAGCAGGCGTTGCCGCAGGCCCAGCAGGAGGGCATGGAGGCGGTCATCGGCATCGTCGCCGTCGTCTTCGTCACCGGGATGATCGTCTGGATGCGCACCCACGCGCGGAGCCTCACGAAGGAGCTCGAGGCGAGCGCGACCGCCGCGCTCGGCCGCGGCACCGCGTGGGCGCTGGCCGGCATGGCGTTCCTCGCCGTGCTCAAGGAGGGCTTCGAGACCGCGGTGTTCCTGCTCGCGACCTTCCAGGCGTCGTCGGACACCGGGCTCGCAGCGCTGGGCGCCGTCGTCGGCATCGCGGGTGCCGTCGTGGTCGGGTACGGCATCTACACCGGCGGCGTCCGGTTGGACCTCTCGAAGTTCTTCACCGGCACCGGGGTGTTCCTCGTGTTCGTCGCCGGTGGTCTCGTCCTCACCGTGCTCCGTCGGGCACACGAGGCGGGCTGGGTCGTCATCGGCCAGCAGCGCACGGTGGACCTGGCCTGGCTCGCCCCGAACGGCTCCGTGCAGGGCGCCCTCGTCACCGGCGTCCTCGGCATCCCGCCGGACCCCCGGGTCATCGAGGTGCTGGGCTGGGTCCTCTACGTCGTCCCCGTCCTCGCCCTCTCGCTGTGGCCGCGCGCGTGGCGCCCGGCGCCGGCACGCGTCCCGGCGGTGCGGACCGGTGTCGCGGCCGTCCTCGCGGTCGCGGCCGCGGCGCTCGCCGTCGCCGTCCCGACCGGGGGAGCGGACCTGCCGCGCACCACCGCCGTCACCGGCGACGCCACGTCGGTCACCGCCTCCGTCGACGGTGCGTCCGCCGTCCTCCGCACGAGCGGACCCGGCCGGGAGGCTCGGCTCGCCCTGCCGGCGTCGGCCCACCGACGCGTCACCCGCGCGGGCGTGACCGCCGACCGGTGGCGCTCGACGGCGGACGCCACGGCCGCCGACCGGCCGGCCACCCTGACGCTCGACGACCTGGTCGACCTGTTCGGGCGCGTGCCCGTCGGGATCTCGCCGTCGACGAACCCCGGCCCCTTCACCGCCCGGTGGTCCGTCCGGGACACCGTCACCCTGTGGACCGTCCGGGGCGGGGTCCTGGACGCGACCCGGACGGAACGCACCGTGCTCACCCTCGGCGAGGGGGGCCTCCCGGCCGCTCGGACGACCACGCTGGAACGCACCGTGTGGGCGGTGCCGGACGCCCGCGTCGCGCGGTCGGCCGCCGCCGTGGCGGCCGCGGACACCCGCGGTGCCGAGCTGCTGCTCTGGAAGGCCTGGCTGCCGATCGCCCTCGGTGTCGCCGCCGCTGCCCAGGCCCTCCTCGCCCTGCGTGACCGACGTCGCCGACCCCGGCCCACGACCACCACCCCCGGAACCGACCCGTCACGCGGCCCGCCCGCGGACGACCCGACAAGGAGCACCGAGTATGCCCTCCGCTAGGACTGCCCGCCCCCTGATCGTCCTCGGCGCCCTCGGCGTCGCCACCGCCCTCGCACTCACCGGCTGCGCGGACGCGTCCTCGTCGACGGGCGCCACCGCGAGCACCGCCGGCAAGGTGTCCCGCGTGTCGGTCACCCTGACGAACGACGGGTCCGACACGTGCGCCGTGTCCGCGACGAAGGTGCCGGCCGGTCCGGTCACCTTCACCGTGAAGAACGAGTCGTCGACCGCCATCACCGAGGTCGAGCTGCTGCAGGACCAGCGGATCCTCGGCGAGAAGGAGAACCTCGCCCCCGGCCTCGACGCCGTGCGGTTCACCGCGACGCTGACCGGCGGGAAGTACCAGGTCTACTGCCCCGGGGCCGAGCGGGAGCTCACCGACCTCACCGTCACCGGCAGGGCGACCTCGACGGCGAACAGCAGCGCGGCGACCCTCCTCGCCGAGGGCACCAAGGGCTACGCCGAGTACGTCGACGGCCAGGTCACCGACATGGTCAGCGCCGTGCGGCAGCTGCAGGCGGACGTCGACAAGGGCGACCTCGCCGCCGCGCGGACCGACTACGCGAACGCCCGGCCGTTCTACGAGCACGTCGAGAGCGACGTCGACGGCTTCGTGAAGAAGGGCCACAAGGCCACCGACAACGCCGGCAACCTCGACTACCTCATCGACATGCGCGCGTCGAACCTCGACCCGGCCGTCGGCTGGAGCGGGTTCCACGCCGTCGAGAAGGACCTGTTCCAGGCGGGCGCGATCACCGACGCGACCAGGAAGACCGGGGCGGACCTGACCGAGAACGTCGAACTCCTCGCGAAGCTCGTGCCGACGCTCGACTACAAGCCCGAGGATCTCGCGAACGGTGCGGCGGGCCTGCTCGAGGAGGTCCAGTCGAACAAGATCACCGGCGAGGAGGAGGCGTACAGCCACATCGACCTCGTCGACCTCGCCGCCAACGTCGAGGGCGCGCGGCAGGCCTTCGCGTACCTCAAGCCCGGGCTCACGAAGCTCGACCCGACGCTGACGAAGCAGATCGCGGGACAGTTCGACGCGACGAACACCCTCATGGACCGCTACCGCGACGCGGACGACCTCGGCGGCTTCGCCACCTGGGACGCCGCGACGAAGAGCGCCGACGCGAACACGGTCTCGCAGCGGGTCCAGGCCCTGCAGGACCCGCTGTCCCGCCTCGCCGAGAAGGTCGCGACGGCGTGACCGGACCGCACGACGACGTCGCACCCGCCGACCGGCAGCGCGGCGGGGTCTCCCGCCGCGGGCTGTTCGGCGCCGGGGTCGCGGCGGCCGGTGCGGGCGTCGGCGCGGTCGCCGGCATCGGCGGAGCCACCGCGGCGACCGGGGTGAACCCGTTCGCCGCGGCGACCAACGGCGACGAGTCGATCGACCTGTCCCAGAGCCACCCGTTCTACGCCACGGCCGACCGTCAGCCGCAGGGCGGCATCCGGACCGTCCCGCAGCGGCACTGCGTCTTCATGACCTTCGACGTGTCGGCGGGCACGGCCACCGACCTGCAGGTGCTGCTCGCCCGGTGGTCCGCGGCGATCGCGCAGCTGCAGGCCGGCCGGACCGTCGGGAGCGTCGAGCCCGCCCACGGGAACGGCGTCGGAGCCGACACCGGGGAGGCGCTCGACCTCGGGCCGGCCTCCCTCACGGTCACCGTCGGCCTCGGGCCGGGCGTCTTCGACGAGCGCTTCGGCCTGGCGTCGCGGAAGCCGGCGCACCTCGCGCAGATCCCGACCCTGCCGAGCGACAACCTCGAGGCGGGCCTCACCGGCGGTGACCTGTCGCTGCAGGCCTGCGCGGACGACCCGCAGGTGGCGTACCACGCGGTCCGCGACCTCGCGCGGATGGCCCGCGGCACCGCGACCGTGCGGTGGACCGTGCTCGGCTTCGGCCGTGCCTCCGCGGGGCCCGCGCAGTCGACGCCGCGGAACCTCATGGGCTTCAAGGACGGCACCCGGAACGTCACCACCGACGAGGAGCACGACCGCTTCGTCTGGGTCGACGACGCCGGACCGGGCGCGCGGTGGATGCGCGGCGGCACCTACCAGGTCGTGCGGAAGATCCGGATGAACCTCGAGATCTGGGACGCCGACGTCGTCAGCGACCAGCAGCGGGTGTTCGGCCGGACGAAGGTCGAGGGCGCCCCGCTGTCCGGCGGGTCAGAGCACACGACGCCCGACTTCCACGCGACGCGCTCGGGCGGTGGGACGGAGATCGACCCGACGTCGCACATCGCCCTCGCCGCGCACGAGAACAACGGGGGCGTCAAGATCCTCCGTCGTCCGTACAACTACACGGACGGCCTGAACCAGTACGGGCAGCTCGACGCCGGCCTGCTCTTCGCGGCCTACGTGAACGACCCGGAGCACTTCACGCGACTGCAGCGGAAGCTCGGGGCGTCGGACCGGCTGAACGAGTACGTCTCGCACATCGGTTCCGCGGTGTTCGCCGTCCCGCCGGCTCCGCGCAAGGGGTCCTACATCGGGGAGCAGCTCTTCCGCTGACGCGCGACCGTGCCCGGTCGTCCCGGCACACGGGCCGGACGACGCCGCCGCGGAGACGGGGGTGGGTGCCCTCCGTCGTTTCCCTGGAGACGGAGAGCACCCGCGCCGCGGAGTCCGCCGGGCGGAACCACCGTCCGGTCGAGAGGTGACCCAGCGCGACGCGTCGCGAGGCGACACGCCGAGCGTACCCCGCTGGAGGGCCGGAACACCCGGAAGTACCGCGATGGGACAGTCCGGACCACCCGCTGACGCGAGCGGGTGCGGACGACCGGCACCGCGCCTCCCGGCGGACGCGGAACGGGCCGTCCCACCAGGGTGGGACGGCCCGCCGGACGGACTGGAGGCGCGGCGTCAGTCCGTCGGTGTCGTCGCCTCCGGCGCGGCCCGCTTCCGACGCGCGACCAGCATCGTCGTGAGCCCGGCGAGGAGCAGCAGCCCTGCGGCGACGGCCGGCACCGCGACGTCGGCACCGGTGAAGGCGAGTCGGCCGTCGGCGCCCACCGGGACGGTGCCGTCGACGTCTCCGTCGCCGTCCAGGTCGACGCCCACGGCACCCGGACCGCCGGAGCCGTTCCCGGTGCCCGGCGTCGTCGGGTCACCGGCACCGGGGGTCGTGGGGGCGCCGGCGCCGGGCTCGGTGCCCGGGTCCGCGACGGCGGCGACCGGGATCGTCACCGCGAGGGAGATCGTCTGCCCGTTCGGCAGGGTGACCACGAGCGGCTCGTCGGTCGTCGCCGCCGGCGTGACCGCTGCCG
Organism: Curtobacterium sp. L1-20; assembly: GCF_048755855.1. Classification (GTDB taxonomy): domain Bacteria; phylum Actinomycetota; class Actinomycetes; order Actinomycetales; family Microbacteriaceae; genus Curtobacterium. The sequence continues at coordinate 3,396,463 of NZ_CP151473.1, read as the reverse complement.
CACGGGACACCGGTGCGGCGACACGGCCGGTCGCCCGGGAGGACTCCGCCCCGGGGACCGTGAACGCGAGCGTCGCACGACCCTGCTCGTCGGTGGTGTCCACGACGGTGGTGTCGACCTCGGTGCTGTCGAGTTCCTCGCCACCGGCGCTGACGGAGACGGTCCCGCCCTGCCCCGGCACGCTGCTGAAGACGAGCGACGAGAGGTCGATCGTGACGTCGTCACCGGGCTGGAAGCCGCCGGCCGGGGTCGGCGTGACGCGGACGCCGACGGCGCGCTGGTCCTGCCGCACGGTCACCGCGCGGTCGGCCCCGAAGTACTCGACCTGTGCCTCGAGGTCGACCTTGCCGCTGTCCTGCTTCGCCGCGGCGTCCTTGAACGCACCGAAGTTGTCGCCACCGCTCGCCAGGAACGAGTTGACGGTCACCTTGTAGCTGGCGTCGGCCACGATCGGCTCACCCTCCAGCGACATCGAGGTGATGCGCGAGCCGGCGGCAGCCTGCGGGTCGTAGGTGTACGCGAACCCCACGGAGGCGCCGAGCTTGAGGAACGGACGGCTCGCCTTCGCCGGCTGCCACTGCTGTTCGAGCGCCTGCTGGATCTGCGCGCCGGTGAGGTCGAGGACGACGAGCGTGTTCGCGAACGGCTGGACGACCGCGGCCTCCTTGTAGGTGACCGCGCCGGAGGCGATGTCCGCGCGCAGGCCGCCCGGGTTCATGAAGGCGATCTGCGACCCCTGGCGTTCCGTGGCGACGCGCTGCACCTCGGCGACGAAGTTGCCGAGCGTCGACTCACCGCCGCGGTTCTCCGAGCCGTCCCGCTGCACGGCTCGACGCAGGTCACGGTCGACGGTACCGAGCTCGACGGCGCCGAGGCGGTCGCCCTCGGCGACCGCCGTCGCGACGGTCGCGGCGACGCCGGCGTCCGGCTCGAACGTGTCGTCCACGAGCCGGATGTTCTCGGCGTCGGCGGTGACGGCGCCGTCCGCGGCGACGGTGAGCTGCACGTGACCCAGGTTGAAGCCGTAGGACCCGGTCTGGATCACCGGGCGGGGGACCGTGCCGCCGTCGGGGACGACGGAGTGCACGTAGGTCTGGTGGGTGTGCGCGGAGAGGATCGCGGAGACGTCCGGGGTCACCCCGTGGACCGCGCGGGCGAAGTCGCTGTCGCCGTCCAGGTCCGACGCCGCAGCGGTCTCGGCACCGTCGTGCACCAGGAGCACGAGGACGTCGGCCGCCTCGTCGGCCTCGATCTGCGCGGCGACCTTGTTCACCTCGGTGGTGATGTCGCCCATCCGCAGGCCGGCGATGCCGTCCGGGCTGACGAGCCCCTGGCCGACCAGGTCGACGGTCGCGCCGATGAAGGCCACGCGCTTGCCGCTGATCTCCTCGATCGTGTACGGGTCGAAGGCGGGCTTGCCCGTCCTGGCGTCCAGGATGTTCGCCGAGACGTAGTCCCACCGGGCGTTGCGTGCGCCGTCCGGGCCGATCACCCGGTCACGCAGGTCGTCCTGGCCCTTGTCGAGCTCGTGGTTGCCGATCGCGCTCACCGACAGGTCCATCTGGTTGAGGACGTCGATCGTCGGCTGGTCCTGCTGGATGAAGGACTCGAACGTGGAACCGCCGATGTTGTCGCCGGAGCTGACGAAGGCCGACGTCGAGGGGTCGGCGCCGCGCAGCTCGTCGAGCGCCCCGGCGAGGACGGCCGCACCGGCGGCGTCGCCGTCGCGCGGCGTCGGCACGCCGTCGGTCTGCGAGATGGACTGCGCGATGCGACCGTGGAAGTCGTTCACGTCGTACAGGTCGATGGTCGTGTCGCCGTCGGCGGCGAGGGCAGCGGACGGGACGGACAGGGCGACGAGGACCCCGGCGGTGGCGAGTGCGGCGCCACCGACGAGGCGCCGTCGACGGCGCGGAGAGGTGTGAGCGTTCATCGGCAGCGAACCTATGAGGACGCACAGGCGACACGCCAGGTGGCCCCCGAACGCGTCACACGATGTTCACACGGGAGTCGACTCCCGTGCCGTCCCCACCGCCGTCAGTCGCGCCCGAGTGCGCCCTTCACCCGCTCCACGGCCTCGGCGGCCATCGCCTTCGCCGAGTCCTTCACGACCCCGAGTTCCACCGGGTCGCCCTTGAGGAGGCTCTTCGCCGTGTTCACCGCGTACTCCGCGGTGATGTGCGGCGGCAGCGGGGGCACGTTCCGGCTGACGTACGCGTCGATGACGGTGACGCCGGGGTTCGCGAACGCCCGCTCGACGGCCGCCTCGACCTCGTCGTCGCCGTGCACCGCGATGCCGGTGAAGCCGAGGAGCTCGGCGTACCCGGCGTAGTCCATCGACTCGACGTCCTGCGAGCCGCGCCACATCGGGTTGCCGTCCTCGGTGCGCATCTCCCACGAGACCTGGCCGAGGTCGTCGTTGTGCATGATCACGATGACGAGCTGCTGGTTCGGCCAGTCCGCCATGTACTTCTTCACGGTGATGAGCTCGTTCATCCCGAGCATCTGGAACGCGCCGTCGCCGATGGTGCACACCGCGGCCTTGTCGGGGAACGCGAACTTCGCCGTCACCGCGTACGGCATCGCGGCGAGCATCGTCGCCAGCCGCCCGGACATGTCGCCGTGCATCCCGCGCCGCAGCCGGATGTGGTGCCCGTACCAGTCCGCCGTGGTGCCGGCGTCGCAGGTGACGGTGACGCCCTCGGGCAGGTGGTCGTTGACGGCGCGGATGACCCGGCGCGGGTTCACCCCGTCGTCGTAGGCGACCTCGGCCTGGCGGGCCATCTCGGCCTCCCACTCGCGCATCTCGTCGGCGAGCTGCTCCTGCCACGCGGTGTCCCGGCCGCCGTCGAGCAGCGGCAGGACGGCGTCGAGCGTCGCACCGACGTCGCCCCAGAGGTTGAGTTCGGTCGGGTACCGGAGCCCCATCTGCTCGGGCTTGATGTCGACCTGCACGCCGCGGGCCTGGCCGCTCGCCGGCAGGTACTCGCCGTAGGGGTAGTTCGTGCCGAGGAGCACGATCGTGTCGCACTCCTTGATCTGTGTCAGGCTCGGACGGCTGCCGAGGAGCCCGACCTGCTGCGTGTGGTACGGCACGTCCGAGGGGACGACGTCCTTGCCGCGGAGCGCCGTGATGATGCCCGCGCCGGTCCGCTCGGCGACCGCGAGCACCTGGTCGGTCGCGCCCCGTGCACCGGCCCCGACGAGCAGCGTGATCTTCTCGCCGGCGTTGAGGATCTCGGCGAAACGGGCGATCTCGTCGGCGGGCGGCGCGATGCGGGTCGAGGGGGCGACGTCGCTCGACCGCGAGACCCAGTGCTCGGCCGCCGGTGCCTCGTACGCCATCGCCTGCACGTCGTGGGGGAGCACGACGACCGCCGGCTGCTTCCGGAGCATCGCGGTGCGGAACGCGGTGTCGACGACGACCCCGACGGCGTCCGGCGTCGCCACCGTCTCGACGTAGCAGGCCACGTCGGCGAAGACGCGCTCGAGGTTCGACTCCTGCTGGGTGAAGGTGCCGATCGACGCCAGACCCTGCTGCCCGACGATCGCCACGACCGGCTGGTTGTCCATCTGGGCGTCGTAAAGCCCGTTCAGCAGGTGGAACGCACCGGGGCTCGACGTGGCGACGCAGACGCCGACCTCGCCCGTGAACTTGGCGTGCGCCGTCGCCATCAGCGCGGCGATCTCCTCGTGGGTCGGCCGGACGTACTCCAGCGCGCGCTCGCTTCCGTCGGCCTTGCCGAGGGCCCCGTCGAAGGCGCCGATCCCGTCGCCCGGGTAGCCGAACACGCGGGAGACGCCCCACGCCTTGATGCGGTCGATGACGAAGTCGCTCACGGTCGTGCTCATGGTCACCACCGTGCCCCCGCGATCCTGTACGTCCTCAGGCTTCCCGGGGTCAGGGCTCCGCGGTCACGAGCGGTCCGGCTCCGCGGCGATGAGCGGTCGGAGTGTGCGGTGCGCGATGCGGAGCCCCTCGAGGACCTTCTCGTCGGTCCCGCCCCACAGCGGGTCCTCGTGCTCGACGCTCAGCGTGCCGTCGAACCCGGCCTCGTAGAGCCGGTCGACCACGTGCGGCCAGTCCACGACACCGCGTCCGGGGACCCGGAAGCGCCACCAGCCCGTGTCCCAGGGATCGTCGCCCCGGTCGACCTTGCCGAAGAAGCCGTACCGGTCCCGTGCACGCGGGAACAGCTCGAGGTCCTTCGCCTGGGCGTGCACGATGTGCTCGGCGAACGGCAGGATCGTCTCGAGCGGGTCGATCCCGATCCAGGTCAGGTGGGACGGGTCCCAGTTCAGGCCGAACCCGAGACCGGTCACCCAGTCCCAGAGCTCGGGGGAGTAGGCGATGTTGCCGGGGTACCCGTCGGGGTGCCAGCCCTCCATCACGCAGTTCTCGATGATCAGCCGGACGCCGCGTTCCCCGGCGTAGTCGACGAGCTCGGGGAGGACCCGGTCGCCCTCGGCCATGTTCTCGCGCACGCTCTTCGTGGTGTCGCGGCCGACGAACGTGCCGACGTACGGCACGCCGAGCACCTGCGCCGCGTCGACCGCGTGGAACAGGTGCTGCTTCACCTCGGCCCGGCGTTCCGGGTCCTGGTGGAGGTTGTTCTCGTAGTACGCGAACGCACTGATCTCGAGCCCCGTCCGGTCGAGGAGCTCACGGGTCGCCAGGGCGTCCTCGTCCGTGAACGTCGCCACCGGCAGGTGCGCCGCCTCGAAGTCACGGCCGCCGGTCCCCGGCCAGACGCCCACCTCGAGCCGCTCGTACCCCTGCTCGGACGCGAACGCGGCGATGCGCTCCAACGACCACCCGGGCAGGCACGCGGTCAGCATGCCGAGCTTCATCGGATCTCCCTCCAGCTGCCGTCGGCTGCGCTGCCGATCACGGCGTCGATGATGTGCGCCGCCCGTGCACCGTCGGCGAACGTCGGCAGCCCCTCCGGCCAGGCCGCAGTGTCCCCCTCGGCCCGGACGGCGGCGTAGGTGTCCGCGACGAAGGCGGCGAAGGCGTCGAGGTACCCCTGCGGGTGCCCCGCGGGCACGAGCGCCAGTCGCCGCTGGTCGGGCACGCCGAGGGCCGGGTCGCGGACCACGATCTCCGCCCCGCGCTCGTTGCCGAACCACGCCGACTCGGGCTGTTCCTGGTCGAAGGCCGCCGAGCCGCGGGAGCCGTCCACCTCGAACCACAACCGGTTCTTCCGACCGGCGGAGACCTGCGAGATCACCACGTTGCCGATGCGGCCGGCCGACGTGCGGAAGGTCGCCACGGCGGTGTCCTCAGTGGTCACCTCGGCTCGGGTGCTCGGGTCCAGGACCGGGTCGGGGTCGGGTGAGCCCGAGAACGACGGCCCGGACGCGGCGGGACGGGTGGGGAAGACGATGTCGGTCGCGGCGGACACCGAGGCGAACGGGTCGCCCGTGACGAACTCGACCAGGTCGCACCAGTGCGAGCCGATGTCCGCGAACGCCCGGGACAGCCCGCCGGCGCCGGCGTCGACGCGCCACGAGGATGCGTCCTCGTCGAGCATCCAGTCCTGCAGGTAGTGGCCGTGCACGGCGAGGACCCGTCCGAGGTCGCCGTCCGCGATGCGCCCGCGGATCTCGCGGATGACGGGGTGGTACCGGTAGACGAACGGGACCGTGGCGACCACCCCGGCCTGCCGCGCCGCCTCGACGAGCTCGGACGCCTGCGCGGCGTCGATGGCGAGGGGCTTCTCGCACACGACGTTGATCCCGGCCCGGATGACGGCGAGCGTCTGCGGGTGGTGCTGGTCGTTCGGGGTGCAGACGTGCACGACGTCCGGTGCGTCGGCGATCACCTCGTCGAGCGACGCGTACCCGCGCGGCAGGTCGAGCTGCGCCGCGACCTGCTCGGACCGCGCCGCGTTCCGGCCGAGCACGCCGAGCACCTCGGCGCCTGCGGCACGCGCGGCGCGCGCGTGCACCCCGGCGATCATGCCGGTCCCGACCACGACGACGCGCAGGCGTCGTCCTCCGTACCCACTGCTCATGGTGCTCCCTCGCGCCGGACTGGTCCCACCGTATCGACGTCTCCCGGCCACGTGCCGGAACGGATGAGTACGGTCTGGGGCATGTCGAGCCTCCAGACCTCCCTGCTCATCCTCGGTGCCAGCGGCGACCTGTCGAAGCGTCTGCTCCTCCCGGGACTCGCGACGCTGCTGGAGGTGAAGGAGGACTGGGACGTCCAGCTCGTCGGAGCCGGGGTCGAGGACATCTCGGACGCCGACTGGAAGCAGCAGGTGCGGGAGTCGTTCGAGAACGCGCAGGCGTCGAAGAACGAGGAGGACGAGGGGGCGCACGACGGGGGTGAGCGCCTCAGCGCGCGCCTCGTCGCCGTGATCGAGGCCTCGTCGTACCGGAAGGCCGACGTCACCGACGCCGACGACCTGCGGATGCTCCTCGGCGAGTGCCAGCACGACCCGGCCGTCTACTTCGCGCTCCCGCCGGCGGTGACCGAGAAGAGCTGCGAGGTCCTGAAGGACCTCACGCTGCCGGCCGGCACCCGCCTGGCGCTCGAGAAGCCCTTCGGCACCGACGCCGCGAGTGCCGAGCACCTCAACGACGTGCTGCACTCCTTCCTGCCCGAGGAGCGCATCCACCGCGTCGACCACTTCCTCGGCCGGTCGACCGTCCTGAACCTGCTCGGGCTGCGGTTCGCCAACCGGATCATCGAACCCCTGCTGTCGTCGCAGCACGTCGAGCGCGTCGACATCGTGTACGACGAGACCCTCGGCCTCGAGGGCCGCGCCCGCTACTACGACAAGGCCGGCGCACTCGTCGACATGATCCAGAGCCACCTGCTGCAGGTGATGGCCGTCGTCGCGATGGAGGCCCCGGCCTCGATCGACGCCGACGACCTCCGGACGCAGAAGGAGCTCGTGCTCCGCGCCGTGAAGCCCTGGGGTGGCGACGTGGTCGCCGCCGGCAAGCGCGCCCGGTACACCGCAGGCACCGTCGGCGACCGGTCGATGCCGTCGTACGTCGACGAGGAGGGCGTCGACCCGTCGCTCGGCACCGAGACGCTCGCCCAGCTCAAGCTCGAGGTCGCGAACTGGCGCTGGGCCGGCGTCCCGTTCACGCTCCGGTCGGGCAAGGCACTCGGCAAGCAGCGCCGCGAGATCCTCATCACCTTCAAGGACTCGCCGCACGTGCCGGTCGGCCTGACCGGTGCGGAACGGCCCGACCGGCTCTGCATCTGGATCGCGCCGGACGAGATGCAGCTCGAGCTCAACGTGAACGGCCCCGGCGACCCGTACACGATCGACCACACGGCGCTCGAGGTCACCTTCAACCCGGGACGCCTCAGCGCCTACGGCGAGGTGCTCGCCGGGGTCCTCGAGGGCGACGCGACGCTCTCGGTCCGCGGCGACAGCGCCGTGCAGGGCTGGAAGGTGGTCGAGCCCTTCCTCGAGGCGTGGCGTGCCGGGACGACGCCGCTCGACGACTACGCGGCCGGCTCCCAGGGCCCTGGTGCCTGGGACAACGTCGACGCGTAACGTCGGCCGCGTGACCACCATCGACGACGTCCTGCAGACCGTTCCCGCTCCCGCCGGCTCCGACATCCGTGTCGAGCCCGTGCGGTACGACCACGAGGGCACCACGCTCCTCGGCGTGCTCGCGAAGGACGCCGCGACGTCCGGCCCGCGCCCGGCCGTGCTCGTCGTCCACGACTGGCACGGCGTGAACGAGCACGTCGAGGCACGCGTCACCATGCTCGCCCGTCTCGGCTACGTCGCCTTCGGCGCGGACATCTACGGCGAGGGCGTCCGCCCCGGCGACGACACCGCCGGACAGGTCGCCGGGTCCTACTACCAGGACCTCCCGTTGCTGCGCGGCCGGGCGCTCGCCGGGTTCGAGCAGCTCCGTCAGGACCCCGACGTCGACCACACCCGGATCGTCGTCATGGGCTACTGCTTCGGCGGTTCGACGGCGCTCGAGCTCGCCCGCACCGGTGCCGACCTCGTCGGGGCGGTGTCGTTCCACGGCGGCCTCATCACGCACGACCCGTCGGACGCGGCGGAGATCCGGGCGAAGCTCCTGGTCCTCACCGGCGCGGCCGACCCCGTCGTCCCCGACGAGCAGGTCGTGGCGTGGGAGGACGAGATGCGGGCGGCGCCGTCCGTCGACTGGCAGCTCGTCACCTACGCCGGCGCCATGCACGCCTTCGCCGTGCCGGGCACCGACGCACCGGACCACGGCGCGCAGTACCAGCAGCGCGCCGACCGGCGGTCGTGGCAGGCGCTCGAGGTCTTCCTCGCCGAGGTCTTCGACGAGGAGCTCGGCGGCCTCTGAGCCCGACACGCCGTGGGAGGCGCGCAGCGGTGCTCGATTGGCGCCCGGGCCGCAGCTGTTGTAGAGTCTTCCACGGCCGCAAGGCCACGCGCTCGTAGCTCAATGGATAGAGCATCTGACTACGGATCAGAAGGTTGGGGGTTCGAGTCCCTTCGAGCGCACAGTGTCGGTCACGACACGACACCGAACAGGCCGAGGCCCCGTCGCACTGCGACGGGGCCTTCGTCGTTCCCGGTCGTCTCAGCCCCCGTACTCGTCGCAGTTGCCCGTCCCGCTGATGCAGACCGGCGCGCGGTGGTCCGAGAAGTCGAAGCCGTTCAGTCCGTGCCACCGCCCCTGCGGGACCGCGAAGACGTACGCGGCGATCATCACGATCGGCACCATGGTCAGCGCGAGCAGCTGGACGCCACGCCGCCCGGTACGAGCGCCGAGGACCATCGCGACGACGAACGCGATCGGTGCGAGCACGAGCAGCACCTCGTAGGCACGGATCGAGGCCACCCCTTCCTCGGCCCCGCCGATCAGGCGGAAGGTGGAGACCAGGTTCACGAGCATCGCGACCGGCACGGCGCACAGGACGAGCACCGCGACCAAGGCCGCCCGCCGTTGGTCCTGCTCCCGGCGCACCCGCCGTCGGAGCCGCTCGGCCCGCGCATCGTCGCCGGTCACCAGATCGTCCGCCCCCGTCATGGGGGAAGTGTCGCACACGTCCCGCACGGCAGCGTGAGCCGGGCGCCGGACGCGGCTCCGGGCGCACCTGGCCGCGGTGGCCGTCAGGGCAGGCTGACCGCCACGACGAGGGCGATGAAGCCGAGGGCCACGGTGCCGACGATCACGATGGTGCCCGCGCCCCAGGTGGTCCGGAGTCGACGCCCCGGAGGCGCCACCTCGCGCACCCGGACGACCGGCTCGGCCACGGCACCGGCGACCGCGTCGCCACCACCACGACCGACGACACCAGCCCCGGTGCCGACCACGGCGCCGGTGCCGAACTCGCGGCCCGCGTCCACCCGGTCGTCCCGCCACCGCGCCCATCGCTCGACCCGGTCGTCGAGTGCGTCCACGGCCGCGGCCAGCGCCACCCACCGGTCCGCGCGGTCGGTGATCAAGTCCCGCGCGCTCATCAGGTACATCCAGTCGTCGACGATCTCGACGTCGAGGCCGCGGACGTGGTCGACGAGCCGCGCCATCACGTCCGGGGTGAACAGGTACAGCGCGTCCCGCTCGTAGCCCGCGGGACAGTACAGCCGGAAGTACCGGTCGAAGTCGCCCTCCAGCGAGAGCACCTGCGAGTCGCGGACCACCGAGGAGGTGTGCAGCGGCCGCTTCGGACCGTCCTCGGAGCGCAGCAGGATGTTCGGCAGCGCCACCGGCAGGCGCATCGCGCAGTACCCGCCGAACGTCGGGGACGTGTTCGTCGCCGTGGACCGGAAGAGCTCGTGGTTCGCGAATTCGAGCCCGCGCGGCCCCGGCGTCCGCAGGACCCGGAACAGGGTGAGGGAGCCGCGCCGTCCGAGCGGCGCACCGCCGAGCGTCCCGGTCGGCCCCGGCGCGTAGCTCATGCCGTTGGCCGCCGCGAAGCGCGCGAGCCGGTGGTGCACGCGCTTCCGGGGCCGTCGCCGGTGGAGCCGGAGCCAGGTCCATCCGCAGAGCACCCAGGCGAGCACCATGAACAGGCCGATGGTGCTCTGCACGATGACGGCGACGACCACGTCGTCCCCGCCCTCGGCGATGGTCTGCGGGATGCCGGTGCCCAGCGCGAGGAACCCGAGCGGCACGGTCCACGTCGCGAAGCCGAGGACGGCCCGGCGCACCCACCCGCCGGCGTCCCGCGCCTCGGGGTGCTCCCGGGCGAGCGCCTGCCAGGAGCGTCGGACGTCGCGGCGGCGGACCCGCTCGGTGAGTGCGGTGGTGTCGATCGGTCGCGGTAGTGCGTGCACGGTGCCGGTCAGAGCGTCTTGCCGAGGTGGCGACGGTCCTTGTCGTGTTCGCGGACGACCGCGCTCACCGCGAGCCAGAGCAGCAGCGAGACGAACCACCAGAAGGTCACGACGCCCGCCGCGATCAGCAGGATCGTCCCGAGGGGAACGAGGTCCAGCGCGTCCGGACCCTTCCCGAGGATGACGAAGGCTGAGATCCACAGCCCCGCTGCAGCGAGGAAGGAGATGATCCACACGGCCATCAGGCCGTCGCGCCAACCGTTGTTCACTCGGCCAGACTAGAGGGTCGCTCACGAAGCTGGGGTGTGGACTCGGGGCGGCGACATACGAAGTCCTCGGTTCCACGGGCGACTCGTGTTGAGATGTCTGGCGTGGCTCGTCGGACGCCGCACCGGCGTCGCGACGAACGTCGTGCGCGGGCGGAGGTGGAACGCTTCGTGGCTGAGCAGGAGCGCGGGTCGTACCGCCTCGATCCCTCTCGTGAAGGGTAATGAGGATGGCAACTCCTGAACTCGATGCGTTCCGCGCCGCGGTCAGTCGATCCCTCGCGGTGGGCGACCTCGCTGGAGCCGAGCTCGAAGTGGTCGATGTCGACGGTCGTACGCCGGTCGTCGTGGCCCTCGATGAGGAGCGTCTCCCCGTGCTCCTCCGTCGGATCGAGGCGGTCGGCGGCTACGCCAACGTCTTCGTCCGCATGGGTGCGGGTATCGGCAGGATCGCAGTGATGGACGTCGATGGCGCGCTCGATGTGCGGTCGGCGGACGACATGCGTGCCGTCGCCGAGCAGCCGAGCCCGGACAGCACGGTCGGCGCCTTCGTCGCGTACCTGATGCACCGGCCCGGTGGCGCGGTCCTCCCTGCTCGGCTCGCGACCGCGACGAGGAGTGCGATGCCGGCGCGGCAGGTGGAGATCGTGACGACCGTCTGACGGAAGTACATCAGACGGACGGGAGGCGCGGTGCCAGCTGGCACCGCGCCTCCCGTCCGCCTCGTGGCTGGGTCGACTACGCGACCTGCTCGCGCACCTCGGCGAGGGTCGGGTAGTCCGTGTAGCCCTCGCCGGTCACGCCGTAGAAGAGCTCCGGCCGCGGCTCGTTGAGCTCGGCGTCCTGCTCCCAGCGGTGGGCCAGGTCGGGGTTGGCGATCGCGGCACGGCCGACGGCGACGGCGTCCGCCTGGCCGGACTCGACGAGCGTGATCGCTTCGTCGCGGGTGGTCAGCGACGAGAAGCCGGAGTTCACCACGAACGGAGCGCCGGCGGTGCGGCGGATGTGCTGCACGAGGTCCCCGGTGGGCTCGGCGTGGAGGACGTCGATGAAGGCGAGGCCCAGGGGAGCGAGGCCCTCGGCGACGGCCGTGTAGGTCGCGCGGACGTCGGCGGCGTCGTCCTCGATGACGCCCTGGATGCCGTGCTCCGGGGAGAGCCGGATGCCGGTGCGGTCGGCGCCGATGGCCTCGGCGACGGCGGTGGTGACCTCGACGGCGAAGCGCGCGCGGTTCTCCGGCGAGCCGCCGTACTGGTCGGTGCGGGTGTTCGACACGGGGGACATGAACTCGTGCACGAGGTAGCCGTTCGCGCCGTGGACCTCGACGCCGTCGAGTCCGGCGGCGATCGCGTTGCGGGCGGCCTGCACGAAGACCTGCACGGTCTCCTGCACCTCGTCGGTGGTGAGTTCGTGCGGGACCGGCATGTCCGCCTTCGAGCCGTCGGGCAGGTGCGTCTGGCCCGGGGCGGCGACCGCGGACGGGCCGACGATGCGCGGCGTCTGCGAGATCTCGGTGTGGGAGACGCGACCGCCGTGCATGAGCTGCATGACGATGGTGCCGCCGGCTGCGTGGACCGCGTCGGCGACGCGGCGCCACCCGGCGATCTGGTCGTCGGTCTCGATGCCGGGCTGGCCGGCGTAGGAGCGGCCTTCCTGCACGGGCCAGGTGCCCTCGGTGATGATCATCCCGAGGCCGGCGCGCTGCCGGTAGTGCTCGACGAGCAGGTCGTTCGGGACGCCGTGCTCGCCCGCACGGGTGCGCGTGAGCGGGGCCATGACGATGCGGTTCGACAGATGGAGTGCGCCGAGGGTGGCGGGTTCGAAGAGCTTCACCTCAAGGGGAACGACGTGTTGCTCCGTGCAATTCCCCCGCGGGCGACGCCGGTGAGCCGCGTCGGACCTCGGCGCGGCGGTCGGACCCGCTCAGTCGCGCGGGCAGACGAGCGTCGAGGAACGGACCTGCCCCTCGGGGCGGATGACCTGGTGCCGTGACAAGGGCTTCCCGCAGATGGGGCACCCGCGGTCGACGGAGCGGTCGTCGACACCTTCGGGGTGCCCTGCACCGATCTGCGACGGACCCATCTTCGCGATGAGGGTGCTGTTCCACCGTTCGTACCACTGCCCGAAGCGACCCACGGTCCGTCCTTTCGTTCGTACACGAATCATTCTGCCACGAATGAAATCCCGATCACAGAGCGTCGACCCGGCCGAGGAGTTCGGTGAGCTCGTCCTTCAGTGCCTCGAGACGGCCCAGCGGCCACCCGAGACGATCTGCCACGGCGACCGGCACGGCGCGGGCGCGCTCGCGCAGGGCTCGACCGGCGGTCGTCAGGGACACCTCGAGCTGGCGTTCGTCGGTCGTGCTCCGGGAGCGGCGGACGTACCCGGAGGCTTCGAGGCGCTTGAGCAGCGGGCTCAACGTGGCGGAGTCGAGCCGGAGCTCGTGCGCGATGGCGCGGACGGAGCGGGGGCCCTGCTCCCAGAGCGCGAGCATGACGAGGTACTGCGGGTGGGTCAGGCCCATCGGGTCGAGCAGGTCGCGGTAGAGGCCGATGACGCTCCGGCTGGTGGCGGCGAGTGCGAAGCAGAGTTGCCGGTCGAGGGCGAGCGGGTCGACGTCGGTCTCGGTCATCCCCTCACTCTACCGTTCGTGCGCGAAGGATCAGGAGGTGGGCGGAAGGCAGGCACCCCCCCCGCGACGCACGGAGGCGCGAGCCGACCCCTGGGGATCGGCCCGCGCCTCCGGGGTGCGGGGTCGCCGTGCCTACGCGCGGTGCGTCGGCGTGTGCCCCTCGTGCGGGTTCGCGTCCGGCTCGACGGGGGCCGCGTGCGAGCCGTGGTGCTCCCCGCGCTCCGACCGGTCGTCCGGGTGCGAGCGCTCGAGCTTGGCGCCCTCGACGTCGACGTCCGGCACGATCCGGTCGAGCCACTTCGGGAACCACCAGGCGCTCGTCCCGAGCAGGTGCATCGCCGCCGGGATGAGCAGCATGCGCACGACGAACGCGTCGATGAGCACACCGAACGCCAGACCGAAGCCGATCGGCTTGATCGTGGACGAGTCCGAGAAGATGAAGCCCGCGAAGACCGAGATCATGATGATCGCGGCCGCCGTGACCACCGCGCGACCCGCGTGCAGACCGCGTTGGACGGCGACCTTCGCGCTGGCGCCGTGGGCGTACGCCTCGCGCATGCCGGACACCAGGAACAGCTGGTAGTCCATCGCCAGACCGAACAGGATGCCGATCTCGATGATGGGCAGGAAGCTCAGGATCGGGGCCGGGTCGTGCACCCCGAAGACCGAGCCGAGCCAGCCGAACTGGTAGATCGCGGTCAGGCCACCGAACGACGCCAGCACGGACAGGATGAACCCGGCGGTGGCGGTGATCGGCACGAGGAACGACCGGAACACGACGATGAGGATGATCAGCGACAGGCCGACCACGACCACGAGGTAGAGCGGCAGCACGTTCGCGAGCTTCTCGGACACGTCGATGTTCGCCGACGCGTTGCCCGCGACGCCGAGTGTCGCCGTGCCGTCGTCGACCGTGACGTCCTTCGTCCGGAGGTCCTTCACCAGGGTCTCGGTGGAGACGCTGTCCGGACCGCCGGCGGGCTTGACCTGGAACGCGATGATGTCGCGGTCCTTCGACGCACCGATCGGGAGCACGGCCTTGACGTCGTCGTTCTCCGCGATGGCTTCACCGATGGTGACCTCGGTCGCGGTGACGTCGTCCTTGCTGACGGCCTTCGGCAGCGTCGCGACGACGAGGAGGGGCCCGTTCTGGCCGGCACCGAACTGGTCGTCGAGCGCCTTGTACGCCTTGTACTGGCTGGAGTCGACCGACTCGGACGCGCCGGTCGGCAGACCGAGGCGCATCTGCGTGGCAGGCAGGGCGATCGTGCCGAGCACGGCGATGCCCGCGACGAGCGTGACGATCGCGCGCCACGTCGACATCGGCTTGTTCGGGACGCGGGTCGAGTCCGTGTTGCCGATCCGCTCCCGCTCCTTGCGGCGCAGGATGCGCATGCCGATGAGCGACAGCAGCGCCGGGGTGAAGGACGTGGCGATGCAGATGGCGAAGAACACCGCGACGGCGCCGACGGTCCCCATCAGCCCGAGGAACGGGATGCCCGTGATGTTGAGGGCGAGCAGGGCGACGATGACGGTCGCGCCCGCGAAGACCACGGCGTTGCCGGAGGTGCCGTTCGCGAGCCCGATGGACTCGTGCACGGGCATGCCCTGCTTCAGCTGGGTCCGGTGCCGGTTCAGGATGAAGAGCGAGTAGTCGATGCCGACCGCCAGGCCCAGCATCACCCCCAGCACCGGGGTGACCGAGATGAACTCGACGAGGCCCGAGAAGGAGAGCGAGGCGAGCGAGGCGACGCCGACGCCGAGCACGGCGCTGACGAGGGGGATCGCGGCACCGATGATCGTGCGGAGCATCAGGAAGAGCACGAGCGCGGCGATGATCACGCCGACGATCTCCCCGGGTCCGAGGATGGACGGGACGCCCTGGGCGATGTCGTTCGAGACGTACACCTCCACACCGCTGATGTCGGCGGAGTCGGCGTCGTCCGCGATGGCGGTCTTCGTGTCCGCGGGGACCTCGAAGGTCGACTTGGTGAACTGCACCGTGCCGATCGCGGCGCTGCCGTCGGACGAGACGAACCGGATGTCCTTCGACAGGTCGAGCAGTCGCCCGTTCTCGTCGAGCTCCTGCTTCGCGTCGGAGAGCTTCGTCTTGCCGTCGTCGAGCTTCTGCTGCGAGGCGTCGAGCGTCTGCTGCTGCGCGTCGAGCTGCTGCTGCGCCGCGTCGACCTGGGCCTGGGCGGCGCTCTGGGCGGCTCCGGTCAGGGCGGCGACCTGCTGCTTCTGCGCGTCGATCTGCGCCTGTCCGGCGGCGATGCGCTGCTTGCCGGAGTCGATCTGCGCCTGTCCGGAGCTGATCTGCTCCTCTTGTGCGGCGATCTTGGCCTCGCCGTCGGTGATCTTCTGCCGGCCGTCGTCGAGCTGCTGCTGCGTCGTGAAGCCGCTCGTCGCGCCCTTCACACCGTCGAGCTTCTCGATCTTCTGCAGGAAGTCGTCGACGTCGGACTTCTGCTGGTCGGTGAACGCCTTGCCGTTCTTCGTCTCGAAGACGATCGTCCCGTTGCCGCCGTTCGCGGACGGGAACTTGTCGGCCAGTTCGTCCTGCACCTGACTGGTCTTGGTGTTCGGGATCGTGATCGAGGACGAGATCGTGCCCGCGAACAGGGTGTAGGTGACACCGGCGACGGCCATGATCACCACCCAGGTGATGATCACGAGCCAGTGGCGTCGTGCGGAGAACCGTCCGAGACGGTAGAGGAGACCGGCCATGCGGTTGCCTGTGTTCCCTTCGTGTCAGGTGCTGTGGAGGTGCGGGGTGCGCCGGTGGACCCCAGGAGGAGGTGTCAGTCGGTGGGCATGTAGCCGCTGCGGACGCTGTGCACGAGCCGGGCGAGCAGGGCGTCCCAGGCGGCGACCGACCGCTCGTCGATGGCCGGCCCGGACGTGGCGAGCCAGTGCTCTGCGATGACGACGATGCCGCTCATCAGCGACTCGACGAGGAGCGCTGCGTCGAGGGGGTCGGCCGCCGGGTAGCGCCGGGCGACCTCGTCGCGGAGGCGTTCGGTCACCCGCGCGAACGCGGTCTGGGTGAGGACCGCGGCCTTCGGGTCGTCCGTGCCCGGATCGCCGAGGATCCGGGACATGCTCGAGATCGCGGACGCCAGGTCGGCGCCGCGCGCGGCGGACTCGAGCTCGTCGAACATGGACGCCCGGCTGCCGTCGCCGATCGGGGTCTTCCCCATGTCGGCGAGGAACCGGTCGATGATCACGGAGAGCTCCTGCTCGCAGACGGCGAGCAGGACCTCGTCGAGTGAGCCGAAGTGGTTGAACACCGTGCGCCGTGCGATGTCGGCGCGTGCGGCGAGGTCGTCGACGCTGAACTCACGGCCGCCGCGTTCCTCGACGAGGTCGCGTGCGGCCTGCAGGATCGCCGCACGGTGCTTCGCCTTGAGCGCGGCACGGCGGTCGACGGAGAGGGTCACGTCCGCCAACACTAGGTGCATCGATGCACTCGGTGCACCTTCTGGGAGAGCATCTTCAGGTTCGTCCCCCGTCCGTCCAGCGGTCGGACGGGTGTCGGAAACTCCGTTCAGCACACCTGTGCGTGGTTGACTGGCACGAGCACCGTCCGCCGTACGAAGGAGTACCCGATGCCCGTCCGCCTGTCCCCGGAGACCCTCGACGAGATCGCCGCGAGCGGCGTCGCCGTCCCGACCTACGACCGCGACGGGATCACCGCCGGCATCGTGCACTTCGGCGTCGGGGGCTTCCACCGCGCGCACCAGGCGATGGTCGTCGACCGGCTGCTGCGGCAGGGACGGGCACGCGAGTACGGCATCTGCGGAGTCGGGGTCCTCGAGCAGGACCGCCGGATGGCGACGACGATGGCGGAGCAGGGCGGCCTCTACACGCTCGTGCTCAAGCACCCCGACGGGACCCGTGAGACCCGGGTCGTCGGCAGCATCGTCGACTACATGCTCGCCGTCGACGACCCGGACGCCGTCGTCGAGAAGATGGCGCACCCGGACACCAGGATCGTCAGCCTCACGATCACCGAGGGCGGCTACAACTTCGACCACGTCACGGGGGAGTTCGTCGCCGACGAGGCCGGCGTCGTCGCCGACCTGCGTGGCGACGGCCCGCCTCGCACCGTCTTCGGCCTGATCGTCGAGGCCCTGCGACGCCGACGGGACCGCGACCTGCCGCCGTTCACGGTGATGTCGTGCGACAACATCCAGGGCAACGGCCACGTCGCGCGGGAGATGTTCACCGCCTACGCCCGGCTGCAGGACCCGGCGTTCGGGGACTGGATGGACGAGCACGTGTCCTTCCCGAACTCGATGGTCGACCGGATCACCCCGGTCACCGCCGACGAGGACCGGGCCTGGGTGCGCGACGAGCTCGGCATCGAGGACGCCTGGCCGGTCGTCGCGGAGCCGTTCTTCCAGTGGGTGCTCGAGGACGACCACCCCGCCGGTCGGCCGCCGTACGAACACGCCGACGTGCAGCTCGTCGACGACGTCGAGCCGTACGAGCTCATGAAGCTCCGGCTCCTCAACGCCAGTCACCAGGGCCTGTGCTACTTCGGGTACCTGTCCGGGTACCGGTACGCGCACGAGGCCACGCAGGACCCCGCGATCGCCACGTTCCTCCGGCGCTACATGGACGAGGAGGGCACGCCGACCCTGCACCCCGTGCCCGGCATCGACCTCGAGGACTACAAGGCCACCCTGATCGAGCGCTTCCAGAACCCGGAGGTCCGCGACACCCTCGCCCGCCTGTGCGCCGAGTCGAGCGACCGGATCCCGAAGTGGCTCCTGCCCGTCGTGCGCGAGAACCTGGCGACCGGCGGCCCCGTCACCCTGTCCGCGGGCATCGTCGCCTCGTGGGCGCGGTACGCCGAGGGCACGGACGAGTCCGGCGAGCCGATCGCCGTCGTCGACCGGCTCGCCGACGAGCTCACCCGCACCGCACGGACCCAGCGTGACGACCGCCTCGCCTTCCTCGCGAACCGGCAGGTGTTCGGCGACCTCGTCGACGACGAACGCTTCGTCGCCGCGTACCGCGACGCCCTCGACGGGCTGCTCACCGACGGCGCCCACGCCACGGTGACGCGCCTGTCGCGGTCCTGACGACGCACCCGACGACGGCCTGGAGGCGCGGTGCGGGCCGGCACCGCGCCTCCAGGCCGTCCCGGTGCGTGTCCTGAGCGCTAGGGTCGCGTCGTGAACCGGACCGACCGTCTCTACGCGCTGGTGGAGGAGCTGCGGGCCGCAGCGCCCGGCCGACGGAGTGCCACGAGTCTGGCCGCGCACTTCGGCGTGAGCACCAGGACCGTCGAGCGTGACCTGCGCGCGCTGCAGGAAGCCGGCGTCCCGATCTGGGCGGAGCCCGGCCGGTCCGGCGGCTACACGATCGACGCCCGCGCCACCCTGCCCCCGCTCGGGCTCACCGTCGACGAGGCGCTCGCCGTGGCCATCGGCCTCGGCACGCTCGCCGCGGGGCCCTTCCGCGACGCGGCCCGGAGCGCCGCCCGGAAGGTGACCGCGGTCCTCACGGAGGACGACGCGCGACGCACCGAGCGGCTGGCGCGGCGCGTGCACCTGCTCGAGGCGGGCGACCGTGCACCGGCCCCGACGGCGCTGGCCGGTGCGTTGACCAGCGGACGCGTCGTCCGGATGCGGTACCGCGACGCCCGGGGCGCCGCGTCCGAGCGGACCGTCGAGCCCCTCGGGTACATCGGCAAGGGCGAGGACTGGTACCTCGTCGCGTGGTGCCGGCTGCGCGACGGCGTCCGGGTCTTCCGCGGGGACCGCGTGCTCGAGGTCGCGGTCACCGACGAGGTTCCGCCACCGCGGGTCGTCCGGATCGACGAACTGGACATCCCGTACGGCGTGCTCCGGCCGGTGCTCGACCCCTGATCGGGCGAACACCGACAGGACGGTGTCGCCGTGGGTGGAGAAGCTCGGTCCGCGCGGTCACGGTGGCCGCGCGGGAAGGCACGCCATGGAGTTCGCATCGATCCGGATCATCACCGACGACCTCGACGGGATGGTCGCGTTCTACGAGCGCGTCACGGGGACGACGGCCCGTCGCCCGGCCCCGGTGTTCGCCGAGGTCGTCACGGCCGGAGCCGTCCTCGCGCTCGCCACGCCGGCGACCGTCGCCGCGCTCGGAGCCGACGCGCCGGCGGCGAGGTCCGCGGGCTCGCTCGTCGTCGAGTTCCTCGTCGACGACGTGGACGCGTCCTACGAGCGGCTGCGCGCCGACCTCGACGACGTGGTGCTGCCGCCCACGACCATGCCGTGGGGGAACCGGTCGACCCTCTTCCGCGACCCGGACGGCACCCTCGTGAACCTGTTCAGTCGGCCCGCGTGAGCGCGTCGTCGTCCCAGGGGACCGGGGTCGTCGTGCCCTGCTCCCAGTCACGCCGCAGGACGCCGTAGCCGACCGAGGCGACGGGTCGCGCGCCCTCGACCGGCCACGCCTCGCGGTAGTGCGCCTCCTTCACCCAACCGGCGCGGACGAAGACGCGTCGCATCGCGGTGTTGTCCTCGCGCGTCTGTCCCTCGCAGCGGGTCACGTCGGGCATCGTGCGGAAGACGTGGTCGGTCACGGCGCGGAGCGCGGGGAGTCCCAGCCCCTGCCCGCGGAAGCGTCCGGCGATGCGCAGGTCGAAGAGCGGCACCGGGTCGCCGAGGTCCTCGAGCCGGACGATGCCGATCCGGCCGAGGTCGGAGTGCTCCAGCCAGGACGTGTCGTGGTCGTCGTCGCGGAAGGACCCGGAGTCGACGGCTGCCGCGGCGTCGCCGGCGCTGATGGTGCGCCGGACGTGGAACGGGAACTCCTCCCCGCTCAGGAACGCGACGAGGGCGTCACGGTCGTCGCCCGTCGGGTCCGCGCGGACGAGTCGGATGGTCGTTCGGTCGTCGTGCTGTCCCCCGGTCACGCACTCCACCGTAGTGGCGCGCTCGTCACGGACGCAGGGTGGTGGCCCACCGCGTGATCGCGTCGTACGCGTGCGCGCGGACCTCGGGCGCGGACAGGACGACGTCGTGCAGGGCACCGTGCAGGCGGCGCACGGTCACCTCGCTCCCGAGGGACAGCGCACGGTGTGCGACCACGTCGACGTTCAGGGCGACGTCCGCGTGGGTCATACCGTCGTCCCACCGGGGCTGCAGCATGCTCTTGTCGCTGAGCATGACGAGCGCCGGGACCTCGAGCCCGAGACCCGCCTCGACGGTCGCCTGCCCGTCGAACACCGCGGCGAGCCAGCCCGGGTGGAGTGGGAAGCCCCGGTCCGGCCGCCACTGCTGCTCGTACGTCCACGACCCCTCGCCGGAGGCCGAGACGGAGCGGGTGTAGAAGCCCGGGTCGACCGCCGGCAGCGGGGCGAGCGGGTTCCGCCGGGCGCCGAGCTTGATGACCGGCGCGACGAGTGCGCGACCGACGGCGTTGGCCTGGAACTCGAGCCACGGGCTGTTCAGCAGGAGTCCGTCGACGAGATCCGGGTGGCGGGCCGCCCACAGCGAGAGCGTCAGGCCACCGGTGGAGTGGCCCATCGGCACGAGACGACGGCGCGGGCCGCCGCGGTGCTCTGCCGAGATCGCGTCGAGGGCAGCGGCGATGTCCTCGTCGTACACGCTCAGGTCGTCGACGAAACCGGGGGTCTGGCGCGGGCGGAGGCTGCGACCGTACTTCCGGAGGTCGAGCGCGTGGAACCGGGCGCCGAGCGCCTCCAGCCGTTCGGCGAGCTCGACCTGGAAGAAGTAGTCGGACCAGCCGTGCACGTACAGCACGTCGACACCGTGCAGGGGGCCGTGGGCGTGGAGGAGCAGGTCGGTGGGGGAGCGGCGGCGACGGACGAGCGTGGCCACGACCGGCCCTTCGGCGTCCTCGCCCAGCGGGAGCTCGAGGCGCTCGAACGGCGCGCCGAGGACGTCCTCGCGCCACCCCGCCTGCGTCATCACCCCACCGTAGCCCGGGTGCCGTCCGTGACGAGGAAGGTCACCGAGCGGGACCGTCGCGGTCGGCGGCCGGTCGTCGACGCGCCACCGACCGCCTCGACCGCCGGCGTCATCGGCCGCAGGGCCCGAGCTCGGTAACGATCCGTACCGACTCGGACACTTCCCAGCGGACGTGCCGGAGTTCTGCGGAGGAGTCCCGGCGGTCGTCCGAACAGGACTGGGACGCTCCGGGAACCGCAGGAGCGGTGGACGGCCACGAGGGGGAGGACCACACGATGACGATCCGACGTGCAGGGGGAGCCGCGCTCGGCTTCGTGGGGGGCAGCGTGCTCGCGGGGTTGCTGGTCGGGGTCGGCGTGACGCCGGTGCTGGCGGTGGCCGGGGTCGGGACCACGTCGGCGATCGGGGTGTTCGACTCCCTGCCGGAGTACATCCGCATCGGCGAGCTGCCGCAGCGCAACGAGGTGTGGGCGAACCGCGGTGGGAAGCCGGTGCTGCTGGCGAACGTTTGGGACCAGAACCGGCAGGAGCTCCCGCTCGACCGGATCAGCGACCACCTCGAGCACGCCGCGGTCGACGGCGAGGACAGGCGCTTCTACGAGACCGGCGGGGTGGACGCGCAGTCGATGGTCCGTTCGCTCGTGAGCGTGGTCGCCGCGAAGGGGAAGGGTGGGTCCGGAGGCTCGACGCTGACGATGCAGCTCGTCCGCAACATCAAGATCCAGCAGGCGAGCGAGCTGCCGACCGAGGCTGAACGCGCCGCCGCGACCGAGGAGGCGACGGAGCGCTCCGCGAACCGGAAGCTGAGCGAGATGAAGCTCGCGATCGGGCTCGCGAAGGAGTACTCGAAGCGGGAGATCCTCGCCGCCTACCTCAACATCGCCTACTTCGGCGACCAGACCTACGGGGTGCAGGCCGCCGCGCAGCACTACTACGGCAAGGACGCGTCCGACGTCACCCCGGCCGAGGCGGCGTCGCTCATCGCGATCGTGCAGTGGCCCGAACGGCGGGACCTCTCGACGGCCGCGCACCACGCCGACAACGTCGCCCGCCGCGACGTCATCCTGCGCTCGATGCACGAGCAGGGGCACCTCACCGGAGCCGAGCTGACCGAGGCGGTCGCGTCGGAGCCGGCCGACTACGTCCGGCTCACGCCGCCGCAGCAGGGGTGCGAGGCGGTCGCTCGCGGTGCCGAGTACTTCTGCGACTTCGCGGTCCGCGTGGCGAAGGAGCTGCCGCAGCTCGGCCCGACCGAGGAACGGCGA
Organism: Curtobacterium sp. L1-20; assembly: GCF_048755855.1. Classification (GTDB taxonomy): domain Bacteria; phylum Actinomycetota; class Actinomycetes; order Actinomycetales; family Microbacteriaceae; genus Curtobacterium. The sequence goes on along the minus strand of NZ_CP151473.1, from coordinate 3,374,116 downwards.
GCGGACGCCTGGCGGACCGGCGGCTACCGCATCCAGACCACGCTCGACCTCGACCGCAACGCGGAGCAGAAGGCGCTGCTGGACCGGTACGACCCGAACACCGAGTCACGGTTCGCGCTCGGCGCGACGCTCGACACGGTCGAGGCCGGGACCGGTCGTGTGCTCACGATGGCGCAGAACACCGACTACGACCGGTCCGACGCCGCACCCGCGACCGCGACGTCGCTCAACTACGCGACCGATCGGGCGTACGGCGGCTCGAACGGCTTCCAGGTCGGTTCGACGTACAAGATGTTCACCCTGTTGCAGTGGCTCGCGTCGGGCAGGAGCCCGGACGCGATGGTGGACGGCACGCGGCACACCCAGACGACGTGGACGCAGTGCGGGCAGACCATCGAGCGCGCGTGGACGCCGAAGAACGACTCACCGGGGCAGCGGGGGATGTACTCCGTGCGGAACGCGACGGCGCAGTCCGTGAACGCCGCCTACTCGTCGATGGCGGCGCAGCTCGACCTGTGCGACATCCGCGACGTCGCCGCGCGACTCGGCGTGCACCCCGCGCGGGGCGGCGACCTGCCGGCGAACCCGGCAGCGGTGCTCGGGACGACCAGCATCGCGCCGCTGACCATGGCGGCCGCCTACGCCGGGGTCGCTGACCACGGCCGGTACTGCGCCCCCGTCGTCATCGACCAGGTGACCGACCGGCGCGGCGAGGAGCTCGGTGGTCAGCCACGGGCGTGCCGGCAGGCCGTGCCCGCGGCGGTCGCGGACACCGCGTTCGCCGTGATGGGCGGCGCGTTCCACGGCGGGACCGCGGACGGGGGACAGACCCCGGACGGGGCGACGCTCTTCGGCAAGACCGGGACGACCGACGCGGCGGACCAGATCTGGCTCGTCGGCGGGACCTCGCGCGCGGTGACGGCGTACTGGCAGGGGAACACCGACGGCGGGAAGGCGAACCTGCGCTCCCACTCCAGTGGCGAGGGCAGCTACGCCGGCACCCGCGCGGCGGTGTGGCGGCAGGCACAGACGGGGGTGAACGCGGCGCTGGCGGTCGGCTGACGCTCCGGACGTGACCCTGTGACGGACGATCGCGCCCCGCTCGGCGACGACGCGGAGCGCCGCGCGGGGCGCGCCGACCGATCGCATGACGGGAGGCGCGGTGCCAGCCGGCACCGCGCCTCCCGTCGTGCAGGACCGTCGCGTCTACGACAGCTGCTTGCTGTCCTCGAGCCAGCCAGCGAGCTTCGTCATGTAGTCGGCCTGCGACGCGTAGTCGAGGGCCGGGAAGGTCCAGCTGTGGACCTGGCCCGCCCGCAGGGCGGCGTTGTCCGCGAAGGTCGGCTGCTTCTCGAGGTCGGCGACCTGGTAGCCCTGCTGCGAGAGCAGCAGCACGTCGCCGCTGATCTGCCCGGCGTTCTCCCACGAGTAGATGCCCCAGTAGAAGCCCTTCGGCTTCGGGTCGACGAGGTCGACACCGAACGACTCGTACATCTGCAGGGTCGGCTCGTCGGCGGGGCGCGTGACGTACGCGCCGTCGCCGTCCGCGTACATGGAGACGACGGACAGGTCCTTCTCCTTCGTCACCTTCTCGAGCTCGTCACGCGCGGCGTCGAAGCGCTGCTCGGTCTTCTCGACGGTCGACTCCTTCGCCCCGAGGGACTCGGCCAGGTCCGCGATGTCCTCGATGACGTCCTCGCCCTTGCCGCCCCACTTCACCTGGGCGACCGGCGCGATGGCCTCGATCTGCTTCTCCTGCTCCTTGTCCTTGAAGCCGTAGCCGGGCTGCGTCGTGTCGAGCGTGCCCTTCTCGTCCTTCGGGTACACGGACGTCACGACGAGGTCCGGCTTCAGCGCCGCGAGCTGCTCGAGGTCGATGTCGCCGTAGCCGGTGCCGAGCTGGGCGATGCCGTCGGTGTCGAGGCCCGTGAAGCGTGCGTCCTTCGCCATGGTGAGCTGGCCGAAGGTACCGACCGGCTTCAGCCCGTACTCGACGAACGAGATGGCGATGTCGTTCAGGACCACGACGCGCTTCGGGGTGTGGTCGACCTTCACGGTGGTGCCGGTGGCGTCCTCGTAGGACCAGGCCTTGTCGGCAGCGCCGCCGGAGCCGGAGCCGGAGCTGCCGTCGTCGCCGGAGCCGTCCGCGCTGGAGCAGCCGGTGAGGAGGAGGGCCGAGACGGCCACGGAGGTCACGAGGGCGACTCGGAGGGAGCCGCGACGGGGAGTCTTCACGTTAGGAGAGGCTAACCTAAGTCAGCCGCGGTCGCCAGTACGCGCTCGGTTGCTCCGGCCCGGCCGAGGTCGTGCTCGTCCGCCTCGGGGACGATCATCGGAGCGCCCGTCACCGGGTCGGCGAGGACACGGGCGTGGAGACCGAACGCGTGCTCGAGCAGCGCCGGGGTGAGCACCTCGGCCGGTGTGCCGTCGGCTGCGACACCGCCGTCGTGCAGCACGACGAGGCGGTCCGAGTACCGCGCGGCGAGGGACAGGTCGTGCAGGACCATCACGACGGTCGACCCCTGCTCGCGGTTCAACCGTCGGACGAGCCGGAGGACCTCGAGCTGGTGCGCGAGGTCGAGGTAGGTCGTCGGCTCGTCGAGCAGCAGCGTCTCCGCCTGCTGCGCGACGACCAGCGCGATCCAGGCACGCTGCCGCTGCCCACCGGACAGGCTCGCGACGTCGCGGTGCGCGACCTCGGTCAGGCCGGTGGCGGCGATCGCCTGCTCGGCGACGTCGGCGTCGTCCGCGGTCCACGGCTTCGCCCAGGACTGGTGCGGGTTGCGGCCGCGCATCACCAGGTCGAGCACGCTCGTACCGGCCGGGGCCACGGGGGACTGGGGGAGGATCGCGAGCTTCCGCGCCACCGCACGGTTCGGCTCCTTGCGGATGGGGACGCCGTCGAGGTGGACCTCGCCCGCCTGCGGCTTGAGGACCCGGCCGAAGGCCTTGAGCAGCGTCGACTTCCCGCAGCCGTTCGCCCCGAGGAAGGTCGTCACGGTGCCCCGCTCGATCCGGAGGTCGAGGTCGGTGAGGACGGGGTGCTTGTCGTAGCCGACGGACAGGCCGCGGGCCTCGAGCACGGGGGTGACGGTCATCGGGACATCTCCTTGCGGTGACGGATGAGGAGCCAGATCAGGTACGGCGCGCCGATCACGGTGGTGATGATCCCCACCGGCACCTGCCAGGGGAACGCGGAACGCGCGAGCAGGTCGGCGGCGAGCACGAGCACGGCCCCGAGGGCCCCGGCCAGCAGCAGCGGCGGGCGGTTCGTGCCGGCCAGCCGGAGCCCGATCTGCGGCACCACGAACGCCACGAACCCGACGGGTCCGGCCGCTGCGACCGCCGCGGCGGTGAGCACGACCGCGAGCACGATCACGATGAGCCGGTGACGTTGCACGGCCAGGCCGACACCGGTCGCGACCTCGTCGCCGAGCTGCCCGATCCCGAGTGCAGCACTCGTCGCGAGTGCGAGGGGCACCGCGACCGCCGCGACGACGAGCAACGGCCAGACGCTCGACCACGACGTGCTCGACAGGCTGCCGACGAGCCACTGCGCGGCCGCCGCGGCCACGGTGATCTTCGCCCGCACGAGCAGGTAGCTGGTCACCGCGTCGAGGGTGGCGCTGACGCCGATGCCGACGAGCACGAGACGGTAGCTCTGCACGCCGCCGCGCCAGCCCAGTCCGTAGACGGCGAACGCCGCCGCGAGGGCACCGATCGTCGCCGCGACCGGGATGCCGCCGCCGAGCACGACCGACGACACCGAGTAGGTGCCGCCGCCGAGCACGATGGCGGCCACCGCGCCGACGCTCGCGCCGGAGGTCACCCCGATGATGTCCGGGGTCCCGAGCGGGTTGCGCGTGAAGGTCTGGGTGAGAGCGCCGGCGACACCGAGGGTCAGGCCGACCAGCGCGCCGGTGAGGACACGGGGGAGCCGCAGGGTCTGGACGATGAAGGCGTCCGGGCCGGTCTCGAGCCCGAGCAGGGACCGCACGACCGTCGCGGGCGCGATCCACGTCGACCCGATCGCGACGCCGAGGACGACGAGGACGAGGACGGCGCCGATCGCCCCGACCGTGTACCAGAGGACGCGGGGCCGCCAGGCGAGGCCGACGGGCCCGAGGACGATCCCGCGGCGGCCGGGGGCGGTGGTCGTGCCGGACGGCGTGCCGGTGCGGGCGGTCGGCCCGCCGGTGCCGGCGTCCGTCGTGCCGGCGCTCACAGCGACACCAGCGACCGACGGCGGGCGACCGCGACGAACACGGGCCCACCGATCACCGCGAGGACGATGCCGACCTCGACCTCCGAGAACCCGCCGATCAGGCGCCCGACGACGTCGGCGAGCAGGACGAGCGCCGCGCCCACCATCGCCGACACCGGCAGCGTCCACCGGTGGCCGGTCCCGACCAGGGCCCGGGCGACGTGCGGCACCGTGAGTCCGACGAAGCCGATCGGCCCGGCCGCCGCCGTGGCCCCCGCGGCGAGCAGGGTGATGCCGCCGAGCCCGACGAGCCGTGCGACGAGGACGTTCTCGCCGAGCCCCTTCGCGAGGTCGGTGCCGAGCCCGAGCGCGTCGAGGGCGCGCACGTTCACGACCGCGAGCACGAGGCCCGCGACGAGGAAGGGCCACACTGCGCCGAGCACGTCCAGCTGCCGTGCCGCGAGCGACCCGACGACCCAGAGCCGGTAGGCGTCGAGCGAGTCCTGGTCGGTGAGCACCACGAACGACGTGAGTGCTCCGAGGAGTGCGGACACGGCTGCGCCGGCCAGTGCCAACGGCACCGGGCTGGCGGTCCCGCTGCCGGCGATCGTCACCGAGAACACCACCACGCTCGCCACGAGCGCCCCGACGAGCGCGAACCACACCGTGGCACCGGTGCTCGTCACACCGAAGACGTACACACCGACGACGACCGCGAGGCCCGCCCCGGACGAGACGCCGAACAGCCCGGGGTCGGCGAGCGGATTGCGGGTGTGCCCCTGCATGAGGAGTCCGGCGATGCCGAGTGCCGCTCCGACCGCGGCACCGATCAGCGTCCGAGGGATGCGCGAGCCCCAGACGATCGCCTCGTCGGTGCTGCTGCCGGTGCGGGTGAGACCGGCGACCACCTGGTCGACGCCGATCCGGTTGCTGCCGAGGAGCATGCTCGCGACCGCGACGACGACGAGTACGGCGACGAGCCCGACGAGCACGAGGACCCGGCGTCGGACCGCTGCCCGGTGGACGCCGAGGGCGGCCGTCCGGTCGGGCACACGGGCGTCCGGGGTGGACGCCAGGGCGGGGGAGGGGGCTGGCACGGAAGCCATCTTAGGTTAGCCTTGCCTCATGGCGAAGACCCCGCGGCTCCTGCCCGAGAACCCCCGGCTCTTCCGTGCCCGCGTGCTCCGGACCCGGCGCCTCACGCCCTCGATCCAGCGCGTGACCGTCACCGGGGACGACCTGCACGAGTTCCCGTTCCTCGGCTTCGACCACTGGTTCCGCCTCTTCGTGCAGCGCCCGGACCAGGACGCCTTCCGGATGCCGGACCTCGACGGCAAGAAGTGGTGGCCGACGTTCCTCGCCATCCCCGAGGACGTCCGCCCGCACTGCGCGAACTACACGGTCGCGGCGTTCCGCCCCGAGGTCGCCGAACTCGACGTCGACTTCGTCGTGCACACCGGCCGCGACGGCGAGCCCGAGGGTCGCGCCGCGATCTGGGCGTGCGCCGCGCGGCCGGGCGACGCACTGGCGATGCTCGACCAGGGCTGCATCTTCGACGTGCCGGACGGCACCAGCGAGGTCGTCATCGCCGCCGAGGAGACGGGCCTTCCCGGCGTCGTGGGCATCGCCGCGTCGCTGCCGCGCGACACCGTCGGCCGCATCATCCAGGAGGTCCCGACCGCCGGCGACGTCCGCGAGCTGGACGCCCCGGCCGGCGTGACCGTGACGTGGATCATCCGCGACGAGGTCGATCCGCGGGCCGTCCCGGGGTGCGCCGCGCTCGCCGAGCTGCAGCGGTACGTCCCGTCGGACGACCGCGGCTACGCGTTCGTCGTGGGGGAGTCGACCCTCGCCACCGAGGGCCGCCGGCACCTGCACCGCGCGGGCCTGCCGAAGTCCCGGATCACCTTCTCCGGGTTCTGGAGGCACGAGACGCGCGAGCACGCGCACGTCTGAACCGGACGTGCCGTCCGGGTCGCGTCGCGACCAGGAGACGGACGGGAGGCGCGGTGCCCGCCGGCACCGCGCCTCCCGTCCGTCGTGGGGTGGCGTCAGCCCTTGAGACCGGACCCGGTCACACCCTCGACGATCTGTCGCTGGAAGATCAGGTACAGGATGATCAGCGGCAGCGCCGCCAGGATCGCCCCGGCCTGGATGTCCGCGTAGCGCTGACCGAAGCTGCCCTGGACCGTGGCGAGCCCGACCGGGATCGTCATGAGGTCCGGGTTCGACAGCACGAACAGCGGCAGCAGCAGGTTGTTCCACACACCGACGAACGTCAGGATCGTCACCGCGGCGATGACCGGACGCGACAGCGGCAGGATCACCGACCAGTAGACCTTCCAGATGCTCGCGCCGTCGATGCGCGCAGCCTCCTCGAGCTCCTTCGGGATGCCGTCGAAGAACTGCTTGAAGATGAACACCGCGATCACGGCGGGCACCTGCGGGAAGATCACCGACCAGTAGGTGTTCAGCAGGCCGACCGCGTTGAGCTCCTGGAAGATCGGGATGATCAGCACCTGTGTCGGGATCATGATCCCGAGGATGATCAGCAGGAACGCGATGTTCCGGCCGCGGAACACGAGCCGCGACAGCGCGAACGCGGCCATCGATGCGAAGAGCACCGTGAGCACGGCCGTGACCACGCTGGTGATGGCGCTCGCGAGGTACCAGTTCCAGATGTCGCCGGCGCCGAACAACGACGCGTACGAGTGCAGGGTCGGGTTCCAGTTCGACAGGATCGCGTTCGCGCCGAGGGCGGCGACGCCGTTGTCCGACAGCGACGTCTTCAGGGCGAACAGGCTCGGGATGAGCCAGATGATCGCGAACACCGTGAGGATGATCGCGGCCACCGTGTTGAAGCCCCTGCCGGAGACGCCGATCTTCGCGGCGTTCGCGGGCGCGGCGGCGGAGACGCCGTTGCGGGCCCTGGGGCGGGTGGTGATGCTCTCCGTGGCGGTCATGTCAGGCCCCGATCTCACGCTTGGCGGCAGCGCGCTCGACGAGCTGCCGGATGACCGCGATCGCGACGATCACGATGAACAGGAGCACCGACGCGGCGGATGCGGCACCGAGTCGGTTGTCGGTGAAGCCGACGCCGGTGATGAGCTGCAGCGAGACCTGGGTCGAGATGCCCGGGCCGCCGTTCGTCATCAGGTACACCTGGTCGAAGATCTTCAGGCTCGCGATGATCTGCAGCAGGATGACCAGCGTCGTCGTCCGACCGAGCAGCGGCAGCGTGATCGACTTGATCTGCTGCCAGCTCGACGCACCGTCGACGGCGGCGGCCTCGTACAGCTCGCGCGGGATCTCCTGCAGGCCCGCCAGGTACAGCACGAAGTTGAACCCGAGGGTCCACCAGACGGTGGCGATGGCGACACCGATCATCGCCGTGTTCGGGCTCGAGAGCATGCCCGATCCCGGGGTCATGCCGAGAGCCGTCTGCAGGCTCGCCCACAGACCGGTGGACGGCGTGAAGATGAACACCCAGATGAGCGAGATGGTCGCCGACGGCAGGATGAACGGCAGGAAGAACGCCAGGCGGAAGAACCACTGCCCGCGGTTCATCCGGTTCGTCAGCACGGCGAAGACGAACGCCAGGATGACGAGCGGCGGCGTCGTGTAGAGCGTGAACTGCAGCGTGTGCCAGAGCGACGACCAGAAGTCGGAGCGTCCGAGCATCTCGGCGTAGTTCGCGAACCCGGCGAAGCTGCCGAGCCCGGTGCGGACGGTCGAGGTGTTGAAGAAGCTCGAGACGATCATCCAGACCGTCGGGCCGAGCAGGAAGGCCACGTAGAACAGGCCGAACGGGGCGAGGAACAGCCAGCCGCTGCGGCCCTGGCCGCGGGTGACGCTGGTCCGGTAGGAGCGGGCCCGGCGGGGCGGGGCGGCCGCGTCCGTGGGGCGATCGAGGACAGGTGCTGTGGTCACGTCATCGTGCCTTTCGCGCGGTGTTCACGTCGTGGTGCCCGGCGGACGGACGCCGGGTCTCGTGCTGCCGGGTCACAACGGGCTCGGGGTGTCG